>JBJKQB010000301.1:0-3335 GCA_046705825.1 Candidatus Acidiferrales bacterium
TCAAGAAGTCGCAAACAATCAGCAACTGGGAATCGGGCCGGGATATGTCGCTGTCGAATGATCTGTTTCAGTCGTTCGTCCGCTATCAATCGATGATCAAGCGCGAGTTCGAGTATCTCTCGAAGCGCCACGGGTTCCAGGAGATTGATGGTGAGGCCAGCGTGGCCGACGTGAATCGCGAGCTTCGCAAGAGGATCGCTTCACACCTGGGGATTCGCAGCACGCATTACCGCCCCTCGCACGCGCTGGCGCACCTCTGGCGTTAGAGAGTGGCAGCTCCCATCCAACTAGCGGCCGTGGACGCCGGGTCCAACGCGATCCGGCTGGCTATTGCACGGGCTACTTCCCCGGAAAACATCGAGATTCTTGAAAACGAACGCGCCTCCGTGCGCCTGGGTCACAATGCGTTTACGCGGCGCATCCTGGACGATGCAACCATCGCCCGCGCATCGCGCGCCTTCCGCCACTTTCGCAGCCGCATGGACCATCATCACGTCAGCGCTTACCGCGCCGTCGCCACCGCCGCGGCGCGCGAAGCCCGCAATTGCCGCAAGCTGCTCGACCGCATCCGCCGGAAATCCGGACTTGAACTCGAAGTCATCAGCAGCGAGGAGGAAGCGCGGCTGGTTTGTGCGGCCGTGCGTTGGGCCCTGGCGGATCGCGTTCAACCGCGGCTGATTTTCGACCTCGGCGGCGGCAGCCTGGAAATGAACTTCTTCGATCGCGGCGAATTGCAGCGCCGCGTCGCGCTTCCACTCGGGACCATCCGGCTGATGGAAACCTACTCCATTCAAGGACGTATCGACGAGGATGGCGCGCGCCGCTTGCAGCACCACGTGATGTCTCTGATGCGCAGCGCCCTGCCTTCTCCTCCGAACCTTTCGCGCGCCATTGCCGTGGCCTGCGGCGGAAACGCCGAAGCTCTCGCCCGCCTGGCTGCGGGAACGCCCGTCGAGCGCACGCCCACCATCAGCGTCCGCCTGTTGCGCGACCAGATGTGGCGGCTTCTCGATCTCGATATCTCGGGACGCATGCGCGTCTTTCGGCTGCGCAAGGACCGTGCCGAAGTTGTCGGCATCGCGGCGGTTATCATCTACACTGTCGCGAAATGGCTCGACCTGCGGTCCAAGCTCGTCCCCGGCGTGGGTGTTCGCGAAGGGCTGCTGCTGCAGGTGGTCGCCGAGCAATATTCCGGCGGCGCAACGTCGGAAGAGGAAAAGGATCGCGCGGCAAAATTTCTCGCCGGTATACGCTGGTTCGCGCGAAGGTTGGATTACGACGAGCAGCACGCCGAACAAGTGGCGCGCCTGGCGCTTTCGCTATTCGACCAGTTGCGTCCCCTGCACGAGATGGGACCGGAAGAGAAATTGCTTCTCGAAGCGGGCTCTCTGCTGCACGACGTCGGTCACCACGTCAGCAAGAAGGCGCACCACCGTCACGGCGAATATCTGGTCCGCAACGGCGAAATTCCGGGCGTGGAGGGCTGGCGGCGCGACATGATTGCGGCCCTCGTGCGTTATCACAACTGCAAGTCCGAACCCGACTTGCAGCACGCCTCATACGCCGCCCTGAATAGCGACCGCCGCCGGCAGGTACGCCTGCTAACATCGCTTTTACGCATCGCCGAAAAGCTCGAATCCGAGCACGCCCAGCGAATCGCCGGCGTGGACGTGCAAATTTCAGGCCGTCGCGCTATTTTCTTCGTTCGCGCCGCCGAGGGCACGCGGGTCGATATCTCCGGCCTTGACCGTAAAGCCGATCTATTTGAACGGGAGTTCCACCTGAAGGCGGAATTCCGGCGCGACCAGCGAAAGGAGCGGGTAGCCTAAATAATGATCCTCTTCCTGGTTCGCCATGGCATCGCCGTCGATCGCACTGACCCCAAATGCCCGCCCGATCCGGAGCGGCCGCTCACCGCACGTGGCGTGCAAAAGACGCGCTCGGCCGCGCTCGGTTTGCGCGAGATGGGCGCGAAGCCTGACGCCATCCTGACCAGCCCCTACGTTCGCGCCGCGCAAACCGCCGAGATTTTCGCCGAGGCGCTCGGCTTTCCGCCGGAAAAAATTCGCGTCAGCCAGTTTCTGAAGCCGGGCGACAATCCGGCCGAGACGCTTCGGGAAATTGCGCGGCTCCGCGCCAAGGAAGTCGCCTGCTTCGGTCATGCTCCGCACCTCGACATGCTGATCGCTTACTTGGTGGGAGCACGCGCCGCCTTCACTGAGTTGAAAAAAGCCGGCACCGCCTGCCTCGAGCAAGCCAGCTCACAAGGCCGATGGGAACTGCGCTGGATCCTTCCTCCAAAGCTGCTGCGCGAACTCGGAGATTAAAGCTGTCACTATCTGTGACGTTTGTAGTACTCGATCGAACTTCCTGACACGCGCCGGACCTGCCAAAATTGCACTATTCTTGGCCTATCGACCGGCCTGAAGTGGCGCAAAAATGCGCAAAGCTTGTCATGGAGCACTACGACCTTAGCGTACATTCTTATTCGCTTTTTCTGCGCCTGAGGTTTCGGAATGACCTCCGCGCGGCCAGCGCCTACGCGGTACGCCGCTGCCCCTGACCGACCGGTACAGCCGCGAGAGAGTGACCGAGAGGAAGGCCCGCTCGCCAAGTGAGCCACAACGATTGCGCGCCGCTTAGCTTGGCGTTCACTTCCGCGAGCCGTGATTTTCGCTCCGCGTCAATCTTCTTATACCAGGCGGCGAGGATTGCGGGATCGAACCGAGATGCCTCTCGCCGAACCGCAGCTCGAAGCACGTCCAGATCGTGAAGCTCGCCAAGCGAATCTTGAATGCACTTCAAATCGTCCGCCCATATCACGTATCGGCGCGGCAAAAAATTATCCGTCACGTAGCGGAAGCGTTTGATGGCTATGCGCAACCGGTGCCACGCGGTGTTGCTCCGCTTTCGCCGCGCCTGCTGATAAAGTTCCGCGGCTGCATTTAACCGCGTAAGCGCCAGCCGCTGAAACACCACGCTTTCAAGGGGGAAAAAACGAGCCTTGGGTGCAAGCTTGCGCGCCAGCTTCTTCCATTCTTTGCGATCGAACTCATCGAGAGCCTTCGCCGCGTTCGCGCGGCACTCCCGCTCCTTCGCGGAAAGCAAGCGAAGCATGTGGCGGCGCACCGGATCGCGCTCCGGGCCGAACTTTGTCACCAGTTCAGACGTCACTTGCACGTCCCGCAGTTCACCCAGCGCGTGGAACATCGCGCCGCTCGCCTTTTTCAGCTTTCGCCAACCCGGGCTGGGATTCACTTCGCTGAGGGCATCGGCCATCGTGCGGCAGCGGCGCAACGCCACTCGCAGGTCGTGAACGTCGTCCGCGTCAAACC
>JBJKQB010000302.1:0-2780 GCA_046705825.1 Candidatus Acidiferrales bacterium
CTGCGCGCTGCTCGACTCCGGATTGGAGACGTCGGATTGCGCGAAAGCCGCGCCTTGCGTGAGCGCGACGGCGAAGATTGTAGAAGCGATGATACGTCCGAGCATCTGGCTGACCCTTTGCGATGGATGCGCTTTCTCCCCCGGCTTCAACGGCTCGGCGCGATGTTGGTTTCCGTGGTCTCGTCGGCACGCAGCGAAGTGACGAAAAAGGTGCTCTGCCCATGGGGTGCCAGCTGCGGCCCTGAGCGAAGCCGACGCCCTCGGGTGGCCATCGTGAGGGATGGCGGGACGCGTTCTCGTGGGTCGCTGGACGCGGGCGGAAAGGGAGATAATGGCCCCCGTTTGGCAGGTTAGAGCCGCGGTAGGCGGGGTTAACAAACGCGCGACGGATTGATCAGAATCTCATCGACGGCCGGACAGTTGCGAAATTCGACGGTCTCGCCCACGAGCCGGGCGCGCCCTTGGGCGACGAGCTTCAGCGCGAGCGGATAGAGCACATGCTCGGCGCTCAGCACGCGCGCGCCGAGTGTCTGCGGCGTATCGCCTGGAAGCACGGGCACGGCTGCCTGTGCGATAGGCGGTCCCGAATCCAGCGCCGGTGTGACGAAATGCACGGTGCAACCCGAAATACGTACCCCCGAGGCGATTGCTTGCTCGTGCACCTGCGTGCCTTTGAATGCCGGCAGCAGCGAGGGATGGATGTTGATCATCCGGCCATGCCAGCGCCGTACGAAGGCATCGGAGAGAATCCGCATAAACCCCGCAAGACAGAGCAATTCCGCGCCCGCGTTTTCGAGCTTCGCCTCCACCGCGGCGTCGAAGGCCTCGCGCGAGGCGTAATCCTGATGCGCCACGATCGCGATCGGAACCCTGGCACTCTGCGCGCGCGTGAGGCCTGCGGCGTGCGCGACGTTGGATAGCACAAGTACGATCTCGGCGGGAAAATCCTTACTCGCACAGGCCTCGACCAGCGCGGTCATGTTGCTGCCTCGACCCGAAATGAGGATCGCGGTCTTACGTCGCGTGCTCACGTCAGCGATCCGGAGTAGCTGACGGAGGGCTCGGCGCCCTTCTCTGCCGCGAGCGCACCGATAGGAAACGCGCGCTCGCCTGCCGCCTGGAACGCTCCGATAACTTCGTCCGCGCGGCTCGCTTCAGCGATGGCGATCAGACCAACGCCGCAATTGAAGGTGCGGAGCATCTCCGACTGCGGCAGGGCCGCTTCGCTGGCAATCCACGCGAACACAGGGGGGAGCGCCCAGGCCGAGAGCTCGACGTGGGCCTCCAATCCGCGGGGAAGGACGCGGGGCAGATTGTCGGTGATGCCCCCACCGGTGACATGGGCGAGTCCCTTCACCGCGCCAGTCTCGATCGCGGCGAGCGCGCTTTTGACGTAGAGCCGAGTCGGTGCCAGCAGCGCATCGGCAAGGGTTGTCCCTTTCGCAAATGGCGCCGGCGCCCCCAAGGCCGCGCCGCTTCGTTGCACGAGCTTGCGTACCAGCGAGTAGCCGTTGGAATGCACGCCCGAGGAGGCGACGCCGACGAGCACGTCTCCCGGGCGCATCGCTCCGGTTTTCGGCAGCACCGCCTCGCGCTCCACGGCGCCAACGGCGAAACCCGCGACATCGAAATCGCCTTTGGCGTAGAGCCCTGGCATCTCAGCGGTCTCACCGCCAATCAGCGCACATCCTGAATCCTTGCAGGCGCGCGCGATCCCCTCGACGAGAATGGCCGCCTCCTCCACCCTCAGCGTGCCTGTCGCGTAGTAATCGAGAAAGAACAGCGGCTCGGCGCCTTGGACCACAATGTCGTTGACGCACATCGCAACAAGGTCCTGACCGATCGTATGGAAGCGCTGCGTTTCGATGGCCAGCTTCAACTTTGTGCCGACGCCGTCGGTCGAGGCAACGAGAAGCGGATCCTTGAATCCGGCCGCCCTAAGATCGAACAGCCCCCCGAAACCGCCAAGGGCGGCATCGGCGCCCGATCGCGCGGTCGCCTTGGCTGCCGGGGCGATGCGCGCGACGAACGCGTCGCCAGCGTCGATGTCAACGCCCGAATCCTTGTAGGTGAGGGAATTGCGGCCCGAAGCCATGCGCGAACGCTCCGCCCGATGCGGCGTTCAGCTGTAAGGTTGGGGCAGGATCCGTGCAAGGGCCGGGACGCCGCCAACGCGACGGCGTCCCGGTGATCATCGTTTAGCGGTAGAAATAACCGTCCGGCGGTCCGAAGCCATCGCGCGGTCCGCCGAAGCGATCGCGTCCGAAGCCATCACGGCCGAAACGGCCGAATCTCGCAAATCGCTCGCGTTCCGGATGGAAGAGATTCTCGTCCGCAGCCCGCTTCTGCTCAGGGCTGAGTGCGGCATAAAGCGGACGCAGCGCCGTCAATAGATGATTGACGTCATTGCTCTCATCGGTGAGGCGCTGCTGACGCTGCTCGAGACGCTCGACGACGCTGGGTTCCTGAGGCTCGCGCTCTCGATCAAAGCCTGGGCCTGGTCCGCGTTGCGAAGCGCCCCCGAAACCAGGTCCTTGAGGGGGCGCCCCCTGTTCCGCGCGCACGGCATCGGCGAAATTCATCCACAGCTGCTCCTGCGCCGGGGTGATGCCGATGGTACGGTGCAGATAATCGAGCCGACGCTCAAGCGGATCGCGGGCGTTTGGACCGGCGCGACGATCGACGTCTGGCGCAGGCTCGGCGTTCTGATCTTGAGGCGCTTGGGCCTGGGGATTGGCGGGCAATCGGCGCGGCGCCTGATCGGCCGCATGGGACAGCCC
>JBJKQB010000303.1:0-7535 GCA_046705825.1 Candidatus Acidiferrales bacterium
GTTTTGCCATAACGCCGGACAGGACGATACTGACGTCTCACGTTTCCAAACCGGGCTGATACGCTCATAAACCATTCATAAACATTGATAAGGTGCGACCCATGCCAAGGACTTCTAATGCCAACCCCGTTGCCGCCGGCACCCCGATCGAGAACGCTTCCGTTCGAGTAGCGGGGACGCCCCGCTTGGTGCGCAGCCAGGCTGGGACTTTCTGGGATATGGTTGCGATACGCGCGATTTTCGTGATCGTGTGTGCGGCTGCCGGATTCCATTTCCGGCCATTCAGCCTCTCGCGAACCACGGCTACGCTGGCGGGTGTGACCTTTGCGATCGCCGTTGTCTTCCTGGAACTGCGCCTGCGCCGCGCCAGCCTGCGCCGTCTGATTGGCGCGGTTACCGGCTCGATCGTCGGCATCCTGGGTGCTTACCTGACTTCGCTGATCCTGACGCATACCACCATGCCGGAAAGCACGCGCTCGTTTTTCAGCCTCGCTGTTTTTCTGGTGATGACCTACATCGGGCTGGTGCTGGGCGCGAACAAGGGCGACATGCTGAACCTGCAGGCCCTGGGAGGCCTGTTCGGCAGCGAGCGCAGCTTGCGTCCCGTCTCCAAGCTGCTGGACACCAGCGTGATCATCGACGGCCGCGTGGCTGATATCGCCGACGCGCAATTTCTGGACGGGAACATCATCATCCCCCAATTCGTGCTGCGCGAGCTGCAGCTGGTGGCCGATTCGGGCGACCCGCTGAAGCGCCAGCGCGGGCGCCGCGGCCTGGAAGTCCTGCAGCGCATCCAGAAAATGACGCACGTGGATGTGCAGATCGCCGAAGACGATTTCGCGCAGATCGCCGAAGTGGATCTGAAGCTGATCGAACTGGCCAAGCGCTACGAGGCCAAGATCGTGACCAACGATTTCAATCTGAATAAAGTAGCCTCGCTGCAAGGGATCGAGGTGATGAACGTCAACCAGCTGGCCAACGCCTTGAAGCCGGTGGTGCTGCCGGGCGAGGGCATGCGCGTGTTCATCCTGCGCGAAGGGAAAGAGTACAACCAGGGCGTGGCCTATCTGGACGACGGCACGATGGTGGTGGTGGACGGCGCGCGCAAAATGATCAACAAGACGATCGACATCAACGTGACCTCAGTGCATCAGACCACCGCAGGCAAGATGATCTTCGGGCGCTACGACGAGCGCGGCGAGCAGCCGGTCCGCGCCAGCGCGACAGCCAACAGCACCGAGGCGAACGGCGCGCGTACGGCCGAAAATGGGGCGCCCGTCTCCGACCGCGCTCCACGCCCGCTCTATCCCGATTCCAGCCGCTCCTAGCTATCTTCGCGCAAGTATCGGCGAATGAACCACTTGCGCTCGCTCATTTATCCTCTGGCAGTTCGCTGATAGCGAATAACGGGCAAAGCGGCCGCAGCCAGAATTCTTCCGCCGCTTATGCCAACCTGGCAGGATCGCAAAGATTTTTCTGATGCCCCGCAAGGAATTCTTCTACTCTCGTGCGTCCTGAGTCTCGCTTCCGACGTCCAACCGAGTGAGGCGAAACGGAACAGGTTCTAGAACTGGTTTTAGTACTGCTAACCTGAAACTACCAGCGAACCAATCCCTCTCGGCTATTCGCCGGTGGTTATCCGCTCCGTAAGCTCCCGCGTGAGGCCCTCTGTGCGAACCGAACTCCATCGGAAAATCCTCGGCCAGTTGTTCCTGGGCGCGGCGCTGTCGTTGTGCCTGTGCCTGCTGCTTCCCGTCAAGCTGAACGCGGATCCTGCTACGCGAAAGCTCCCGGCCAATGCCACCCTTTCGGCCGCTCTCTGCCAGGTTGTGTATCCGCTGGATCAGTCTCCCGAAGAGGGCTATCGCTACATGTTCCTGGGCAACGGATTTTTCGTCAACGACCAGGGCTACGTGATCACCGCGGCACATCTGTTGTCGTCGTTTCGTTATGGAGGAGCACCATACGTTCTGGTGGGCCCACCCGAAGGCCCCGCGCGAATGCTGGAAGCGCCGATCGCAGCGGTGGACTGGGACCACGATGTCGCCGTGCTTCACGTCACGCCCAATCCCTTCCAGGACGACAAGAAGATTGCGTATCTCCGGCTTTCGACCGACCTGCCCGGCCCCGGAGCGAACGTGCTCGCCGATTCGCTGATTCCGCCGGACGAGAAGGACGCGCACACTTCCGCTCCGCCGCGGGAAGATTTCTCGCAAGGTGAAATCATCGATTACGAGTTCTACCGGGAGAAAGATGCGGCCGAGCAGCTCCTGCTCTTCAATCAGGAAGTGATCCCGGGTCAAAGCGGAGCGCCGCTGGTATCGGCGGGCAGCCACGCAGTGGTGGGCGTGATTGTCGGGCGCTGGCTGCATCCTACCGTTGCGCCGTCCGGCCCGCAAAGCGGACAGGTGACTGTATCGCCCGGCGCTGCGCTGCGCATTCATTACGCGATCGGGCTGCTCGAGCAGCTGCACGTCCCGTGGGACATGGTGGCCGAAACTTCCGGAACGACGCCAGCGCCGGCTCCGGCACAACCGGCGGCGGGAGCGTCGCTGCCTGCCCCGCTGTCGTTGGTTGGCACTCCGTATCCACCGCAAGCCTTGTTTGGCGGCGAAGTCCTGCTGGACGCGCAAGTGAATGCGGACGGAAGGCTGAGCGATGTGCGCGTGGTCGCGGGAAGCTCTCCCTTCCTTGACGCTGCGTTGGGCGCGGTCCACACCTGGAGTTTTGTTCCCGCACGCAAGAACGGGCGCGTGGTGGAATCCAGGATCGGCATCGTCTTCCAATTTCCGCAATCGTTTCTGCCGCGAGTGACGCACAGCGAGCACAAGTACGAGCAGCCGTTGGCGAACACGGAGAGCCGCGCCGCCCTGCCGCTGCTTACCATCGAACCGGATTATCCCGCCGGCAGCGTCGCCGAAGGCAGCGTGATTCTCTATGGCTCGGTCGACACCCAGGGCCATCTCACTGCGCTTTCTGCGGTTCGCGACGTGCCCTCGCTCACTGCTTCGGCGGAAGCAGCCGTGCGGCAATGGCAATTTGCCCCCGGACTGAAAGACGGCGCGCCTGCAGAATCAGCGATCGTCGTCGTGACCACCTACCGCCGCCCCGCAAAGTAGGCCGCTTCCTCTTCGCCGATACAGCCCGCTTGCGCTAAACTGTTCCTCCCTATGACTCGCGTTGCTGCCATTCTTCCGGCTGCCGGTCTCGGTACACGCATGGGCTCGGGAGTGCCCAAGCAATTCCTCGAGCTCGACGCCATGCCGCTCGTGATTTTCACGCTCAAGCGCCTGGCCGCCTGCGCCGAGATCACCGACTTCTTCATCTCCACGCGTACCGACGACATCGTGGCCCTACAGGACAAAGCCGCCAAGTGCGGCGTAGGCCGCCCGGTGCGCGTCCTGCACGGCGGCGACTCGCGCCAGCAATCGGTCGAGAACGCGCTGTCGCAGGTCGATCCGGCCACGGAAATCGTTCTGGTGCACGATGCCGTGCGGCCATTCGTGACGAAAGAGCAGGTCGAGCGCGTGATTGCCGAAGCACGCAGCCGCGGCGCGGCAATCCTGGGCATTCCCGCTATCGATACGGTGAAGGAAGTGAAGCGCGCCAGCTTGCCCGAGGACGTTGCGCGCATTACCGCCACGATTCCGCGCGAGCGCATCGTCCTGGCGCAAACGCCGCAGGCTTTTTCTTATACGCTGCTGCGTGACGCCTTTCGCAAGGCCAAAGAGGATGGAGTCACCGGTTCGGACGAAGCGCAAGTGGTCGAGCGACTGGGCCAAGATGTCTACGCAGTGCTCGGCTCGCAGCGTAATCTGAAGATCACGCGCCCCGAGGATATGGAACTCGCCCGCTTCTATCTCGAACAGGAGCGCGTGGCGAAATGAGCATCGCCCCTCCAACAATATGACGCGCTCGGGAATCGGCTACGATTTGCATCGTCTGCAGGAAGGCCGCAAGCTGATGATTGGCGGCATCCAGATTCCCTTCGACAAGGGCTCGGTCGGGCATTCCGACGGCGACGTGCTGAGCCATGCGTTGTGCGACGCGCTGCTGGGCGCAGCAGGGCTCGGCGACATCGGCACGCATTTTCCCGACACGGATCCGAAATGGAAGGGCGCAGCGAGCCTTCTTTTTCTTGAGCACGCGCGCAAGCTGCTCGAGGAGCGCGGCTTCAGCATCGTTCACGTCGACGCGGTGGTCATCTGCGAACGCCCCAAGCTGGGACCGCATTTTCCCGCCATGCGTGGCGCGCTCGCCCGTGCCCTCGGGGTGGGCGTCGATCGCATCAGCCTGAAAGCCAAAACCAATGAAGGCGTGGGCGAAATTGGACGCGGCGAGGCCATCGCCTGTCACGCCATCGCCACTTTGCAGTAGCGCTCGCTTGAGGCGCTGGCTCCCATGAACTGGATCACCGGATTTCATGCTGTCGAGGAAGCGCTGGCAGCCGGGCGCGCGCTCGACCGCATCGTTCTGGCGCGCGGGCGCCACGGCGAACGCATCGAATCCGTCGTGCGGCTGGCCAAGTCGCGCGGCGTGCCGGTGCGGTTCGAGGACCGCGCGCAGGTCGACCGCCTGGTGGGCAGCCGCGAGCACCAGGGCGTTGCCGCGCTGGCGTCGGCGCGCGCCGCTGTTGGACTCGAAGATCTTCTGGCCAAGAAGACCGGGCGCGGCCTGCTGGTTTTTCTCGATGGCATCGAGGACCCGCATAACTTGGGCGCAATCGCGCGCAGCGCGCTCGCCGCGGGCGCCAGCGGCATCGTCGTCCCCGAACGGCGCGCGGCCGGTCTGACCGACACGGCCGAACGCGCCTCGGCCGGCGCGCTGGCCCATTTGGCGGTCGCGCGCGTCAAGAATCTGGTCCGCGCGATGGAAGAAGCGAAAGAAGCGGGCTATTGGATGATTGGCCTCGAGGAGCGCGCCGCAAAGAATTACACGGACGTGGATCTGAAGGGCTCCATTGGGATCGTCCTGGGACGCGAGGGTGAAGGCTTGCACGAATTGACGCGCAAAAGCTGCGATTTTCTCGTGTCGCTTCCCACCAGCGGTCCCGTGCGCTCGCTCAACGTTTCCGTCGCCGCCGGAATCGTGCTCTTCGAAGCGGTCCGCCAGCGCCGCGCTTCGCCGCGAGAGAAATCGGTTCCTGGCGAGAGAGAATAGTCCGGCGTGTCGGGAAGTCCGCTAAATCCGCCAAATGCGCGCTGCCGCCTACTTGTCGTATTGCAGCAGCGAAAACACGTCGATGTCGGGAAGCTTCGACCGCCCGCGCAGAAAGGTCAGCTCGACTGCAAAGGCCGCGCCCGCCACTTCTCCGCCCAGTTGCCGGATCAGCTGTACCGCCGCCGCAGCCGTTCCGCCGGTCGCTAGCAAATCGTCCGAAAGCAAAACGAGTTGCCCGGGGCGCACGGCGTCCACATGCATTTCCAGCGAATCGGTTCCGTACTCCAGCGCGTATGTCACGGAAGCTGTCTTGGACGGCAGTTTCTTCGGCTTGCGCACCGGAACGAACCCCGCGCCCAACGCGTATGCCAGCGCCGGCGCGAAAATGAAGCCGCGCGCCTCGATTCCCGCCACCAAGTCGATCTTCTTCCCGCTGTAGTGTTCGCAGAGCTTGGCGATCAGCGTGCGGAATCCCTGCTTGTCCTTCAGCAGCGTGGTCAAATCGTAGAACAGGATTCCCGGCTTGGGATAATCGGGAACTTCGCGGATCAGCGCTTTCAGGTTGTCCATGCTGTTCCTTTCATGAGCGTGTTCACCAGCCTTCGTGCTCGATGGTGAAGCGTTTGGCGAACTCGGGCTCGACCGCCGCTTCCTCTTCGCGAACGCCGTCCACCATAGCTCCGGTGGGCCCCTGCTCCAGCTTCGAACGAAAATCCTTTAGCTTGTCGCACGGTCCGATCGCGTATACCTCCACGCGCCCGTCTTCCAGGTTCTTCACCCAGCCCGCGATGCCGAGCCGTTCCGCAAACCGCGTGGCGAAAAAGCGGTACCCTACACCTTGCACCATCCCGCTGACGAAGAACCGTTTTGCGACCTTCTCCTGCACGGCTTATTGATTCCACTCCCCGCAAACGCAGAATTTTAACAGAGCGCGCGAACGTGTTACACGCCAAACCGCGAAACTCGAGCGAACCCGAAGCACGGACTTTTCCGCAGCTGCGCTCGTGCGTTCGCATGCTCGAATCGCGCTGGTGAGCGCATCCTCGTCATGGCAGAATTGCCCGGCTATGCTGCGAGCCGCCAGGAAACGGAGCGGAAAAGCCCGCGCTGCGATCTCGCCCGCGCGCCTGCCCCTTTCAGCCGTCGCCGCGCTCGCCATCGCAGGCAGCGCCGCGGTCCTTGCGGGCGTCATTTCCGCGCCGGGCAGCACGCTGGCCGCCCCCTTGCCTACGAAGTCCCCCAGCGTGCAGAATGCCGCCAGCGCTGCCGCTCCTAAAGCTCCGAATCCTCCCGTGGGCGAGCAAATCGTGCAAGTCGGCGGCTATCCCGAGTTGCACGTCGACGGCAAGCCGTTTTTCATCCACTCGGCCGCTTTTTTCTACTATCGGCTCCCGCGCGACATGTGGGAGCCGATGCTCGACGCCTACCGCCGGGCCGGCATCAACACACTCGACATCTACATTCCCTGGAACTGGCACGAGCCCAAGCCGGGCGAATTCGACTTCGACGGGAACACCAACCCGCGCCGCGATCTGCGCACGCTGCTCTCTCTCATTGCGCAAAAGGGTTTTCGCCTGATCGCGCGCCCGGGCCCCGAAATCCTGAACGAATGGCGGCACGGCGGCTATCCCGGCTGGCTGCTCGACCGTCCCGAATATCACATGGATCCGCTGGACTGGATCGAAGGGCGCTACGCGCCGCTCGACAACCTGAACCCTCGCGACGCCGATGCCGCCGCGCAGGGCTGGCTCGATAACACCACGCACATGCGCTACGCGCGCCTGTGGATGACCGCGGTAGCCAAAGAATTAGCCCCCTACAGCTCGCACAAGCTGCTGAGACTGAAGCAAAACGAAAATGCCGCCGGGGCGGCGCGACCCGGAATCTAAGCCCCTAAGGAAATCAGGCGCCCGCTGCTCTTCGTCCAGCTTGGCGTCGATTTCGCCATTGGCCGCACCAATTACGAAGGGCCCGCATTCTGGCGCTACGTCGAAGACCTCCGAAAGATGCTCGAAGCCGGCGGCTTGGATGTGCCCGTTTTCATTAATCCCACGGACATGCGCGTTTCCGCGGCTGGCGCAGCGCTCGGTCCACCCATCGGCGCGATGGGACAGTGGTACATGCATCCGCGCCGGCCCAGCGCCGCCGGGCCTCCCCTGTTGACGCCGCGCGACGCCGCCGAAATCGAATTGTTCACCGAAGAGCTGAAAACCCAGCCCGATTTTCCTCCGGTGATGATCGAGTATCAGGCCGGCTGGTACACGCCCGCCGACGACGACCGTCCGCTTCGCGATCCCGTTTCCAACACGCTGCTCAGTTCGCGCCTGCTGATCGCCAACGGCATTCACGGCTTCAACTATTTCCCCCTGCAGGAC
>JBJKQB010000304.1:0-12898 GCA_046705825.1 Candidatus Acidiferrales bacterium
CACTCGTCACTCGCCACTGCCTTATTCATGCCGCAGCGCGGTCATCGGATCGACCCTCATCGCCCGCCGCGCCGGAATCCAGCACGCCGCCAGCGCGACCAGCGCCAACAACGCAGAAACCGCCACATACGTTAGCGGATCGGTGCCGCTGACGAGCAGGAAGCGCCCAGCGACGCGCCCAGCCGCCAACGCGCACAGCACCCCGAGGCACATGCCGATCCCGATCACGAAGACGCCCTGGCGCAGCATCATGCGCAAAATCTTGCCGGGTTGCGCCCCGAGTGCGACACGAATGCCGATCTCATGCGTTCGCTGCGCCGCCGCATACGACGTAACACCGTAGACGCCGACCAGCGCGAGCATAAGTCCCAAAACGCCCAACGCCGCCGCAAGTACGGCCCCGAATTGGAATGCGATCAGCCCCGTCGCCAGCGCTTCCCGCATCGTTCCGACGTCGAAGACGGGCAGACCGGGTGCAATCGACGCGATCAGGCGTTCGATCCCCGGAATCATCGCGTGCGGATCGCCTGCGGTGCGCACTTGTAGCGTCTCATAGGAAGAAAACAACTGCGCGAGAGGCACATAGAAATAGGGGATGGGCGGTCCGGAAATGTGCAGGGTCTTGCCATTCTTTGCTACGCCGACGATACGCATAAAACTCTTCGAGCCCTGAAGGCGGAACGTTCTTCCGATCGGGTCTTCGCCGTGCCAGAACTTCTCGGCCATCGCTTGGTTGATGATTGCCACGTCCGGAGCATTTTCGTCATCTGCCGCAGTGAACTCGCGCCCGCGCAGCAGCGGCGTGCCCACACCCATTGTTTCGAAATAGCTGGACGCGATCACGTTGAAATTGGCGAAGGGAGCGGGTTGGCCGGGAGGCGGCGTATATCCAGGAACGTCGATGGAATCTGCATTCGCTGTATAGATCCTCAACGGAATGGTGAACGCCAAGGTCGCCGATCTCACACCGGGAGCCGCTCGCACGCGGTCCAGCAGGTTCGTGTAGAACTCGCGGCTTTGTGTCTCGCTGTAACCGATTTCGTGCGGGTCCATGCTCAGGTTGAGCAGATGCTTCGGATTGAAGCCCAGGTCCACGTGCTGCGCCCGTTCCAGGCTGCGGAAGAAGAGCCCGGCGACGACCAGCAGCATCAGCGAGCCGGCCACCTGCGCGACCACCAGCGCGCTGCGCATGCGCTGCCGCCCGCTCACTGCGTTGCTCGCTGTCTCGTGGAGCACCGCATCCACGTTCTGCCGCGAGGCGCGCCAGGCGGGCACGATCCCGACCAGGATGCCGGCCACGGCCGTCAAGGCCAAGGCATAGACGAATACGCGCCAGTTGAAGCTGAAATCCAGCAGCAGGGGCAATCCGAAGTTCAACGGCATCCTCCCCAGTGCGACGCTTGACCAAAGCCCCATGAACATTCCCGCTGCGCCTCCGACTAGAGCGAGCAGCAGACTCTCCGTCAGCAATTGGCGCACGAGCCGCGCCCGCGTCCCTCCCAGCGCTGCGCGCAAAGCCATCTCGCGCCGCCGCGCCGTCGCGCGCGACAGTAGAATGCTCGCCACATTCACGCAGGCGAGCAACAGAACCATTCCGGCGAGCGCCAGAAACAGCGCGGAGACGATTTTCAAGGGGTCCCCGGCCGCCGGTCCAAGCTGCGCCTCAGCTTCGGCATGTGCGCTGACGGACATCTCTTTGTCATTCTTGGGATCTTCGATTCCGAGCCGCTGCCCGATCACTCGCAACGCGGAATTCGCATCCGCGATGCTGATGCCCGTTTTAAGCCGCGCCATGACGTGCAAGTACCGCCACGCACGGCTCGTGAGCCGTTCGCCGCTGGCCGCGAACGGCAAATAGGCCTGCGTTTCGACGAACGGCATCGTGCCGTGGAATCCGCGCGGCGTAATCCCGATCACTTTCATCGGTTTGCCGTCGAGCTCCACCGTTTTTCCGAGCACGTCCTTCGCGCCGCCCAGCTCGCCTTGCCAGTACGCGTAACTCAGCACGATCACGGCGTCGGGCGAAGCCGGACCGCCATCCGACGGCTGCATCAATCGCCCTTCGGCCGGTTTCAGCCCCAGCATCGGAAAGTAATTTCCCGAGACGTAGCTGGTGAGGATGCGATCCGCGCGGCCTTTTGTGCTCAGCCCGTCAAAATTCGTCTGAAACACGGCCACGTTCGAAAAGACGCTGGATGATTGATCGCGAATGTCTTTGTAATCGGGATACGAGAAATATTCGAGGGGTTTGCTGTTGTTCTGTTGCCACGCAAGCTCGACGATCTCGCCCGGATCCTTTACGGGCAAAGGGCGCAGCAGGATCGAATTGACTACGCTGAAGATTGCTGTGTTGGCTCCAATCCCGAATCCCAGCGTGATCACGACGATTGCGGTGAATCCCGGATTCTTCCGCAGCATGCGCAGGCCGTAGCGCACGTCGCTCCACAACGACTCGAGCCAGAACCCGCGCCGTTCCTCGCGGCATTCCGCCTTCACTCCCTCGACTGCGCCCAGTTGCAGCCGCGCCTGCCGACGCGCTTCCTCCGGCGCCATCCCCGCCGCAATGTTCGCCGCAATCTGCTGCTCGAGGTGGAACCGCAGCTCTTCGCTCATCTCCGCCTCGAACTGACCCTTGCGCCGGAACCAAGCTCGCAGTTTCATCCCAGCCCCCCCACCGCGATTCGCCACCTAACACTCATCAATCACCAATCACCACTCGACTCGCCACTCGCTCGCCCTGAAGCCGCCACGAGCGGCTGAAGGGCTACTGCTTCTACGCCGTCCCCAGAATCATCGCCACCGCCGACGACAGCCGCTCCCATTCCGCCTGCTCTTCTTGCAGCTGCTCGCGCCCCGCCTTCGTCAACGAGTAATACTTGGCCCGTCGATTGTTTTCTGACGCGCCCCACTCTGCCTGGATCAGCCCTTTTCGCTCCAGCCGATACAGCGCTGGATACAGCGATCCCTGCTGCACCTGCAGCACGTCCTTGGACACCTGCTGAATGCGCTGCGCGATGCCCCAGCCGTGCATGGCCTCCAGCGCCAGCGTCTTCAGGATCAGCAAGTCCAAGGTTCCTTGCAGGATGTCCGCCGATGGTGGCATTCGTCCTCCCCTAGATACTCGACAAGTCGAGCCGATGCTCGCTCCCTCCTTGCAGAATGTCAAGGGGAAATTACCGGACACTTCTACTTTGCGTTGGCAGGGGGAAATCACGCGGCGGCAGGGCGGGCGCGAAACCCCGGCAGTTCCAA
This sequence comes from Candidatus Acidiferrales bacterium, assembly GCA_046705825.1. GTDB lineage: Bacteria > Acidobacteriota > Terriglobia > Acidiferrales > UBA7541 > Palsa-295. The sequence continues at coordinate 3,253 of JBJKQB010000304.1, forward strand.
AACGGAACAGGCTTCGAGCTTCCGCCTCAGCGAGCCCAGAACTAGACTAAGATGCAGAATACAAATGCTTTATATAGTACTAAGGCCCGGGTACTGCCTCTTTGAGACTTTCGAGCTATTTTCGCTTCCCAGCCTTCCAACAGATCATAGCTGGGCGGGTTGGACGCGGCGATGCGGGGACGACGGCTCCGCGAGGGGTCGTGCACGCTAACCCAACCCGTCCACTTCCTCTTTCTCTTTCTCCTCTGGACCTCTTCGGCGCCATCTCTTGGAGCGTGCGGGTCCCGCGGTTTGTGTGGGAACGAGGGCGCGACCTGCCTGCCGCAAGCACGGATTTGCTTTTTCCGGCATTGGGGGAAACATTTGCGGCCGTAGGCCGCTCAGTTAGCGGCTAGAACGACGTCAGCCCCAGGAAAAGATTGGCGAACCCGTTCGTGTCGTTGGCCACCAGATTGTTCGCTGCGGAAATGAATGCGACCGTGTGTGCATCCCCGCTGATTGCGGGCATCAGGCTGTTGCCATTCGCGGGCGGCGGCGAAGTCCCGCCCGGCTGGCTGGCCAGAGCGGTTGTCGCCGTGCAACTCGAAACGGTGCTGGAAAACCCGACGCACTCTTTCCGCACGAAAATATTTTCCACGCCGTTGGCGGTGTTGCTGGTCAGATTCGACGCCTGTGAAGCGAACGCTACATACTCGCCCGCGGTTGTGCTCGTCGTCGTCGCACTGCTGCCCAGACTGATCTGCGGATGCTCGCTCTGCGCGTTTCCCGGAGTGGTTCCGTCGGGCGACGAAATGAGTGTCGGGCCAGGAACGCACCCGCTCGCCGCGCCCAGGCACGTATCGTAGAGATAGATCTGCTGAACTGGCCCGGCGCCCGTGGCCAGATTCGTCGCTGTGGAAGCAAACACGACGAAACGCCCCGTGCTGGCAACCTTCGATTCGGAGCTGGTTCCGTTCGCCGGCGTGACGCCGTCCGGCGTGGAAATCAAGGTCGTGATCGCCGTGCAGCCCGTCGTCGTCGTTACGCACGAAGTGCGCTCGAAAATCTCCTGCGTGCCGTTCGGATTCGGCGCCGTCGCGCCCAGGTTCGTAGCCGTCGACGAAAACGATACGTACTGCCCGTTGTTCGCCACGCTGGGCTGCGAACTCGTCCCGTTCCCCGGCGTGCTCCCGTCCGGTGTCGAAATCAAATAGGTCGTCGGAGTGCACCCCGCCGTCGCGCCGTTGCAGGTGTCGCGCAGAAAGACCTGCGGCGTCTTCCCGTCCAGCGCCGCAACGCCCGAAACCAGGTTCGTGGCCAGCGATACGAACGCCACGTAGCGCCCATCCGGGCTGATCGACGGATTGTAGCTGTCCCCGTTGCCCGGCGTGATGTTGTCCGGTGCAATCGAAACAAGCTCGCCCGCCGCGCAGCTCGAGCTCGACGTGCTCGCCTGGCACACCGGCATCCAGTACACCTGCCGGCTTCTCGGCGCAGTCGACACCCCCGCCACCAGATCGCTCGCCGTCGATGTGAACGCCACGCGCGAGCCGGCGCTGTCCGTGGAAGGCTCCCAGCTGGACCCGTTCGAGGCCAGCCCGTTTGGCCCCACGCTCACGTCCGTGGTGGTCGGAGTGCACGAGCTGTTTCCCAGGCAAGTCGCGCGCGCGAAAATATCGCTTCCCGTGTTGTTCTGATCCTTCAGCAGGTTCGTGGATGTGGACGCGAAGACCACCGTTTTCCCGTCGCTGCTGATCGCCGGTCCTGCGCTCGTCAACGTGGGTGGGCCCGCCGTGCAATTCGTTCCGCAAATCCCCTGATTCGCTTCCGTACCGTCCCAGCCATAATCGAGAAGCACCGGCAGGCCATGCGCCAACGTCGGGTCCACCGCCAGCGTGAGAGCGTTCGACGTCCCGCCTCCCGGCGCAGGATTCACCACCTGCACGCGATAAACTCCCGCCGCAGCCAGGTCCGCGGACGTCAGCGCGGTCGTCAGCTGCGTGCCGCCTCCGAAAACCGTCGTATGCGCGGACCCTGCTATCTCGATCACCGAATCGGGCACCAGGCTCGTTCCATTGACCGCCAGCGTCGTCCCGCTCGCTCCCGCTCCCACGCTGAACGGCGAAAGTGAACTGAGCGTCGGCACTGGATTGTTGATCTCCAGCGATATCGGCGACGACGCTCCTCCCCCAGGCGCGCTCGCCGGCCCCAGCGGGTTGACCACCTCGACCTGCAGCGTTCCTGCCAAGGCCACATCCGATGCCTGGATGCTCGTCATCAATTTCGTCGCGTTCACGAAGGTGGTCGCTTGATTCGTTCCGTTCACCGTCACCACCGACGCGGTCACAAAATTCGAACCCGTGATCGCCAGCTGGAATCCCGCGCTTCCCGCCAGCACACCGGACGGGGAGATCGAGCTGATGCTCGGCACCGGCGTGGTCGGCGGCGTGATATTGAAGATCAGCGAACTCGAGGTTCCGCCTCCCGGCTGCGGCGTAAACACGCTGATGCCCACCGCGCCGGGACTCTGCACGAATCCCGGCGGCACGACCGCGTCCAGCTCGTTCACGCTCTGGAAGTAGCTGATGATTGGTGAACCGTTCCACAGCACCGAAGAAGCAGGCGTCAGTTTGAATCCCGTCACTTTCAGCGTGAATTCCGTGCTGCCCGCCTCCACGCTCGACGGAGTCAGCGCCTGAATTTGCGGCACGGGATAGTTGATGATGTCGTTGCAGGAAGGGAAAAGGCACAGCCCGGCGACCACCACTCCCAGCACGCCCCACGACAATCCCGGAAAACCGCGCAGCCTCAGGCTCGCGCGACCCCCTCGCGGGCGCGCGGCTTCGGCCAGGGCTGCGAAGCCCCGCCACAGCTTGTTCTTTTCAATTGTCAATGGTCACTCGTCACTGCCTTCTCAGGCTCACACCACGTCAGCGCTTGGCGGCAAACGGGCAGTCGTAAAGACTACTAAAAGATGGCAGTAGCAGGCAATCGGGATGCCTGTGTACCTCAACTCTTCCCGGCCATCCGCCTGCGTCGGAAGCAAGAAACCCTCTGACCGAGTGTCCCGGAGGATTTGGCCGGTTAGCTCCGCGGCTTACGCGAAATACCGCCTTCGCCATTCGGCTTGGCATTCTTCCAATTGGATGGAAAACAGATTCCAGCCCGACTCGCTGCCGTGTGCGTTTGATGAGCGCAGCTTTTGAGCGGCTTGGGCGAAGCGGCGACGCTCTACATCGGTCACTTTGCCGAGGCGTGCGCGCAGCGCCTCTCGGTCAAGCGAGTCGCTCTTGGGCTTGAAACGGCGCAATTTTTTGGAGCAGAATCTCCTCTATGACGCGAGGACTCCTTTGCATGCTGATGATGTGTGCGTTCCCTGTAGCGTCTGTAGTAAAAGCTCAAGGCCAAGTGAAAGCAACCGTCACTGATCCTTCTCCAATTACGATGGAAGCGCTGTTCGAACAGGCTGATTTGGTCGCAGTGGTCCGCATTCTGTCCGGGGATACGGAACATTACAAGACAGCGGTCTATAAAGCCGAGGTTCTCCAGCCGTTCAAGAATGGCACCAAGGGCTCCACGATCTTTTTCGGGCCGTTTGAAGGGTATGGTCTCGGTCAAGAACTGGTTGTGTTCCTTCGCCGCTCGAAGAATGGTGCCGTTCCAAATCAACAGGGTCGTGCCCCCGGCCTCAGCTACGGTTCAGTTGCAATTCTTTACTTGGTCATGTATGGCGGCTACAGCGCTTTGGACGTTAAGTATGAGTGTGTGTTTGATGGCAAAGAGGTGTCCGAGCGATGTGATTACGGCGTCAGAATCAACACGGCTCAAGTGAAACTGCCAAGAAATATCAAGACGTATCCTTCCTCAACGAGAGGCGATTCCTCCCAAGACACGAATTGGGTTCGAAGGCGTGTGCTCATCGCGTACTTGAACAGCTTGTGTGAGATTCAATCTGAAACGCTTGGCTGCGTCCAAACTCCCGAGTAACCGCGTACCAGGAGAATTCCTTTTCGGCCAGACCGAATGTACGAGTAGCCAACTACACGTCCACTCGCGCTCGAACTGTACAATGAGAGTTGCCAAAAATACGCGGCACGCGCAAGAATGACGCAGAAGAACCGGAAAGATCCAATGGCAAACGGCTTGTTTCTCCGAATAGCTGCAATCGCGGGAATCTATTTCGCTTGGTCCGGCTTTGGGGCAGGAAGACTTGGCGCGCCAGGCGGAGGTCAACTGTGGCTTTATGATTCAGGTGCTGGGACCGCCTATCATCGTGAGACCGTGCGGGCCGCCTATGGGGTTAGGAACCGCGTTTCAATTGCGACATGCGTTCTAATGATCGTCTGCATCCTTGCGCCCCCGCGTGCGATAGCCACGGTGCAGCGGGCCAATACTCCCCTAACCTTTGAGGTAACTGCAATTCGCGGAGAGGTTGCATTGGGTACGCCAATCTATCTGAGATTTCGATTAAACAATGTCGGGAAGAATAACGTACTCGCAAACCGGCGTTTCTATCTGGATGACACCGTATTACTGCAAATTACGGGCCCGTCAGGAGTGAAGCTCAGTTGGTGCGGACATATTCCTCAAGTCGTCTTGTCTCGTGGTGATTTCGTGATCCTAGCACCCGGAGCCCACGTGGAAAGAACTGTCCGAGTCTCTTGTGATAAAAGTCGTAGTTGGGGGTTTGTGTTTGATGCTCCCGGACAGTACGTCGTGAAAGCTCAATACGAACTTCCGTTTCCGATGAACGTCCTTAAGAAGGCGGCCGCAGGCGCATTAGTGGTAAAAGGACCGATTCGGGCACGTCCGATTCGCATTGAGGTAACCTCGGGAGCGGGAGCCCATCCAGCAGCCCGCACGCCCGCTGTTCGCTGAAGGTATATTCTTCTCGCATCTGCCCGATCGCCGCCTTCCGAGCTACGAGCCCCAGCCGTTTTTTCCCCCCTTTCCGCAATGTGAAATCATACTCAGCTTTCTGCGAATTGAGGGGAGCAGGTCACTGGCTCAGGGCCGACGCATCCCCCTGCTCGGCTGAGCCAAAGACACGCGCCACTCCATTCCCTGCGTGTCTAACGGGAGTTCTTGATTTCGCTCACGATGGAGAGCGCCGCCACGCGCGGATCGGGCGCCGCCGTAATCGGCCGCCCAATCACCAGGTAATCCGCTCCGGCGCGAATGGCCTCCACGGGTGTGGCGATGCGCGATTGGTCGTTGGCCGACGCCGCCGCAGGACGCACGCCGGGAACCACGATCAGAAACTTCGGCCCGCAGGCGCGCCGTATCTCCTGTGCTTCATGCGCCGATGCGACCACCCCATCCAGCCCGGCCTGCTTGGCCAGTTGCGCCAGCGCAAGCGCTTGCGATCCAGGCGTCTCCCGGACCCCGACCTGCTGCAAGGCGGCTGCATCCAGGCTCGTCAGCACAGTCACCCCCAGGAGCATCGGGCGCGTCTTGCGTCCTGCCAGCGCCTCACGCGCAGCCCGCATCATTGCCACACCGCCGGACGCGTGCAGCGTCAACATGGCCACATCGCGCAAATCGGCGGCGGCGGCGACAGCGCCCGCCACCGTATTGGGAATGTCGTGGAATTTCAGGTCGAGGAAGATTTCATAGCCGAAGCCTGCCAGTCGATCGATGGCGTGCGGACCTTCGGCCGTATAAAGCTGGCTGCCTACCTTCAAAAATGCCGCCGCGCCCCGCAACTTGCGAGCAAGCGCAAGTGCGGGGCGCAGGCGGTCGTAATCCAGCGCGACGATTATTCGCCGTGTACCGGGCTGGGCCGTGAAGGCACCTCCAGGAGTTCCAAGCGGACCTTGGCCACTCCCCGCTGGTCGAACCCAAGGTTCCGCGCTACTTCGTAGGAAACGTCCAATTCGCGGCCCTCCACGTAGGGCCCGCGATCGTTGATCCGGACCACTTCGCTCCGGTGATTCCTCGTGTTCGTCACCAGAACCAGCGAACCCAGTGGCAGCGTGGGGTGAGCGGCTGTGGCCCCGTACATATCGTAGGGCTCGCCGGTTGCGGTCGGCTGACCGTCAAAATCCTCGCCATACCAGCTGCTGGTGCATTCCCAGATCGCCAGCGGCTTCAGTTTCGTGCTGCGGGAAAGCTCAGCGACTGAGGGTAGAAGGCTGTTGTTCTGCAGAGACGTTGCAGATGGATGCGACACAGCCGGGCTGACTGTCGTGTTGGGATTCACCGACGGAGTCAGCACCAGCAGAGCCACACCTAAGAACACCGACTCAAGGACAACGAAGGCCTTAGCTCTCATGTTCACCTATCTTTATTTGAATCAGCAGATTATAAGCCTTTGGGGCTATTCTGACCAGCACTTTCAGCACGCAATTTGCCCCGTAAGTCGCTGATATCAAATAGATTGTGGTCTTGGCACCACGTTTCCAGGCCCGTGGCCAGCTTCTCCGAGGCTCGCGGGTCCGCAAAATGCGCGGTGCCTACTTCTACGGCGGAAGCACCTACGAGCAAGTATTCAGCTACGTCGGCAGGACTTTCGATACCGCCAAGTCCTACAATCGGGATCTTTGTCACCCGACTGGCTTCGTAAACCAGCCTGACCGTTATAGGTTTGATCGCTGGTCCCGACAACCCGCCTGTCGTACTACCGAGACGTGACCTTCGATTGTGTACGTCCAGACACATTGCCGGGTAGGTGTTTGCTATGACGAGAGCGTCGGCCCCTTCGCTTTCGGCGACCTTCGCGATAAGTCCAATGGTTCCAACAACCGGGGATAGCTTGACCCACAAGGGGCGTTTTGTCGCACGCCGGGCGGCTCGAACCACCTCTGCGGTCAAGTTCGGATCGGTACTATATTCAGCTCCTCCCTTCTCGACGTTCGGACAAGAGATGTTCAGCTCGTACGCGGCGAGCCCTTCTGTCTCCTCTAAGACACGAATTACCTCGACGTACTCGGAAGCCGTGCGGCCGAAGACATTCGCCATGATGGCTGTGTGGTACTGCCTCAGCTGGGGTAGCTTTTCGGCAACAAATGCCCTGACTCCGATGTTTTGGAGGCCGATGGCGTTCAACATGCCGCTGGGTGTCTCGCACATCCGCGGTGCGGCCGCTCCAGCCATCGGCTCGATCGACAAACCCTTGACCACCACGCCGCCCAGCTTATTCAGGTCGACGACCTGCGCAAATTCCACCCCATAGCCGAATGTGCCGCTTGCTGCGATTACTGGGTTTTTGAGACAGACGGAACCGACACTGACTCGGAGGTTGACCGCCGAGGGCCGCTGCGGACGTGCCAGCTCGGACGTAGTCACTGCCAAAAATTCTAGCACCGCGGTCAAGGAAAACGGCGCGCTCCGTCGTCCCTACGCGGAACAGCTTGGCTCACTCCGCGCGCTTACTCGATACAATTCGCGAGCGACCCGACCCGCTGGGCTATCCTGGCGCCGCTAAGTCCACCAGAATCACCAAAACTTTCGCGCCGCCCCATCTGAATTCGGCCCAGGCTTCACTCGTCATTTCCCGATACACGTATCGGGATATTTTTATGCTTAAGTCGTTTGCCATCAACGAAAGCGCAAAAATTTATCGATACACTTTTCTGTGTTTTGGGCACTGCATTTCCGCTGCACCATCTTGGTGCAATCCGCGGTTCAGCTTTTGATCTTATGTGCAGCGGGATCCCAGCTGACACCATGTCCTACGAAGTACGATTCATTCGCCATGTGGCAGGCCAGCGCCGCATGATGTCCGAACACGACATCTTCAACCACAGGTTGGCGGCTCTTCACTGCCTGGAAGAAGTTCCAGAGATGGGGCCTGGTGTCGTCCCAGGATGGGCCAGTGTAGCGGACTGCTTCGACTACTTTTTCCTTACCGAGCGTGTCGTGCTCGACCTCCCACTCCCTGACGTACGCGTCGTGCATCGCCTTCGGGAAGCTCGCGGCGTAGTAGCACGGCGAATCGTCCTCGCCGGATTGCGGCATGTAGGTAATGCTGGTGCTGTTCACTTCAAGAATGCCCTTCGAGCCCATGAATTGGTACATCTCGGGGAACTCCGTTCCGAGATTCAGTTGCAAGTAGACCGGGACCTCGCCCAGCAGCTTGTACCGGAACATCGACGCGTGCACGTCCGGCATGTCCCGGCCGTCCTTCCAGCGGAGAATCCCGCCCATCGCCGTGCAATGCTCGGGCGCCTCTTTCGTCCCCAGCATGGCCAGCATGCCGCTGACGATGTGCACCATCAAATCGCCGGCCACGCCCGTGCCGTATTCCCGCCAGCAGCGCCAGCGCGCGAAGTACTTCGCATCGAACGGGCGATGCGGGGCGGTGCCCTGCCATGTATCCCAATCGAGATTCGCGGTCGAGATGCCTGGCGGAAGCGGATATTCCCACGCACCGCAAGGCGAGTTGCGGCCATTCCAGGCTTGAATCAGCGTGAGGTCTCCGACGATGCCTTGCGCCAGAAGCTCCTTAGCCTTCGCGGCGATGATCCCGCTGACGCGTTGCGACCCGACCTGCACGATGCGCCCGGACTTCTGCGTCGCTTGGACCATGGCCACACCGTCGGCGGGAGAATGCGACATCGGCTTTTCGCAGTACACGTCTTTTCCCGCGCTGACCGCATCCACCACGATTTGCTTGTGCCAGTGGTCTGGAACAGCCACGATGAGGCAATCAATGTCTTTGTTTTCGAGCAAATCGTGGTAGCGCCGCGTGGTGGGAACGTTTGGGCCGGCGATTTCCTGCGCCAGCGTGTGGCGCGCGTCGTACAGGTCGCAGGCGGCCACGCAATCCACGCCGGGCAGCTGGATGGAATTGGCCAGCAGGCCCGAGCCTTGCATTCCCACACCAACAATGCCGAAACGCACGCGGTCGCTCGGCGCGACCTGGCGTCCCGCCGAGCGGGCCCACGCCGGGCCCTCCGGCTGCAGAGGAATCGTCTGCGCCACCGCATAAGCGCCGGCGGCGGCAGCACCATTCTTCATGAAATCGCGGCGGGACAAACGGCTCGGGGTCATGCCCATCTCCTTTCGAGGTGAATCGCGATGGCGCCGCGGAAGCTGATGAAAACCATGCCGCGCTAAAGACCGCGGTGCACACCAACGGCTCTACTGCGTCATGGGCGAGCAGCAGGGCTTGCGCACCGGTTTGGGCTCCATCAGTTCGACGCGCGTCTGATCCGGATCGTACAGGTTGAGCTGCCATTTGCCGTCGCGGCCAATCTGCGGCTTATCTTTCAGGTTCGGATCGCGTTTGAGCAGGATTTTGTACGCCGCGTTGACGTCCGGCACGCCCAGCGCCACGTGGTTCACGATCCCCAGGGTCCGGTCCGTCGGGTGCTCGCCCACACCCAGCATGTACTCGAGCCAGTCCTTGCCGTTCGGCACGCGCATGTCGACCCAGTTGACTTCGTTGTCCTTCATCCCGCCCTGCCAGAATTCGTGGAAGCCGAGAATATCTTTATAGAACTTGTCGGCGGCGGCGCGGTCGCGCACTGTGAAACCCACGTGGATGATGTGTTCCGAGATGCGTTTGGGGGAGAGATTCTTGCCAAAATCTTTGCTGTGCAGCGAGCCGGGCATGAGCTGGACGAATTCGATGGTGTGGCCGTCAGGATCGGTCACTTCGAAGCCGCGATTTCCGTCGAGCATCTTGGGGAGCTTGTCCGGCACTTTCACGCCCTTGCTGGCC
>JBJKQB010000305.1:0-6180 GCA_046705825.1 Candidatus Acidiferrales bacterium
CTCGGGCCGGAATGAACTTCGCTGGCGAGCTGGCGGCCGTAACCGTTGCGCAGAATCGAAATGTCGAGCAGGCCAAGCGATTCCTGCGCCGGCCCGTGGACGTCGCGGGCCAGAAGAATCGCTCCGGCGCATGTACCGAAAAAGGCGCCGCCGTTAGCGGCAAATTTTTTGAGGGCGGCGAAGAGTCCCTCTTCCCTCATCACTTTCAGATGAGTGGTGCTCTCGCCCCCAGGAAGAATGACGCCGGAGACGTCCGCGAGGTCATCGGGCAGCCGCACGTAGGTGTGTGCGACGCAGAGGCGGTCAAGCACCTTCGCGTGCGCCTCGTAGTCGCCCTGGATGGCCATGATTCCTATCTTGGTCATGATTCGGTAACCGCATTTAACCGATTTTGGTTTGCAGCCTCCATCTGCGCTTCGATTCAAGGCTCGCGAACCGGCGAGAAGCATCGGAGGCGATCGCTGGGGCCGGCAAACCAGTCTACAGAGCGCTGCAACACTCGCCGGCGGTTCTTTTTCTTTTCAGCGGACCGAATTTGCAAGGCAATCGCGCCATGCCAGCTCGCTGAACTGAATTCAACGCGCTCCGGGAGGCTGCAAGACAAAAGACTCGTCGGGCTTGGCGCTGCGGCAAAATTTCACCGGCACGGTTCAAACTCACTCAAACCGCCAGCATTCCCGCAAAGACCGGTTACCAACCCCGCGTCTGCAGAAGATCTTTTTCGTCGAGCTGACGGACGTCGAGACCCTTCATGGCCTCACCCAGTTCTTCGCTCGCTTCGAGGACGATCTTCGCATCCTTGTAGTGCGTCGTGGCCTTCACGATGGCGCGCGCGCGCTGGGCCGGATCGCTGGACTTGAAGATGCCGGAGCCCACGAATACGGCCTCCGCGCCCAGTTCCATGACCAGCGCCGCGTCAGCCGGCGTCGCGATTCCACCCGCCGAAAAATTCGGCACTGGCAGCTTGCCGTTCTTCGCCACCCAGGTGACCAGATCGAGCGGCGCCCCGAGTTCTTTCGCTTGGTGCACCAGCTCTTCCTCGCCAAGTGTGGTGACCTTCTTCATCTGTCCGACGATGGCGCGCATGTGCCGGACGGCCTCCACGATGTTGCCGGAACCCGCTTCGCCCTTGGTGCGAATCATGGCCGCGCCTTCGGCGATGCGCCGCAGGGCTTCGCCCAGATTGCGCGCGCCGCACACGAACGGCACTTTGAAGGCATGCTTCCACACATGGTGCTCTTCGTCCGCGGGCGTGAGCACTTCGCTCTCGTCGATGTAATCGACCTCCAGCGCTTCCAGCACCTTGGCCTCGGCAAAATGCCCGATGCGGCACTTGGCCATCACCGGGATGGACACTGCCTCCATGATTTCGCGAATGATGCGCGGAGAAGCCATGCGCGCCACGCCGCCTTCCTTGCGGATGTCGGCGGGAACGCGTTCGAGAGCCATCACCGCGCACGCGCCGGCCTCTTCGGCGATTTTGGCCTGTTCGGCCGTGGTGACGTCCATGATGACGCCGCCCTTCAGCATTTCGGCCAGGCCGACTTTCACGCGCCAAAGATCGTTCTTGCTTCCATTGTTCGTTACGTCCGTCATTGCTTGCCCCCTCGTTGAATTTGCCGATCTCGCCTATTCCTGCAATTCTCTTCGCGCGAACCCGCCCGGCCTTATCGGGCCGCGTTAATATCGACGAAGCGCCCGCTGCCGCGCGCCAGCAGAAGGCCTTGTGCGTTGCGAATCTCGCCTTGGTGAAACAGGTTTCGCCCGTTGGCTTCGACTTCCCGCGCCTCTACCACAATCTCCTGGCCCACCGGAACCGGCCGCAAGTATTCGATCTTCAGCTCCGCGGTGACGGCGCGTACCGAGCGAAAACGGTTCACCTTGCCCATCGCTTCGTCGAGCAGCACAGCGATAATTCCGCCGTGCAGGAAGCCGGGGCCGCCCGAGTACTCGTCGCCGAGACAAAAGCGGCCGCGGATGCAGCGCGCCGCATCGTCCTGTTCGAAGGCGAGCTTCATTCCGCGCGGGTTGGCGCCGCCGCAGCCGAAGCAGGTATTCGCCGGGTTTGGTTCGAGCTTCATCGTGTTCGACTGTTTTTCCTCACAAGTCTTCCCACCAAAGCGCGATGAGCGGGATGAAGAACATCCTGTTTTGCAGCCTCCCGCGGCGCTCCGAATTGCGTCCAGCGATCTGGCAAATCAAAGGCTCCCTTGCAATCAAATCCGCTGCACTGCAAAACCGAAAACAGAACCTGGACCCAGCAGCCTTGCGGAGCCGCATGCCTTATGGCGTTCCGGCCCACGAGCGATCGCCGTCCATGCCGGCTCGCAAGCCAAAGATCGAAGCGCAGCGGAAGGCTGCAAAACAAAATACCCGTTGCGCGTCACCGCCAAACGCATCAACGACTCCGCCAAACCCGTTCAAGCGGCTTCGCAATATAAGCACTGCGGCGGCCTCTTTAAACCTCCACCTCAGATAAGTGCAACTCGGGCGGGAAATTCGTCGCGCGCGCCACGCTGCCGCTTGCGAAATTCCGTTTTCAGCGAGTCGCCCAGTAACTGCACGCCGCGCAGGATTTCCTTGCGATCGAGCGCCAGGAAACTGAGACGCAGAGTATTCGGCTGCGGATGCTGAAAATAGAAATAGCGGCCCGGGACGAACATGACTCCGCGCTCGCGCAGGTGAATGAGCAGCTCAGCCGCATCGAAACCCGTGGGCAACGTCAGCCAGACCGAGCCGCCGCCCTCCGGCCGCGTCCAGGAAGTGCCTTCCGGCATATATTTTTCGAGCCCTTCGAGCATCGCTTCAAGTTTCCCGCGATAGATCTTCTTCATTTTGACGGCGTAGCGCGCGAGGTAACCGCGCTTGAGAAATTCCGCCATGACCGCTTGCGCGAGCTGGTCCGTGTGCAAGTCGGTGGATTGCTTCAAAAGACGCAGGCGCTCGATGACGCTTTCCGGACCGATGCACCAGCCCACACGCAGCCCCGGAAAAGCAATTTTCGAGAAACTGTCGATCTGAATCACTTCCCCCGAACGGTCCAGCGCTTTTAAGGAAGGCTGCGCTGTGCCCACGAAGCGCAGGCGCATGTAGATCGTGTCTTCGACGATGGGCACCTGGTAGCGCCCGGCGATCTCCAGCAAGCGCCGCCGCTGCGCAGCCGGAAGAGTTGTGCCGGTGGGATTGTGAAAATCGGGCGTGAGGAAAATCAGCTTCACGCGGTTCTGCAGCAGCACGGTTTCCAGCGCGTCCAGATCGAGGCCGGCGTGGCCGTTGTGCGACGCATCCGCTTCCACGTTCACCGCCAGCGTGCGCACGCGCGCCCCGCCGAAAATCGCAATGGCCCCCGGGTAAGCGGGGTTTTCGAGCGCCACCGCATCGCCCGGGCGGAGAAAGGCCTTGCAAATCAGGTCGATCGACTGCTGGCAGCCGTTGGTGATCAGCAGTTGCTCGTTGCGCACGTTCAAACCCTCGGCCAGCAACATGTCGAGCAAGGCGCGCCGCAACGCCTCGTAGCCGTCGGTTGAGCCGATCTCCAGGACTTGCCGCCCGCTGCCGCGCAGCACGGCGTTACAGCAGCGGCGGAAATCTTCGACCGGAAACTCCGCGTTCGACGGGCTGGCCTTGGTGAAGGAAATGGTTCCCGGGGGCACCGGCGGCATCAGGCGGCTCAGCCCTTCATCGCCGCGCTCGTCGGCAAAAAGAGCCTCCCAGCGGAGAGGGCTGCTTCCGTTGCCGTTGCCATGGCTGTGGCCATTGCCATTCGCGCGTGGCAACGGCGTGAACTGCTTCAGAGGAGAGCCGGAAATGAACGTGCCGCGGCCGACGTGGCCTTGAATCAGGCCCTCGGACTCGAGCTCGGCGTAGGCGTTCGCCACCGTGGTGCGATGAACCCCAAGCTGCACGGCCAATTCGCGGCTGGCCGGAATGCGGTCGCCCGAGCGGAGTTCTCCCGAATGCACCAGAGCGCGCAGCTGATCGCGCAACTGCACGTACAGCGGAACGTGGCTTTCGGGCTGCAGATGAAGCGGCAACATTGGCTCACTCCTGGGTGCCAATATATATGTGGAATTATAGCCGTAAAGAGCCAATTTGTCTTTTACCCCGAGACACCCGTGTGACGCAACTTTCGATGTTGCTCGCCGTTCAGCAAGGCTCAGCTCAATCGCAGAGGGCAGAAAGCGCACACACTCAGACGGAGACTCAAACCGGGGGAAGGTTCGCGAATTGAGCGGGGACTCGAATCCCGCGCCGATAGGGAATTATTGAGTGGCGGAACGCTCGCCGAGCCGGCGCATGCGTTCCTGCAGCTTCTTGCGCAGCGGAGCCGGCGCATTGGGATTGAAGGCGACCAGATACCAGAGCGGTTGCGTGCGGTCGCGGCTCAGGCGTTGCAGCGTGGGCGCATCGCTGTTCGGGTGGCGCGCGATATTCTCGCGAATCGCGGAATAGGGATGATGCGAAAGGCGGCTCAGCGTCTTCGAGGGCACCTTGGGATGTTCGCTGATCAAGCGCAGCAGATAGTAGTCTTCCTTGGGCGCCTCGCGCGAAAGCTGATCCAGCAGGTCGGGCCGAACTTCTGCGCTCAGGACCGTGCCCACTTTCTCGTCCCACCCGGAATTGATGTGATTCAGCTCCTGAGTGCGCGAATGGATCAGTTGCTCGATGATCCGGCGTTCCTGCTCCAGGCGCGCCGCGGGTAGGGCGCTGTGCTCCAGCGAGTCGAGCACGCGCAGCAGGTGCTGGCGCTCGCCGAAGACGATTTGCGAGGTTCGCGGCGCCTTCCCTTTTCCCGAATTCCTGACCAAATCAGAGCGTCTCATGGCTTCGTCACTCCCGATCTACGCGAACTGAACCGCGCGGCCTGTGGTTCACGCTGCGAGGCGAACGAAAACGCCCGCCCACTTCAGAATCTTGCGGCCGGCTGGGAAGAAGTCCGGCGTGATGGCGCCTCGCAACGCGCATGATTATCGTGTGGACGTTTGGCAGAGTAAAGCACAGGGCGGCGCGGTAGTTCCATTCAAGCAACAGGCAGTCCTCGAACGTTCCCGAGTGGCCCGGTCGCGTGTGATGAAGGTCACAACGCCGAAACAGCAGGCACTTTCTGTACAACTATTCCGGGCTTTTCCGGGAAGCTCTGTTAAACTGAAACTGAGCACTCTCAAAGACAAACAAACGAACGAAGGGAAAGGCAAGGGCGAAACTGAATGCATTTGGCGAATTTGGATGAGTTGGCCAAGGAGACAATGGCCACTCCCGATGACAAAATCAACTGGACGACGGCAACCGCGATGGTCCTGTTCCATATTGGCGCCGTGGCTGCCTTGTTCTTCTTCACCTGGAAAGCGCTGTTCGTGGCGTTGTTTCTCTGGTGGCTCTCGACCAGCCTGGGGATCGGCATTTGCTATCACCGCCTGCTGACCCACCGAGGGTACAAAACTCCCAAATGGGTCGAATACGTACTCACCGTTTTCGCCACCCTTGCGCTTGAAGGTGGACCGATTTTCTGGGTGGCCACGCATCGGATCCATCACCGTTTTTCCGATCAGGAAGGCGATCCGCATTCACCGCGTGACGGCAAATGGTGGGCGCACGCCGGCTGGATCCTGGTGGGCAAGTCGATGCACCACGACGCTTCCACGCTGGCACGTTACGTTCCCGACCTGGCTAAAGATCGCTTCCATGTCTGGATCACCAAGTACAACTATGTTCCGCTGATCGTTCTGGGTGCGATTCTGCTGGCGTTTGGCGGCCTCTCCATGTTTCTGTGGGGCATTTGCCTGCGCACCGTAATTGGGCTGCATTCCACCTGGGCCGTCAATTCGGCGACACATTCCTGGGGCTCGCGACGCTTCCGGACGCGCGACGACTCGACGAACAGCTGGTGGGTTGCGCTCGTCACATGGGGCGAGGGCTGGCACAATAATCATCACGCCCACCCATCCTCTTCGCGGCACGGGCTCAAGTGGTACGAGCTGGACCTGAACTGGTACGCCATCTGGATCATGCAGAGAGTGGGGCTGGCTTGGAACGTGTACCGCTACAAGCTGCCGAAATTCTCGGCGAACGCGCAACCTGCCGCCGAGGCAGCCGAGCAGGCCCAGGCTGATATTGAAACCAACAACGCGCGATTGGCTCGCCTGCCGCAGCTGGGCGCGCGCTTCGAGCGGGCCTGGAAAA
>JBJKQB010000306.1:0-3891 GCA_046705825.1 Candidatus Acidiferrales bacterium
GCCGATCTTTCGGCCGACGTCGGAATCACCTCATCCGTGAGCGCTTCGGCCACGGTCGAAGTGAGCTACTCGCTCAATGGCCAGGAGACAAAATTCTCGCGCAACGTCGTGTTGCAGCCGGGCGTCAATCCCGTCGCCATCCCCATCAACATCGCCAAACCCAGCCTGTGGTATCCCGCCGGCTATGGCCCGCACACCCTATATCGTTTCCAGGCCCAGGTTCTCGTCAAAAACCAGCTAGAAGACGAAAAATCCGTCGAAACGGGCCTGCGCTCCGTCATCCTTTTGCGCAAACCCGATAAATGGGGCCGCAGCTTCGAATTCGTCATGAACGGCATCCCGGTGTTCGCCAAGGGGGCCGCGGTGGTTCCGATGGACAGTTTTCCCAGCCGCGTCACCGATGCGCGGATTCGTCAGATGCTCCAATCCGTTCGCGACGCCAACATGAACATGATCCGCCTGTGGGGCGGCGGCTATTACGAAACTCCGGAGTTTTACGATCTCTGCGACCAGATGGGCATCATGATCTGGCACGACTTCATGTTCGCCAACTTGATCCCCTATTCCATCCGTCACAATGCCGCTCGCGAAGTGGAATATGAGGTCAGGCGCCTGCGCAACCATCCGAGCATCGTCATCTGGATTGGCAACAACGAACTCGAATGGCTGGCCACCACCTTCAGCAACAACTCCCGCGGCAATGGCGAGTCCGAGGAGACCCGCAGCCGCATTGAACTCGAGTATCTCGCCTTCTTCGGCGGCATCATTCCGAAAATCATCGCCCGGCTCGACCCTCAGACGCCCTACTGGCCCAGCTCTCCAAGCGCCGCCTACGAGTGGCCGCCCAACAGCCCGAAATCCGGCGACGTCCACGAATGGGACGTGTGGCATGGAAATGCGCCCGCCACGGAATATGAGAAGATCAATCCGCGCTTTCAAAGCGAATTCGGCATGATGGCTTTCCCGGACCTGCAAACGATCGACGCTTTCACGCTTCCGCAAGACCGCTCCTACAACTCGACCGTCATGAACGACCACAATCGTGACGGCAGCGGCCGCGGAAACGAAATCATTCGCGGCTACATCCTCCGAAAGTTCCCGCCGCCGAAAGATTTCGCCTCCTTCGTCTACTTGAGCCAAGTGATGCAGGCCGATGCCGTCAAAATCGGGGCCGAGCATCTGCGCCGCGATCGCCCGCGGACGATGGGTTCTCTGTTCTGGCAGCTGAACGATTGCTGGCCGGTGATCTCATGGTCCAGCATCGATTACTTCGGCCGCTGGAAGGCGCTCCAATATTATGCCCGGCGGTTTTACAGCCCCTTGCTGGTTTCTCCGCATGAGGAAAAGGGCGGCGTTGCCGTGTACATCGTCTCCGACAAGACCTCATCGACCGCAGGAACTATCAACGTTCGCCTGATGACCTTTGATGGCACGGTGCTGCGCGAAAAGAACCAAGCCGTTCAGATTCCCGCGCTCTCCAGCCAAATCTACGTTGACTGGCCCATGGAAGAGTTGCTGGGGCTCAAAGGATACGACCCCGACAAAACCTTCATCTCGACCGAACTCCGCGTAGACAACCAGACTGTTTCCCGCAACCTGCTCTTCTTTGCTCCACCCAAGAAGCTCGATTTGCCTTCGCCGCGAATCTCCAGCGAACTCTCGCAGTCGGGCAACTCCTACCGGTTGCGCCTCTCTTCGAACGTCCTGGCGCGCGACGTCTATGTGTCCGCCGGCGATTTGAGCGTCACCTATTCCGACAACTTTATCAATCTCCTCCCGGGCGAATCTCGCGTAATCGAGTTACACACCTCTGCCTTGCTCGCCCCACTGCGCTCGGCCCTGAAAATCATGTCGCTCACCGATGCCGTCGCCCCTCCTGCGCCCGCCGCTTCGGCTAGCAGCGCCACGGCCGCGCACCCGGTATCCCCATGACGCCGTGACAAAACTCTGTTACAAGTGCAGCGACAGTTTTCGACAGGTAGCGCCGTTCCGCAGGGGGCGAGAAACGGAAAACCCCCGCAAACATAAACGGTTTCGGTCGGAGTTCGGACATGAACGAGCGGCTCGGTTCCGAGCGGATCCATTCCAAGCGGCGAGAGAGACGTGTCAAACCATTCCACGCGATCGGCTATGAGCGGGCCTAAGTACAGTAAAAAACCAAGCACTAGCGGTGAAACGAAATCGGCTCTCTTTCCGGTGAGGTATGCGGCGGTCGGATTCCTATTCCTGCTCTCCTTCGGCATTTGCTTTTGTGCCGCGGCTCAGAGCCACTCCGCTCCGCACAATCTGGCTGTATACAAGCAGGAAAACGCGCGCCTCGAGAAACGCGTCGATGATTTGCTGCGCCAGATGACGATCCAGGAAAAAGTCCGTCAGCTGGATATGTATTCCGGCGCTGAAGCGCTAATGAGCGAACATTCTAACTCGACGCACGCGACTGCAGACGCGGTCTTTTTGCCAGAAAAGGCGCAGGCCCTCTGGGGCGATCTCGGAGTGGGCGCCGTTCACGATTTGAACCCTACGCCGGAGCAGTCGAACGCAATTCAAAAGTGGGTGATCTCTCACAATCGTCTTGGAATTCCCGTCCTTTTCATTGAAGAGGGTTTGCACGGATTTGACACGGGAACCGTTTTCCCGGCCCCAATTGGCCTCGCTTCCACCTGGGACCAAAAACTCCTGAGAAAGACCGGTGGCGTAATCGCGGCAGAAGCTCGCGCAACCGGCGTGGACATGATTCTTTCACCGGTTCTGAACCTTGCCCGTGATCCGCGCTGGGGGCGCGTGGAGGAAACCTATGGCGAAGACCCGTACCTGGCAAGCCAGCTAGGCGTTGCCTACGTGCGCGGTGCTCAAGGGAAGAGCCTGGACGCCGCCGATACTGTCATCGCAGAACCCAAACACTTTGCGGCCTACGGCGATCCGGAGGGCGGCACGAATACGTCTCCGGTGGATGTTGGAGAGCGCGAGCTGCGCACGATATTCCTGCCCCCATTCGAGGCCGCGGTTCGCCAAGGGCACGCGATGAGCGTGATGGCGGCCTACAACGAAATCGATGGAATTCCCATGACGGCCGATCCTTTTCTTCTGAAAAACGTGTTGCGCAACGAATGGGGTTTCAAAGGATTCGTTCTCTCGGATTTGGGAGCGATCGAGCGCCTCTACGGCGCGCATGGAGTCGCCGCCTCTCCCCAAGACGCCGTATGCACGGCAATCCGCTCCGGTGTCGACATGCAGTTCTATGACTTTCCTCATGACGTTTTCCAAAAGGCTCTGATCGACTGCGTGCGCAACGGCACTCTGCCGGAGGCAGACTTAGACCGGGCGGTCCGTTCTGTGCTTCGTGCCAAGTTCATGCTCGGGCTCTTCGATCATCCTCTGGTCGATCCATCTTTGAATCAGAAGGTCCATCGCGCTCCCCAACATCTGGCGGTCTCGATGAATGCGGCGCTGGAATCGATGACGCTGCTCAAGAACGACGATCGCCTGCTGCCGCTTTCGAAAGATCTCAAGCGGATCGCTGTCATCGGCCCCAACGGAGACGTTGCCCGCTATGGGGATTACGAGCGCGAGACCAATGGTGAGCGAATCAGCATTTTGGAAGGTGTCCGCGCCCTCGTTCCAGGCGCAACCGTCACTTTCGACGATGGCAAAGACATTCCAGCCGCCGTTGCAGCGGCCAAAGGTGCGGATGTAGTCATCATGGGACTGGGCGAGCGTCAGGGCATTTCCGGCGAAGGCTTCGACCGCTCCAGTCTTGTCCTGCCCGGCAATCAGGAGCAGTTACTTGAGGCCGTAGCGGCAGCGGGGAAACCTGTTGTTCTGGTGCTCGAAAATGGGCGCCCTCTAACCATCCGCTGGGCGAAGCAGCACATCCCTGCGATCCTCGAGGCC
>JBJKQB010000307.1:0-3771 GCA_046705825.1 Candidatus Acidiferrales bacterium
ATGTAGTAGTTCACACGAGTCGTGAATCCCTCGACGTACCGCGGCAGGCGCGGCGCTCCGCTGCGCAGTTCCGCCGCCAGCTTCTCGTTCTTTCCGCAGATGAAGATCAACTGCAGCTCGAGCGGCGAACGCTCCAGCGGTTCTGCGATCCGTCTCATCACCTCCGAGCCATGCCCGCCGAACAGCACCAGCCCGGTTGGCAGATCGCGCCGCAGGCCCAGCCGTTCGCGTTCGCCAAGCCGGTCCGCGATCGGCGGCTCGTAGAATTTCGGATTCAGAATCATTCCCGAAGCGCGAAAGATCGTTTCGTCCGCATGTCCCAGCGCCTTGGCCTGCGCCACGGCGCGCTCCGAGCCGCAGATCAGATATTGGCGCTGGTCCGCCTTGGCCGGCTCAATCCAGAAGTGCGGTGGAAAATCCGCAATGTCCGTCAGAATGGTGACGAACGGCCTTCCCGCAAATGCGCCGGCAAAACTTTCCCCCAGCGCGCGGTTGAAGTGCGGCACGAACGACACCACCATATCCGGCTGTGTCTCCCGCCAGTGCCTTTCCAGCATCCGCACGGTGGGCCCGTGATACGCCCGAATGGCTCCCTGCAGCACCCGCATGAGCTGCTCGCTGCCCAACGTCCAGCCGCTTCGCAACATCCAATTGTAGAAGTCCTGAATGCGGATGCCCGCATACTTCTTGAGTATGTCCAGCTCATCCAGCAGCTCTTGCAGGTTCATCAGCCGGACGTTCCAGGGCCTTCCCTGCGCCCGCGCCACTGCTTCCAGCGCCGTGGCCGCCGCGCGATGGCCGCCGCCGGCATCAAAAAAGCAGAACTCGATTTGTTCCATGCGGGGCGATTCTGGCATTGCGCGTGCCGCTTCCCGCGGCCGGAATGTTAAATGTATATTTCTTTGTCGAAAGAGTTAAATGCTGGATTTTCCGCAACGTTTGCCCCGCTGTCATGTACCCGTAACACGCCAATCGTACGCTCATTGTTGTGAAGTGCGATATGCACGTCCACAGCTACTTCTCCGGACTCTGTACCACTCCGCTGGCCCGCTCTTTCTGCCGCGAAAGCTACAGCGGTCCCGAGGAGGTCTATGACCGTCTCGCGCGCCGCGGCATGGATTTGTTCACCCTCACGGACCACGATTCGATCGACGGCGCTGCAAAATTGCGCGCACGCCCGGGCTTCTTTCTCAGCGAGGAGCTGACCTGCCGCATGCCCAGCGGCACGGAAGTCCATATCGGTGTCTACGACTTTCACGAGCGCCAGCACGAGCAGTTGCAGCAGCGCCGCAACGACCTGCTCGCCTTGCTGATGTACTTGACCGAACGCCGCATCTTTTTCAGCGTGAATCACGTTTTCTCCAGCCTGACGGGCCCGCGCCAGCGTGAAGACTTCGATTGGTTCTGCGAATATTTTCCCGCCGTCGAAACGCGCAACAGCCACATGTCGCACGCATCCAACGCGCACGCCGCGCGCCTGGCCCGGCAGTGGCGCAAAATCGCGCTGGGCGGCAGCGACGCCCACGCCATGCCGTCGGTGGGCACGGCCTGCACCGAGGTTCCCGGCGCCCGCGACAAACACGAATTCTTCGCCGGCCTGCGCGCCGGTATGGGCCGCGTTCATGGCGAATGCGGCGGCTTTTATAAGCTGACCCGCGACGTCCTCCTCATCGCCGCCGCAATGATGCGCGACAAGCCTTGGACCTTGGCTCTTTCGCCTCTCGCACTCCTGATTCCGGCCGTCACTCTCTATACTTGTATGGACGAGCGCTTGTTCTGCCGCCGCTGGGCCGCGCAGATGCTCGCTCAACCGAAGCCCCGGCCTCGCCGCAGGGCCCTTTTTCCGCAATCCGTCTTGCAGGCCGCGCAAACCGCCCTGGGAGAGTCCGCATGACCGTGCGCAAAGCCGTGTGGAACCACATTGAGTCCGGCGACCGCCGCTTGATGCGTCGCGTCCATCGCTGGCGCGCGCCTCGCTGGTTTCGCATTCTGATGATTCTCTCGACGCGCGGCGGCGATGGCTGGCTATGGTACGCCCTCGGCCTCATTCTCTTCTTCTACGGCGGAGCGCATCGCTTCGAGGCCATCGCTGCGGCCGGCGCCGCCGCCCTGGCCGGGATTTTCCTCTTTCGCGCCATCAAGAAGACCAGCCACCGCCAGCGTCCCTGCGATATCGAGCCGCATTGCTGGTCTTCTGTTCTCCCGCCCGACCGCTATTCCTTTCCCTCCGGACACTCGATCACGGCCTTCGCCGTCGCCGTTTCCGTTGGCCTGTTCTATCCCCAACTGATGCTCTCGCTGCTCACCGCCGCGGTCCTGATCGCCGCCTCGCGCATCATTCTGGGCATGCACTTCCTCAGCGACGTGCTGGTCGGCTCCGCACTCGGCGCCGCCCTGGCCCTCGCCGCCTTCCACATCTTCTACCTCCTCTGAGACCTTCCTCCTCTAAGACGTCCGTTCACTTCATTTCCCCGGCTGTCATCTTAGTCTCGCGTCGTCCTCGCGCGTTCCCACATAGGCACTGTCATCCCGAACCCGGTCCCGCCGGTTTTGCGGGAACGGGGGTGAGGGATCTGCTGTTCTCTTCATCCCAGCATCTCGCCCATGTTCTTTCGGCCTTCCGAAAGGTGCCCCTGCCCTCCCCAATGTGCTTTTCCGTGCAACACCGCTCCACCCCGATCCGGTTTTGCGCGGGCGAAGAATTCAATAAAATAGAAGGGTCATGGCAACGCCCGCGATCGAAATCGAGAATCTGACCAAGGACTACCCCGTCGGCTTCTGGCGCAAACGCCTGCGCCGTTCCCTCGACCACCTTTCTTTGCAGGTCGAGAACGGCGAAATCTTCGGCTTTCTCGGTCCCAACGGCGCGGGAAAAACCACCATCCTCAAGCTGTTGATGGGCTTGATCTATCCCACCGAAGGCACCGCGCGCATTCAAGGCCGCTCGATTGACGACGTCTCCATGCACGCCCAAATCGGCTACCTGCCTGAGCAGCCCTATTTCTACGATTATCTGACCGCTCGCGAGCTCCTCGACTACTACGCCCGCTTCTCCCGCTTTTCCCGCCAGCAGCGAACCGAACGCGTCTCGCGTTTCCTGCAGGTTGTGGGACTCACCGCCGCCGCCGATCTCCAGCTGCGCAAATTCTCGAAAGGTATGCTGCAGCGCGTGGGCATCGCCCAGGCCATCCTTCACGACCCCAAAGTCGTCTTTCTCGACGAGCCCATGTCCGGCCTCGATCCGGTCGGCCGCCGCGAGGTGCGCGACATCATCCTCGACTTGAAAAAGCAGGGCTGCACCGTCTTCTTCTCCACGCACATCCTTTCCGACGCCGAAATGCTCTGCGACCGCGTGGCGGTGCTGGTCAACGGCAAGCTGCAGGGCATTGGCGCGCCCGAAACGATCGTTTCCATCCAGGTGCAAGCCATGGAAGTCTTCTTCGAAATGGCCGATGGCCGCGCCATTCCCGCAGCGCTCGCGCAGCAGGCCGCGCAAATGGGCGCGCGCTATCGCATCGAAGTGGCCGAATCGGAACTGTACGCTGCGCTGGACCGCTTGCGCGCCGCCGGTGCGCGGATTCTTTCCGTCACTCCCGTCCGGCCCACCCTCGAGGATTATTTCCTGAAGCTGGTGGGGCGCGAAGCCGCCGCTCCCCATGCTGTGGAGGTGCTCTCGCGATGAGTGCTATGCCCGGTGTTGTCGCCATCAACACCTTCCGCGAAGCGGTGCGCGACCGCGTCCTCTACAATCTCGTCTTTTTCGGCTTGCTC
>JBJKQB010000308.1:0-14446 GCA_046705825.1 Candidatus Acidiferrales bacterium
CACGAATGTGTTGAAACGCCAGTTCGAGCGAGGCATGGCCGCCTAGGCCCCCGAACCGAACTCGAGTATCCAAATCGCATACGAGCCCGTCTCGGCCATTGGTACCTGGCGCACGGCAACCCCCGAAATCGCTGCCGAAGCGCACCTGTACATTCGGGAGTTGGCGGCGACGCGGTTTGGGTCCGAACAGGCTTCCGCAGTGCGAATCCTCTACGGCGGCAGCGTCAAGCCCGACAACATAAAGGGGTTGATGGCGCAGGTGGAGATTGATGGCGCGCTCGTGGGCGGCGCGAGCCTGGACGCGAAGTCGTTTGCAGCCATCGTGAATTATTGAGCGATTGCTTTTCGGCACGTGGCGGCCAGCCGGGATCAACTCGGAAACGAAAGGAATTGAGGGACTCGAAATGCCAGTATGGGGAAAATGGGGAGTGGCGATCGCTGCGGCGTGCGTCTTGGTTTATTTGGGTTGGCACGTGAGTTACGTTCTGGTCACGCTGCACATTCTGGTGTGCTTCGTGCTGATCGTCGTCATCATGCTGCAAAGCGGCAGCGCCGCAGACCTGGCCGGGGCCTTTGGAGGCGCCGGCAGCCAGACCGCTTTCGGGCCGCGCAGCGCAACGACGTTCCTCTCGCGCGCGACGACGTGGTGCGCGATCGTCTTCATGATGAGTTCGCTGGCCCTGTCGCTGAAGCGTGCGCCCGCCGGAGCGCTGGCGGAAGGCTCCATCCTGGAGCAGACGCAGCAGAAGTCCGCGCCTGCGCCGGCAAAGCCCAAGACGCAATTGCCGGTCCAGAAACCTGCACCGCCGCCGGTGCAGCCGCAACCTCCTAAGAAGTAGCCGCTGCTGGAAGGCGGGATTCCCGCGAGACGCGCTGGCCAGAGCTGTTGTGTCTCTCTGAGCGAAGTGTCCCAGCGTAGCCGCAAAGGGACCCGCAGGACGTCAGCCGTTAGTTACCTGCTTCCGCCTGCCACTCCGCATCCTGTGGATCATGACTTCCTGGCTGCTTTTGCGGCACGGGTACCGGCCGGTGTCTCAAGCTTGCCCGGCGCGCCAGTCTCGCTTGCGGACCCAGGTTTGGACCGTAGGGCGGACAGCATTTCGGTGAGGGGCAGCGTGTTGATCACATCTTTCTTTTCTAGCCAGCCGCGGCGCGCGGTGATCACACCGTATTTCATGAAGGGCAGGTGCGTGGTGGAATGCGAGTCGGTGGAAATGACAATTTTCACGCTGCGCTGCTTGGCCATGCGCAGGTGCACATCATTCAGATCAAGGCGGTCGGGATAGGCGTTGCATTCCATCACCACGCCGTTCCGCCTTGCGGCGTCGAGAATCTTCTCCATGTCGTACTCGTAAGGTTCGCGGCGCATGATCAGGCGTCCGGTGGGATGGGCGATGATCTGAACGTACCGATTCTCGATCGCCGCGAGCAGCCGGTCGGTCATTTCCGAGCGCGTCAAATTCATGTAGGAATGAATCGAAGCCACCACCACATCCAGTTCGGCGAGAACTTCATCGTCCAGATCGAGCTTGCCGTCTTTCAGAATATCGACTTCGATTCCGGCCAGCAGCCGGATTCCTTCAACTTGCTTTTGCGAGGCGCGGATCTTCTTGATCTGCGCGAGCGTCCGCTTCTCATCCATGCCGTTGGCCACGGTGACGGCTTTCGAATGGTCGGTGAGCGCGATGTATTCGTAGCCGAGCTTGCGCGCCGCTTCGCCCATCTCCTCGATTGAGTTGCGGCCGTCCGATGCGGTGGTGTGCATTTGCAGGTCGCCGCGAATGTCGTCGAGGCGCAGCAGGCTGGGCAGGGCGCCTTTTTCGGCGGCGTCGATTTCGCCGGTGTTTTCGCGGAGTTCGGGCTCGATGTAAGCGAGCTTCAGTTTCGAGTAGATTTCCTCTTCGGTTTTGCCGGCGACGGTGCGCCCGCCTTTCAGCGTGGTGAGCGCGTACTCGTTCAGAGTCCAGCCCATATCGTTCGCCCGCCCGCGGAGAACGATGTTGTGCTCGCGCGAGCCGGTGAAATACATCAGGGCGGCCCCGAAGTTCTCCTTCTTCAGCAGGCGCACGTCCACCTGCAGGCCGCTGCCGAGCCGCACGCTGACTTTGTTTTCGCCGCGCGCGAGATGCGTATCGATGCCGGGATATTTCTGGATGTAGTCCGCGACGTTGTCGACTTCCGCTTGCTTATCGTGGCCCGGCTTCATGGTCACGAGCAGGTCCACATCGCCAATGGTGTCGCGGCCGCGGCGCAGGGAACCGGCCGCAGTGACCGACTCGACCGTATCGCAGTTGCGAATGTAGGCAGAGAGCTTTTCGGCTTCGTCCGTGGCGCGATCGAGCAGGAACCGGCCCGTGGACTTCTTGAAGAATTCGCACGCCTTGAGGATGTTCTGTTCGCTCTTTTCGCCAAAGCCGGGCAGATCGCGTAGCTTTTCTTCGCGGGCAAGCTTCTCGACGTCCTCGACGGTGGCGATATGGAATGCGCTGCGCAGGAACGCCACTTTCTTGGGCCCGAGCGATTGCAGCTGCAGAACGTCGAGCAAAGTGGGCGGATATTTCTTCAGCAGCTTGCGGCGAAGGGAGTAATCGCCCGTCTCCAGGATTTCGTGAATGTGCTCGGCCATTCCTTCGCCGATTCCGGGCAGCTCGCGGAGCTTCTTTTCATCCTTGGCCAAGTCCTCGATGCGCTCGTGGATGTTGTAGAGGAGTTCGGCGGCCTTTTCGTAGCTGCGATAGCGCCCAATGATGGCGCCGTCAATCTCGAGGAGTTGCGCCGTCTCGCGCAGAATTCTCGCCACTTCTCTGTTTTCCATGGGTTCCTCTGGCCGTGGGTGGTTTCCAAATTAGCGCGGGGCGTCCCAGAGCGTCAACGTCGAAGGCGAATCGCCCTCGGGGATTGAGTCGAGCGCTACGCTTCGCGGTGGAACTTGACGTCGACGGGCTGGTACATGTGGGGCGCGCGCACGCCTCTTTTCTCGAACGCGGCGATTTCCGGCTCGTGCTGCAGCGTGAGACCGATGTCGTCGAGGCCCTTGAGCAGGCATTCGCGGCGGAAGGGATCGAGAGAGAAGGAGTAGCGCAAACCGCGATCATCGGCGACGATTTGCTGTTCGAGGTCGACGGTAAGCTTGTAGCCTTCATTCTTTTCCGTGCGCGCAAAGAGCTCGTCCATCTGTTCGTTGTTCAATGTGACCGGCAGGATGCCGTTCTTGAAGCAGTTGTTGTAGAAAATGTCGGCGTAGCTGGGCGCAAGAATTGCGCGGAAGCCGTAATCAAGAATGGCCCAGGGCGCATGCTCGCGGCTGGAGCCGCAGCCAAAATTGGCGCGCGCCAGGATGATGCTGGCGTCCTTATAGCGCGGATAATTCAGCACGAAATCGGGATTGGGCTTCTCGCCCGGCAAGTAGCGCCAGTCGTAGAAAAGCACGCGTCCATAGCCCTCACGCGTCAGGAGTTTGAGGAATTGCTTGGGCACCATTTGATCGGTATCGACGTTCACGCGGTCCAGCGGCGCCACCAGCCCTGTGTGCTTTCTGAATGGTTCCATATTCTGCTTTCCTTAAGAGTAGCGATCGAGCTTCGTTCGCAAACCAAGAACGCTGGCAAGGTGCCGGCGTTACAAACCTAGTCGGCGCCGTCGGTATTCCACTTGCGAATGTCCACGAAATGACCTTCGATGGCTGCGGCCGCGGCCATCATGGGGCTGACCAGGTGCGTGCGGCTGCCTTTGCCCTGGCGCCCTTCGAAATTGCGGTTCGACGTACTAGCTGAACGCTCGCCGGCCGGCAAAACGTCGTCGTTCATGCCGATGCACATGCTGCAGCCGGCGTCGCGCCACTCGAAACCCGCATCGCGAAAAATCTGGTCGAGGCCTTCCTTTTCGGCGGCCGCTTTCACGCGACGAGAGCCCGGAACGACCAGCGCCTGCTTGAGCGACTTGGCGATGTGCTTGCCGGCAACGATTTGCGCCGCCGCGCGCAGATCTTCGATCCTCGAATTGGTGCACGAGCCGATGAACACGCGATCGACGGCGATGTCCTGGATGGGTGTGCCCGGCTTCAGCGCCATATATTCGAGCGCGCGCTCTGCGGCCTGGCGGTCAACGGAATCTTGAAAAGAATCGGGCGACGGGACGCGCGAATCTACCTGGGTGACCATGCCGGGATTCGTGCCCCATGTGACCATGGGCGCAAGCTCTTCCGCGCGCAGAGCGATCGTCTTGTCGTACTTTGCCCCCGGATCGCTGCACAACGATTTCCAGTAATCGACGGCCACCTGAAAATCCTTGCCGCGGGGCACGAACGCGCGCCCTTCCATGTAGGCGAACGTGGTCTCGTCCGGCGCCACCATGCCCGCGCGGGCGCCGCCTTCGATCGACATGTTGCACATGGTCATGCGGCCTTCCATGGAAAGCCCGCGCACTGCTTCACCGGTGTATTCGAAAACGTGCCCGTTGCCGCCCGCGATGCCGATTTTCCCGATGACCGCGAGAATCAGGTCTTTTGCGGTCACGCCCTTCGGGCGCTTGCCGCTGATTTCAACCTTGGCTGTCTTCGATTTGAATTGCGACAGGCATTGGGTGGCGAGGACATGTTCAATTTCGCTGGTGCCGATGCCAAAAGCGAGCGCGCCGAACGCGCCGTGCGTCGAGGTATGGCTGTCGCCGCAAACGATGGTGAATCCCGGCTGTGTGATTCCCAACTCCGGCCCGATGATGTGCACGATGCCCTGATTCTGGCTGTGCATGTCGAAGAGGTTGACGCCATATTCCTGGCAATTGCGCGCCAGAGCGGCGAATTGCCCCGCCGCATCCGGATCGAGGACGGGCAACTCGCGATTCTTGGTGGAAACGGAATGATCCATCACCGCAAAGGTCAATTCGGGCCGGCGGACTTTACGTCCCGCAGCTTTGATGCCCGCAAACGCCTGCGGGGAAGTCCCTTCGTGGATCAGGTGCCGGTCGATATAGATCAGCGACGGCTGGCCCGCTTCCTCATGGACGAGGTGGGCGTCCCAAATTTTTTCATACAGTGTGCGAGGAGGCATGCGCTCGTTTCACCTGCGATGATGGCGTGCACAGGAGGCCAAAATGCCGCCCGCGCCATCGGCCATTGTAACAATTCGCGGGGTGGCGCGCCATGCGAGCCCGTTCGGGAAATTGCGTTGAGGGCCGCTCGCGAGGTGTATTGGCGAGAATCACTCTTCGCGCAGGGCGACGAGGGGATCGACACGCATCGCGCGGCGGGCGGGAATGTACGCAGCGGCGATAGCGACAAAGATCAGAACGGCGCCCACGCCGAGAAGCGTGAGCGGATCGGCGGGGCGCACGGCAAACAGAAGGTTGGCGAGCAGGCGAGTCAGTCCGAGCGCGGCCCCCACGCCCAAGGCCAATCCAATCAGGATTACTCTTGCCGATTCGCCCAGAATCATGCGCATGACGTTGCCGCCGCTCGCGCCCAGCGCCATGCGAATGCCGATTTCGTGTGTTCGCCGGGAAACGGAATAGGAGATCACCCCAAAGATTCCGGCGGCGGCGAGCAGCAGCGCCATAGCGCCGAAGAGTCCGACGAGCGAGGCGCGAAAACGCGGCTGGACGACCGTCGCAGCAATCGCGGTGTTCATGGTCTCAACAGCAGTGATGGGCAGATTCTTGTCGATCTGCGCGGCTTGCGTGCGGATCGCTTTGGCGATCGCGGCTACGCTGAGATTGCTGCGGATCACAACTTCCGTCCCCCAGAAGGGCTCCTGTGCGAACGGGACGTACATCATGGGAGGTGGCTGCTGGCCGAGCGAAGCGTCGCGAACGTCGCCAACAATGCCCACGATTTTGCGTGGCACGGGAGCATTCGGCGGAAACGAAAAACTCAATTGTCGCCCCAGCGGATTTTCATTGGGGAAATAGCGATGCGCGAACGCTTCGCTGATCACGCAAACAAGCGGGGCAGACGGCTGGTCCTGCGTATCGAACCAGCGGCCACGCAGCAGCGGAATTTCCAGCACGCGCAGATACCGGGGACTCGCCGCGACGTAATCGGCAGTGCGCCTGGTGCCCGCCGGCGGAGGCGGCGCGCCCGGTATATCGAACGGGAGATCGACGCCCTGGGGATTCGCCAGCGGAAGAGGAATTCCCTCGGCAGTGTCACTCATCCCGGGTTGCGCTTGCAGGCGGCGCAGAAGATCATTGCCAAAGGCCGTCCATTGCGCGGGTGTCGAGTACTGGAAGCGAGGCAGATCGATTTCGGCTTTCACCACATGGTTCGGATCGAAGCCGGGATTCACGGAGGTTAGCGTCAGAAAGCTGCGGCCCAGCAAGCCAGCCGCCACGAGCACGACTGTCGCCAGGGCAATTTCGGCGATGGCCAGGGCGTTGCGCGTCCACCGGCGGCTGCCGCCCTGGCCGGCGCGCGAGGTATTTTCTTTCAGGCTGGCTGTCAGGCTCGAATCGGCCGCGAACAATGCGGGCGCGAGGCCAAAGATCAGGCTGGCAAGCAGGGAAAGCACCAGCGCGAACGCCAGCACCCATGCGTCCACCCGAATGGCGTGCAGCCTGGTCAAGTCTTGCGGCACGAGGGACGCGAGCGCGTGGACTCCCCAGCACGCCAGCAGGATGCCGGCAATGGCCCCCAGCAAGCCCAGGATGGCGCTCTCCGCAAACAACTGCCGCACGATGCGCAAGCGTCCGGCGCCCAGTGCGGTGCGCACCGCCATTTCGCGGGCGCGCGACGTGGCTCGCGCCAGAAGCAGGTTGGCAATGTTGGCGCAGGCAATCAACAGGACCAGGCCCACGCAGCCGAGCAGCACCAGCAGGGCCTTTCCTTTGCCGCCGACCAGGTCCTTCTGCAGAGGGACCACGCGGAACACGAAATCTTTGTCGTCGGCGGGGAACTGCTTGGCCAGGTGCGCGCTGATGGCGTCCAGTTCGGCTTGCGCGTTGGGAATGGAAACGCCGGGCTTGAGCCGCGCGGTGACGCCCATGAAGTGCAGCTTCGGATTGCTCATCCACGAGGCGAATAGCGGATCCTGTTGCAGCGGAATCCAGATCTGTTCGGCGGAGAAGAACGGGTAACGAAACCTCGAGGGCATGATCCCGATGATGGTGAACGCGCGCATGTCGAGATTCACGATGGAGCCGATCGCGCGCGGATCGGCGCCGAAGCGGTCACGCCAGAGATTCTCGCTCAGGATAACGACGGGAGCCGCTCCGCGCTTGCCGTCTTCGGGCGTGAACTTGCGCCCGGCCAGCGGCTTCACCTCCATGGCGGCGAGCATGCCCGGCGTGCTGTCCGAGGTGTCCACTTGAAACGGTTCGCCGTGGCCGGTGAGCGTCAAATCGTGGCCGGCGAGCCCTCCGACGGTGCTGAAAGCCTGATTCTCGTCGCGGAGTTCGCGGAAATCCTGGTAGGAGACGCCCGATTCGCGGATTCCCTTCTGCGGATTCGTCTCAGATATGGCGACGAGCTGATTGGGGTGCGGAAACGGGAGGGGCTTCAGAAGCACGGCGCAAACCACGCTGAAGATGGCGGTGTTGGCGCCGATGCCGAGCGCGAGGGTGAGCACGGCGACGGTGGTGAACCCGGCAGATTTGCGCAGCATGCGCATCCCGTAGCGGACGTCCTGGAAGAAATCCTGAATCCAATTCACGCGCCGCGTGTCGGCGCACTCTTCGCGAATTTGATCCACGCCGCCAAATTCGCGAAGGGCAGCGCGGCGAGCTTCCTCTGGCGGCATGCCGACCGCGACGTTCGCCGCAATCGCGCGCTCAATGTGAAACCGGAGCTCGTCGCCCAGTTCGCGATCCGCGCGCTCGCGCCGAAGCAACGACCCCACTCGCAATTTGAATTTAGTGGGCCAGCGCATTTCGCTCTTCCTTACTCCCTAGGCTTTACAGCGGATTTAATACAAGCTCCCGCATTCCTCGCCAGTTCGCCAGCCGCGCCCACGAAGCGCTGCGGGAGGCGCAAAACAAAAACTTCAGGCCTACCATTCAGTCTCCCTGGTCGCATTCGCTACTCACTGGTCGCTGCATGCATTACAAGGCCGATGGCGGACGAAAGCCGCTCCCAGTTGGCGTGCTCGCTTTGCAGGTATTTGCGGCCCGCGCGAGTCAGTGAATAGTATTTCGCGCGCCGGTTGTTGTCCGATTCGCCCCATTCGGCCTTGATCCAGCCCTGCTGCTCCAGCCGGTGCAGGGCGGGGTAGAGAGCGCCCTGCCGCACCTGCAGGACGTCGTTCGAGATTTGGCGGATGCGCTGGGCGATGGCCCAGCCGTGGGCCGGCTCGAGCGCAACCGTTTTCAGGATGAGCATGTCCAGGGTGCCCTGCACGAGATCAACTGGTTTGGTCATCGTTCTCCCGGGCGCGCGGCCATGGACTGCTCGCCGATCGAGCATAAGGCGCGCGGCTTCCACTCGATAACTGACAGTAATGTGCCTTAGCTCTTGTCAATAATCAAGAGGAATGTGCGCCTTCGCTTTTGGAAGTCCCGCGCACCGTGGGAACCGCGAAATGGATTAAACTAGCGCGAACCCTCGGGGGGGGGTGCCGTTTGCACAGGCTGATCCAGGACATCCGCTACGCCCTTCGCGTTCTGCGCAAGAGCCCCGGATTTGCGGCGATTGCGGTCGTCACGCTGGCGCTTGGAATCGGAGCCAACAGCGCGATCTTCAGCCTGGTTGATGCGGTGCTGCTGCGCCCGCTGCCGTATCCGCATCCAGAGCAGCTGATCGGGCTGGGCCAGTGGCGGAATCAGCGTGGCGAAGGCTACGTCCAGACGGGCGTATCGGCGCCAAACATCGTCAACATCGCGCGCACCGGCCTATTTCAGGAAGTTGCCTATTACCGCTGGTCGCCGTTCAACATCACAGGGAGCGACCGCCCCGAGAGCGTGCTGGGGATCAAGGCGTCCGCTGAACTTCTGCCCATGTTCGGAATCCAGCCTGCGATGGGCCGCTTGTTTTCGGCCGACGAGGCGCAGGCTGGGCGCGACCAGGTGGCCATCATCGGCCACCGGCTATGGGAAACACGTTTCGCCTCCGATCCCGCCATTCTCGGCAAGACCATCGATCTGAACGAGCGCCGTTACACCATCATTGGTGTCATGCCGGCGTCGTTCCGCTTCACGTGGGACGAGGATATCGACGTCTTCGTTCCGCTCGTGCTTACGCCGGAGGAGAAGAGCGAGGCAGGGCGCAGCACCACACGGGATTTGCAGACGCAGGCGCGGCTGAAACCCGGCATTTCGATCCCGCAAGCGCAAGCCGCCATGGACGCCCTGGCCATGAATCTGGCCAAGGAGTATCCGGACGCGGACCGCGGGTGGGAAATCAAGGTCGAGCCGCTGCACGCTGCTTATTACCGGCACATGCGCACGCCGCTCCTGATCATGTTGGGCGCCGTTCTCTTCGTGCTGCTGATTGCCTGCGCCAATGTGGCTAACCTGTTGCTTGCGCGGGCTACGCGCCGCAAGCGCGAAGTAGCCATCCGCATTGCCATTGGGGCAACGCGCAGAAGGCTGGTAACGCAGCTTCTTACCGAAAGCGCCGTTCTGGCCGTTTTCGGCGGCGCGCTCGGACTCTTCGTGGCCTATACAGCAGACCGGCTGCTCACGCTGGCGATGAGCCGCTACCAGTTCTCGGTGCCCAACGCGAGGGTCGTCAGTATCGACTGGCGCGTGCTTGTCTTCTGCGTCGTGGTTACGTTCGGCACCGCGCTGATCTTTGGTCTCGCCCCATCCTTGGCGGCCACAAAGACCGATCTGAATGAATCGCTCAAAGAAGGCGGAGTCAGCACGACAGCTGAGCCTAGTCGCCGGCGATTGCGCAACGCGCTGGTCGTTTGTGAAGTGTCGCTTGCCCTCGTCCTTCTCGCCGGGGCGGGCCTTCTCATCCGCACGTTCATCAACCTGTCGAATGTGAATCTCGGGTTCAATCCGGCAAACGCGGTGCGCATGAGCATTTCATTGCCGCCCTACCGCTACGCCTCGACCACAGAACAACGGCTGTTCTATCACAACCTGCTCCAACGCCTCGAACGCGTTCCCGGAGTGACTTCGGCCGGGGTTTTGAGCAATACCCGTGTTTTCTTCCTGCCGCAGGGAATGGCGCCGCCCGCGCCCGGGCAGGAGCCGACATCCGACTTCGACTACGTCAGCCCGGGCTATTTTCAGGCAATGGGGATTCCGCTGGTCCAGGGGCGCGAATTTTCGGCGAGCGATTCCAGCAGCGCGGCCCCTGTGGCGATCGTCAGCGAGACGGTGGCGCAACGCTACTGGCCGCACTCCAATCCGATTGGCAGCCACTTGACCATCCTCTCGCGGGAGTACTCCGGCGAGTCGGCAGGCGGCTCATCCTCAGAGGCAGCTGCGCGGGCTCTGCAAATCGTCGGCGTCGTGAAAGACATTCGAGGATACGATCTATGGCTGCCCAATTCGGATATTTACGTGCCGTTCACGCAGCATCCCGCTCCTTCCGTGTTTCTCGTCGCGCGCACGGCCGTGCCGCCGCTCGATGTGGTGCCCGCGATTCGCAGCGCGGTATCCACGCTTGACCCCGAACAGCCGGTCAATCGCATCGAGACTCTGGACAAGATGGTGTCCGACACCTACGGCACCATCCGTTTTCCGATGGTGCTGGTATGGATTTTCGCGGCGCTGGCTCTGTTGCTGTCCGCAATCGGGATTTTCGGCGTGATGTCCTACAGCGTGAGCCGTCGCACGCAGGAGATGGCCATTCGCATGGCCCTTGGCGCGGACCGCCGCGAAGTGCTGGCGCTCATCCTGCGGGAAGGTCTGGGTCTCGCGCTCATCGGAATTGCAATCGGCGCAGTGGCGGCCCTCGCCCTCAGCCGGTTGATGACGGATTACGTTTACGGCGTGAAGGCCAGCGATCCGCTGACCTTCGTGAGCGCCGCAGTCGTGCTGGTGGGCGCGGCGCTGCTGGCCAGCTACGTCCCCGCGCATCGCGCAACGCGCGTTGACCCCATCGTCGCTCTGCGGCACGAGTAAATCGAGGGGAGTAGTTGCTTTGGGGGTGAACTATTCTCCGGCAAGGGCGCGAGAATCGAGGTCGGCCTTCAATTCGCGAGCGGCTTGCTCTGGAGTCAAATCGTCCGGCACGCGCTGAAAATTGGAATAGCTCTCCAGTTGGTGGACGGAGATGGTCTTGAAGAACAGAGCCTTCCCGCTCATGTCCACGTGCAGATAGACCATATCCCAGTGGCCATCCCCCACGTTGCGCTGCACGACTTTGAAGGTGCCTCCCGCATCGAGATGCCCCAGCAGGCCGCCCCAAAATTCCACCGGACTGGTCAGCCGTCCGTCAATTTCCATGAGGCGCTTCAGCCGGCCGTTTACCAGCAGAATCCCTTCCATGTGGTGGAAAACCTGGTCCTCGCGCGAGGCGGGATGGAAAGCCGGATCCGGCGTAAACGATAGCTTCACGATATTTCCGTCCTGACCCACGCGGCGAAAAATGAATGCGTTGGGGAGCATCTGGAGCATCTTCTGCTCCTGCCGGGCGTCCGCGTCGCGCCTTTTCTGGACTGCTTGCAGCTCGTCCCGATCGGCAGAGAGCTGTTGGATGCGGGAATTCTCGGCCTGCAGCGCGGTGCCCTCGAGAGGCCTTCCGTCAATGGCCAGGAGCCGGTGAAGCTCTCCATATTTCGTTTCAATCACATCGTAGAGCTTACGACCGGCCCTCTTCCACTGCGTCTCATGAAAACGCCAGTGGGTCGTATCATGGGTCTGCGCCTGGATTTCATTCCACACGACGTCGCGCACCAGTTGTTGCGCGCCCTCCTCCTGCGCTTGGGCGGGACGAGCGGAAGCAGCGGGAGTTTTGGCCGGGACGGCCAGCGCGCAGGACAACACGAGTGGAATGGAAAGAACAATCGCGAGCGGTTCAACCCGCAGCGGACGGGCGCCGGCACAGCGCGCAGGAAGATCGCGCGGCGTCCGATTCCGGCGGAACTGGTCCCGCCGGCGCTGATCCCAGAACGGAAAGTTCATGGCTGCTCCTGACGATCCGGCACTTTACGAAGCAATGCTAAGGCACCCAGCAGCAGACGGTCGAACTCTGTTCCTACTCGCTAGAATATGGCGACAGAGCCCCTGAATTCAATACGCAGGTGCTTGTGCTGTCTGCGCGTTGCGCCTGCCCCAACAACAATAGATGACAACCGGCTCCCGCGGCGGACGGGTATATACTCGACCGGCCGGTCTTTATTCTCTATCACCGATGCCGTGCCTCGGTCGCAAAAAGTTCGCAAAAGCGGGAGGATGTGAATGAGCTGGTCATACGCGCTTCGAGTCCGCGAGTTGCCCGTGCGATTCCTCGTTTTGCCGTTTCTTTGGATGATGGTTCCGGGTCTAATGTTTGCCCAAGGCTCCCGCCCGCCCCACATTGTTTCGCCGGAAGTAAGCCCTGACCACCGGGTGACCATCCGCTTTTTGGCCCCGGGCGCCAAGCAGGTCTCCGTGGCCCTGGAGGGATTCCTGCAGCCATTGCCGATGACCGAGGGTGTGGACGGCGTGTGGAGCGTCACAACCGAGCCTCTCGCACCGGAGTATTACGGATATTCCATCCTGCTCGACGGCGTGCCGCGTTCGGACCCGGAAAACCCGCTGGCCAAGCCGAATCTGCTGACCGCCGGAAGCATGGTACACGTTCCCGGCCCGCCCTCCACGCCCTGGGAAATGAACGACGTGCCGCACGGCGTGGTGCGCCACGAGTTCTATCATTCGAAAATTGTCGGCGATAACCGCGATTTCTACGTGTACACGCCGCCCGGCTACAATCCCGCTGCGAAAAAGCTCTATCCCGTGCTGTACCTGTTGCATGGGTACAGCGATGGCGCCGACGCGTGGACCGCTGTGGGTCGCGCCAACGTGATCCTGGACAACTTGATCGATCGGGGCAAAGCGAAACCGATGATTGTTGTCATGCCGCTGGGGTACGGCGCGCCCGCCGTGCTCGCGGGCGGGTGGTCGCATGTTGCGAACCCCGCCCTGTTTCAGGAGAATTACGAAAAATTTGGCGCTACGCTTCTCGACGAAGTCATCCCTCGTCTCCAAAGGGAGTACCGGGTGAAGACGGACCGCGGCTCGCGAGCGATTGCGGGTCTCTCCATGGGCGGCGCGGAGACGCTCTATGTCGGGCTGAACCATCTGGACGAGTTCGCTTACGTTTGCGCATTCAGCAGCGGTGGCCTGAATTCAGATTATGCGAAGACGTTCCCGAAACTGGACGCCAGCGCGAATTCGAACCTGCGTGTTTTGTGGATGTCGGTTGGCAAGGATGACCGCCTGCTTGGGCCAAACCAAAGATTCCGCGGCTGGCTGCAAGGGAAGGGAATTCACGTCGAATGGGTGGAAACGCCAGGAGCGCACTGGTGGCCGGTGTGGCGGGAGAACCTGGTCAGCCTTTTGCCGTAGCTGTTCCGGAAAAAATAGTCAGGAAGTTTGTAACGCGCCTTTGTGCGCGGAAGAAGATAGTTCGTCAATGGCCGGCAGGGAAGCTGGAGTGGTCAGCAGGAGTTCGGTGGGCTGCCTTCCGCTCTGAAGGCCTTCGACCAGCATCTCGATCGCCGCGCTCGTATTCGGCGGGATCACGACGGTCGCAGCCAGCAATCCGCTGCGCACGTAAGCCTGCCCGGTGTTCGGCAAGCCGTCACATCCGGTGAACGGAACCTTCAGCCACTTATCGCGCACCGAAGTGTCCGCGTGCTCCTGGAACGCGCGCCGCGCCCCCATCGCCATGTCGTCGTTCTGCGCGCAAACCATATCGATGGGCGTTTTCTTCGAGGTCGAAAGCTGCATCCACGAGGAGATCGCCTTGTAGGCGCTTTCCGATGTCCAGTTTCCCTTAAACTGGATCAGCTTGACGTTGGCCGGCTTGGTCTGCTCGATACCCAGCGACCGATAGCGGGCTGCTGCGGTTGTAGAAGGCCCCTGAATATGGAGCACCGTGCCGCCTCGTGGCACCAGCGCGCCAATTTGGCGGCCTTGAATCCGGCCAACCTCCAGGTGATTTGAGCTGACGCCAAAAACCGGTACGCGCGCAGTCCGGCGCAGCTCGCCGACATAATCCGCCTCGCGATTCAGCACGGCCCAGCCAATCCCGGCCGCAGCGGCAGCGCGCGCCACGTGCGGGAAGGCGGTTCCTCCCGCGGGTTCGACAACGATGCCGTCCGGGTGATTACTCGCAGATTGGATTACGGCAAGCAGTTGTTGGCTTTGGCTGATGGGATCGTTTCCCGCGTACATGATCTGCACGGCTGCGCCCACCCGCTGCGCGACCTCTTCGGCGGCTTTGGCCTGTTCGACCTGGTAATCGTTATCGCTGGTAATGAGAGAGACGAGAAAATTGAGCTTTTTGGTCATGTCTCGCTGGAACCCGACACCTGATGGCTCGCTGATCTACTCCAAACCCCGGGAAGCACGCCAGTTC
>JBJKQB010000309.1:0-6534 GCA_046705825.1 Candidatus Acidiferrales bacterium
CGCGTATGCCTCCATGTTCTACACCATCACGACACTCCATGCGGCGCACGTCGTGCTGGGGCTGTGCATGCTCTCGTTTGTCCTGCTCTTGCCTTCGGTCGAGCCGAGATCCGGAACGCCGCATCGGCCGTATCACAATGCGGCGCTGTACTGGCACTTTGTCGATACCGTGTGGGTTTTCGTGATCCTGTTCTTGTACGTGATTCCGAACGTACGACGATGAACGCTGCAGACCAAAACGGGGAGAAAATCGGCCGCCGAAAACTCTGGTTCGGCATGATCGCAACGGGAGTGGCCTTTTCGGTCGACGGGTATCTAGGTTTCGTGATTACCTGGCGCACCTGCTTCATTGGCCACGGCCAGTTCGGAGCGCTCTCGGTCGACGGCGTGCGCTGGCTGCTGGCCGGGATCACGGTCGCGCTCTTCATCCTCTCTGTGCTGGGCGGCCGCATGTCCTACCAGCACTGGAAGCATCTCTCGGATTCCCGCGACATCACGCATGCCGAATCCGCGGGCACGACCGAGTTCGTGGCCATGCTCGGTTTCCTGTGCAGCATCACGCTGTCCATGGGAATCATCTGGCTGAGTTTGCCTTTGATCTTCATCAATCTTTGCATGAGGGCCCGGTGAAAACGATCGTATCTACGGTTCTGCTTCTTCTTACCGCCGCATTCGTGCTGCTCGCTGCCGGCTGCACGGGGGACAGCATCACGCCAGGCTATGTGGCGCTGACGGGAGGCAATCCGCGGGAGGGGAAAGCGGTGATCCGCCAGTTCAGCTGCGGCGCGTGCCACATCATTCCCGGAATTCGCGGGGCGCGCGGACTGGTGGGGCCGCCGCTGATGCTGTTCGGCCGCCGCACCTTCATCGCCGGCGAAGTGCCGAACACGCCGCAAAATCTCGTGCGGTGGATTCAATCACCAACATCGATTGAACCGCACACCGCGATGCCCGCGCTCGGGCTTACTGAGCAACAGGCGCGCGATGCCGCCGCGTATCTGTACACGCTGCGGTGAAGCTGACGTTCAACCAAAGCAGTGCTCTTCGTGGGCGCTACAACTCATGCTAATCCGCTCGAATCCGCGTATCTCACCCCAGGAGAAACGACATGCTCCGTCGGATCGCTGAAGTTGGGCTCGCAGTTCTCATCGCTGTCGTGATCGGGTTCTGGGTCTGGCCGCGCGTGGCCAGGACACCGGCACACGCCTCCAGCGCGGCCCGGAGCGCGCAGCTTGCGCCCGGCGCCGCGCAGCCCGCGTTCAATTTTGTCAGCGCGCTCCCGAAGGGAGACTGGACCGAGCCCGCGGGCGATCTCGCGAACACGCGCTACAGCCCGCTCGATCAAATCAACGCGCAGAACGCGAAGAGCCTGAAGCCGGTCGCGATGTTTTCAGACGGCATTCCCCACGGCCAGGAGGGTCAGCCGCTGGTCGTGAACGACACGATGTACATCGTTACTCCCTTTCCCAACAACCTGATCGCGATCGACTTGAAAAATCTGACTGGCCCGGTGAAATGGGTGTTCCATCCGCATCCGAATCCTATCGCGCAGGGGAAGGCGTGCTGTGACACGGTGAATCGGGGCGCGGCGTATGGCGATGGAATGATCGTCTATCAATTGCTGGACGATCACGTGGTGGCCGTCGACGCCAAAACGGGCAAGCAAGTGTGGCGCACCAAGACCGGCAATGTTTACGTGGGAGAAACCGCGACGGGCGCTCCCCTCATTGTGAAGAATAAGGTTTACGTGGGCAACGCGGGTTCAGAACTGGGCGTGCGCGGGAAGCTCACCTGCCTCGATCTGAAGACGGGCAAGATCCTGTGGGTCGCCTACAGCCAGGGTCCCGATTCGGAGGTGCGCATCGGTCCCGATTTCCACCCCTACTACAAAAAGGATCAGGGCGCAAACCTTGGCGTAAAAACGTGGACCAACGACATGTGGAAGCACGGTGGCGGAACGATTTGGGGCTGGATCTCCTACGATCCGGAACTGAACATGATTTACTACGGCACCGGAAACCCCGGCGTGTGGGATGCGGACATGCGTCCCGGAGACAACAAGTGGTCCATCACCATCTTCGCACGCGACGCGGATACCGGTTACGCACGCTGGGCCTATCAGGTCGAACCGCACGACAACTACGACTACGACGAGATCATGGAGAACATCCTGATCGACATGAATTGGGACGGGCGCCCGCGCAAGCTCCTGCTGCATCCCTCGCGGAACGGTTTCATGCTGGTCATGGACCGGCAAACGGGTGAACTGCTGTCGGCGAAAAAATTCGTGGATTCCACAAACTGGGCTTCGGGCTACGACCTGAAGACCGGGCTGCCGATCAAAAATCCGGCGAAAGCAACGCACGAGGGCATTGTCACGCAGGGCATTTGCCCGTCGTCCACGGGGGCGAAGGAATTCGTGCCGTCCGCCGTTTCTCCTCTGACCGGCTACCTCTACATTCCGACGCACAACACCTGCATGAATTACGAGGGAGTGCATGCCAACTACATTGCGGGGACGCCGTTTCTGGGCGCGAGCGTGAAGATGTACCCGGGGCCCGGCGGTTTCCAGGGAGCGCTGGAGGCCTGGGACCTCAAGACGCAAGGCCCGGTGTGGACTATCAAGGACAACACCTACCCGGTTTATAGCGGCGTGTTGGCCACTGCGGGGAACGTCGTCTTCTATGGAACGCTGGAAGGCTGGTTCCGTGCCGTAGACGCACGCACCGGCAAGGTTCTCTGGCAGTACAAAACCCCGTCGGGCATCATCGGAGACCCCATGACCTATCTCGGTCCGGACGGCAAGCAATACGTGGCTATCTATTCCGGGATCGGTGGCTGGATGGGGGCCGTGGCGTTCCCGGATATCTCGATGGACGATCCCTACGCGGCCCTGGGCGTGGTTGGCGCAATGAACGGCATCAAGCAGACCAGCCCGCCGGGAGACAACATCTTCATTTTCGGCCTGTAGCTGGAAGGCGCGCATGGCACAAGAACAGATTGGTGAGGCTGTCTGAGATGCAAACTCGAAGGGTTGGTCTACTGCTGATCGTTTTGGCCATGGCTTGTACTGGGTGTGAGAGCCCGGGCGTCACCCAGGGAGACGCGCCACCTATGCCAGCAACCGCTGTCCCTGTCGGCCCCATTCCCGGGAGCAGCGTGGCTCCGCCGGTCGGGCCAACTGATCCGTACATCAACAATCCGGTCGCTCTGGAGGAAGGGCGCAAACTTTTCGTATGGTACAACTGCTACGGCTGCCACGGCGGCCACGGCGGAGGCGGCATGGGTCCCAGCTTGCGCGACCAGAGTTGGATCTACGGAAGCACGGACGCCCAGATCTTCAACTCCATCGCGCAAGGAAGAGGGAAGGGCATGCCCGCATGGGGTACGAAGATTCCCGAAGACCAGATTTGGAAAATCGTCGCTTACATCAAATCCATGCGCACTCCGAAGGAACCCGACCCGCCGCGTTGAACCGAGGCCCTTGATGCTCTCCAGCGTTCTACTGTTTCTGCAGGTGACCGGATCGCAGTCCATGCTCAGCCCCGCCGGGAAGGGGGCTCACCGGATTTCGACCCTGGGTTGGATTGTCTTCCTGACGCTCCTCACGGTCACTTTTCTGATGTGGATTCTGATCGCGTGGCTTGGCGTGCGGCACCGCGGCAATTTCAGCATTCGCCCTCCAGCCGATGCAGAAGGCGGGCAGGATTGGATTTTGACCGGAGGATTTGTCATCCCGTTCATCGTGCTGACCGTTCTGTTTGCCCTGAGCCTCGACACGCTTTCGAAGTTTCCCATGAAAGACGGTCCGGACCCGCCGCCTGACGTCGTGGTGATCGGCCACCAGTGGTGGTGGGAAATTCATTACGTCGACGGCCCGCTGGAGGACCACTTCATCACCGCGAACGAGCTCCACATTCCCGTGGGGCGCATGGTCGACATCCAATTGCGCAGCGCCGACGTAATCCATTCGTTCTGGATTCCCGCACTTCACGGGAAAGAGGACCTGGTCCCGGGAATGCCGAATATGATCCGCATCGAGGCCAACCAGGCGGGAATCTATCGCGGCGAGTGCGGGGAATTCTGCGGCGACCAGCACGCGAACATGGGCATGCTGGTGATCGCTCAGACGCCGGCCCAATACGCGGCCTGGCTGGCGGATCAAAGGCAGCCTGGCGCAACTCCGACGACCGGCGAAGCGCGAGAGGGCCAGCAGGTTTTTCTCAATGCCGCCTGCGCTTTGTGCCACACCGTTCGCGGGACGGACGCCGGAGGCACCTACGGCCCCGACCTGACGCATATCGGCTCGAGGATGAGCCTCGCCGCAGATACATTGACCAACAACACCGGCAGCCTCGAAGCCTGGATCACTCATGCGCAATCGTTGAAGCCCGGGGTTGCGATGCCCGACCTCACTCAATTCAACGGAGTCCAACTGCGCGACCTCGTTGCCTACCTGCAGCAGCTCCGCTGAGCAACAACCGTCCAATCGACAACGGCGGTGGCGCACGCCGGAATGCGGCGACAGGGTATGTTTCTACGCGTCGCGGGTCATGTAGTAGTAAATCGTGGGCGTGACGAACAGCGAAAGCACCATGGCAATCAGCAGGCCGCCAATCACGGCGACCGCCAGCGGCTGCAGCATCTGCGAGCCCGCGCCGATTGCCAGGGCCAGCGGCACCATGCCAGCAACGGCGGCAATTGCGGTCATAGTGATCGGCCGCAGGCGGCGGCGTCCGGCTTGGAATATGGATTCCTCGCGCGAGAAGCCGGCGGCTCGGAATTTCTCGTCCGCATCGAGCAGCAGGATGCCGTTTTTCGCCACGATGCCGATCACCATGATCAAGCCCATAAAGGACGACAAGTTGAAAGTGATGCCGGCGAACAAGAGGGCGACGAATACTCCGGAGGTAGAGAGAACGGCGGCGACGAGGATCGAAACCGGCGCGGCAAAATTGCGGAATTCGAAAAGCAGAACCAGAAACACGAACAAAATGGCCAGCGCCAGGACAAGGGTAAGGTCGCGAAACGATTGCTGCTGCGTCTTGTAAAGCCCGCCGTACTCGATGCGAATGGACGCCGGCATATTCAGCTTGGCCAGCGCAGTCTTGACCGCCGCAATTCCATGGCCCATATCCAGGCCTTCGAGCCGCGCCGTGACCGCAACGTAGCGCTGCTCGTTATCCTGAAGAATTTCGGTCTGGCCTGGCAGTTCCGTGACATCCGCGACCGAACCGAGGTTCGCCGTTTGGCCTGTAGGTGAGACCAGCAGCGTGTTGTTCATCGCAGAAAGGGAAGAGCGCACATCGGCGGGATAGCGGATGCGGACGGGGTAAGGGCGGTCGTTGATGACCATGGGCTGCGACGTTACCACGCCGTCGAGCATGGCGTCGGCGTTGTTGGCCACGTCCTGCGGCGTGAATCCGGCATGAGACGCGCGCGCCGTGTTCACCCGGAACGACACCGCCGGGCC
This sequence comes from Candidatus Acidiferrales bacterium, assembly GCA_046705825.1. Classification (GTDB taxonomy): domain Bacteria; phylum Acidobacteriota; class Terriglobia; order Acidiferrales; family UBA7541; genus Palsa-295. Next base: position 5,474 of record JBJKQB010000309.1, read on the forward strand.
GCTGGTGGTGGAATCGATGCCGTTGTCGATGTCGACGACGGGATGCTTGCCTCCGACCTGGATCTTTCCGATGGCGTCGGCCACGCGCGGCGCCCAATCGCCGAGGACCTTCGCATCCGGCGAGAACATCATGATGTCGATGGGCTGGGGCGCGCTGGTCAAGTCGCCAATCATATCCTGCAGTTTCTGAACGAACTCGACGTCCACCGCAGGTTCGGCGGCCGTCACTTTTTCGCGAACTTCGTTCATGATGGACCAGATATCGCGGCTGCGATTCGTCTTCAGTTCCGCGGAGACGTCGCCGATATTCGCTTCCGTGACTGCGGCTAGGCCCAGCTGAAGGCCGGTGCGGCGCGACGTGCTCTTCACCTCCGGAACCGAACGGACGATCTGCACGATGTGCGAAATCATGCGATTCGATTCCTGGAGCGAGCTGCCGGCTGGCGTGACGTAATCGAGGATGAAGCTGCCTTCGTCCATTTTGGGCAGCAAATCCGAGCCGATGTGCGAATAGCAGGCATATGAGACGGCGATCAGGCCGATGGTCAGCAGCGGCACCCACACTGGATGCTTCAGGCTGCGCCGGAACCAGCGTTCGTAGAAACGGATGATGCGGCCGAAATAGCCCTTCATTAATTCCTGCTCTTCGGCCTGCAGCAACCGGCTCATTTCCCGCTTGGCACGTTCTTCCGGAGCTTCGGTGGCGACGTCCTCCGCGGCGGGCGGATCTGGGCCCGCGGATGAAGCGCCGGCCGCCGCTTCCGCAGGAGGGGCATCGCCGCCGTGCATCGTCTGCTTCTTCAGCAAATACAGGCAGAGCGTGGGTGTCCAAGTCAGCGCGAGCGTGAGCGAAGTCAGTAATGCGGCGGCGATTGTAATCGCCATGGCCCGGAAAAAGACCCCGGTCACACCCGTGATGGCGATCAGCGGCAGGAATACGACGATGGGCGTCAGCGTCGAACCAACCAGAGCCGTGGACAGCTCGCGCAGCGTCAGCGCCACCGCCTGAAATCTGTTTTCACCGGCCTCCCGGTGCAGCACCACATTTTCAAGTACAACGA
>JBJKQB010000310.1:0-2957 GCA_046705825.1 Candidatus Acidiferrales bacterium
GTTCGGGCAGGAATTTGAGGGCCACAAAGCGGCCAAGATCCGTATCTTCGGCCTTGTACACCACGCCCATTCCGCCGCCGCCCAGCTTCTCCAGAACGACGTAGCGAGAGATCTTCTTGCCGGAGAGTGGCTGGGGGTCCGTCATGGTTGCGCCATATTAGGCGCGGCCCAAGAGCAAGTCAACCGGCGCGGCGAGAACGCCGCGGCGAAGACGGGCCGGCGCCTGCAAGGTCTGAAAATAGCCTCGATTCTGCGGGCCGCTACATGCTTCATGGGATTCCCAACCCGAATCGGCCAGTGATAGGGTTTGTTATCAAGCGCATCAAGCGGGTGGGTTGGGGCAGCAAACGTCCGCTAGTCACAACGGACGGTACAGAGGAGGAAAGTTTTATGTCCGAATCGAAGGGCTTTGAGGCTTTTGTTTGGGGGCTGGGGATTGGCTTCGTGGCAACCCTGCTTCTGGCGCCAAAATCCGGCAAAGAAACGCGGCGACTGATAGGCAGGGGGGCGCGCGAGGTGCGCGATTTCGTGGGTGATACGGCCGAGACAGTCACCGAGGCCGTTCAGGACGTGCGCGATCAGGTGAGCGATGCGGTTACCGGTGTGCGAGACCAGTTCTCCGGAACTATCGAAGACGCCAAGGGCAAACTGCAGGAGGCCGTGGAAGCCGGCAAGAAAGTGTATCGCGAGCAGCTGAGCCGCAGCGCGGGGGCGTAGGCCGTCCGACAGCTCGCAATTCCGCAATTTCGCAGCCGCCCATCTTCCCGCGGGAACCTCTTCGGGGCGTCTCGGGCGGCTGCTTCCGTCCTGCTGTGCCCCGCCAAAATCCAACGTAGTTTGTTCTTAGGAAAACCTGTACTTCGTGGATCGTCGGGACCGGATATTGCCGTGCGAATCTAAGCCCTGTCCGCGAGCTTGGGCCGGACTCACTCGGTACGAACCGGCAGTGCTGCTCCCGTTCGGTTCAGGGTGTGCCGCCCAGGCTTCAAGAGGGAGCGGCCGCGGGCCTCGTATAGAAGTTGCTCTAGACCCGAAAAATCTCTCGGAGCCATGTCGCCTATTTGGGATGTAAGTGGCTTGAACGCATAGGCTTGAGGGAACTCACAGTTGGCACGACACGTGCTGTTCCAGACGGTGAAGATAAAGTTCAACGGAAAGAGCCTCGGACGACATGAATACGGAAACGAAAACCGGAACTGAAACGCAGGCAAACGAGGCGGAGCAAGCATCCCTCGCCTCACCCCGCCGCTGGCGCGAGCGGCTCAAAGCACTCACCAATCTGCCACCAGTACTGAAAATTGTATGGGACGCAGCCCCCTTGGCCGTCGCCTCCAGCATAGCCGTGCGCGTCTTGGCGGCCCTGGCGCCCGTGGCGATGGTTTACGTCAGCAAATCAATTATTGACGGTGTCGATCAGCACATCCACCATGCGGCATTGCCGCCCCATTTCTGGTTGTTGGTCGGCGTGGAAGTCGGCCTGGCCTGCTTCCTGACGGTAGTGATGCGGTTGAGCGATTTCTGCGATGCGGTCATCGCCGACAGTTTCATGCACCACACCAGCCTGCGCATCATGAAGCATGCTTCCACCCTCGACCTCACCACCTACGAGGATTCCGCCCTCTACGACAAGATGGAGCGTGCCCGCGTCCAGGCTACCGACCGCGTGGCCATGATTCAGCAGACCGGGCAGCTGATCCAGCAAATCGTCGCGGCCATCGGCTTTGGCGCGATCATCTTCGCCTATTCGAAAGTGTTGTTGCTGGCGCTGTTCGTCTGCGTCCTCCCGGGATTCCTGGGCGAGACGCACTTTGCCTTCATGACCTACTGGCTGAGTTTCCGGCAGACGCCGCGCAAGCGACAGCTCGACTACCTGCGCGTGCTGGGCGGCAGCCGCGAAAGCGCCAAAGAGCTGAAACTGTTCGGGTTGGCCTCCTTTCTGGTCGACCGCTACAAGAAGACCTCGAAGGCCCTGCACCACGAAACGGTGGGCCTGCAGCGCGACAAGCTCTTCGCCGGCGGGGCCCTGACTCTGCTGGGCACCTTCGGCTGCTACGGCAGCTATGCCTGGGCCATCTACGCGACCGTCAACGGCCACTACAGCATCGGCGTCTTGTACGCCTTGATCGCCGCCATTATGGGCGCCAGCACCAGCATCCAGTCGGTCTTTAGCAGCTTCTCCAGCATCGCCAACCAGGCTCTGTTCCTCACCGACCTGCTGCACTTCTTTGCCGTCAAGCCGCTGGTGGCCTCGAAGCCGGACGCCATTCCGGTGCCGCGCACGATTGCGCGCGGTTTTGAGTTCCGCAACGTTTCGTTCGCGTACCCGAATTCGTCGCGGCGCGTGCTGAATAATGTGAGCTTCACGCTCGAGCCGGGCCAGCGCATCGCGCTGGTGGGCGAAAACGGGCAGGGCAAGACGACCATTGTCAAGCTGTTGACCCGCCTGTACGATCCGACCGAGGGGCAAATCCTGCTCGATGGTATCGACCTGCGCGAATACGACCTGGAAAGCCTGTGGAAGAACATCGCCGTCATCTTCCAGGATTTCACCAAGTACGAGATGACGGTGTCGGAAAACATCGCGGTCGGGCAGATTGAGGACGCGGCCAACACGTTCCGCATCCGCTCCGCAGCCACCAAGAGCAACGCTGAAAAATTCATCCGCCGGCTGCCGAAGGCGTTCGACCAGATGGTCGGCTGCAAGTTCGACGGGGGGGTCGATCTTTCGGGCGGCGAATGGCAGAAGCTGGCCATCGCGCGGGCCTATCTGCGCGATGCGCAATTGCTGGTCCTCGACGAGCCCACGGCGGCGCTCGACGCGCGCTCCGAACACGAAGTCTTCGAACGCTTCGCCGAGTTGACCAAGGGCAAAATGGCCATGCTCATCTCGCATCGGTTGTCCACCGTGCGTATGGCCGACCGCATCCTGGTCCTCGAAAACGGCAAGATTGCGGAGC
>JBJKQB010000311.1:0-10605 GCA_046705825.1 Candidatus Acidiferrales bacterium
AGGTCGTACGTACCGACGGAAACGCCGCCGCTCAAGACAAGCACGTCGGAGGCGAGTCCCTGCTCGATTCGCGCGCGCAATTCGTTGATTTCGTCGCACGCATTTCCGAGAAGCACCGGCTCGCCGCCCGCGAGAGCAACTTGCGCGCCCAAAGAGATGCTGTTGCTGTTGCGGATCTGAAAAGCTCCGGGGGTTTCGCTCACCGCGACAATCTCGTCGCCGGTGGAAAGAATGGCGACAGCCGGGCGGCGATTGACGCGCAACGCGGAGCGGCCGGCTTGCGCGGCGATGGCCAGTTCGGCGCAGCCAAGCCGCGCGCCGCGCAGGACGAGGACATCGCCGGCGCGCGACTCCGCGCCAGCCACGACGAAATTCTGTCCAGGCGCGGCTGCGCGTTCCAGCCCGACGGAATCCCCGTCGACGCGGACGTACTCCTGCATGACGACGGCATCGGCGCCAGCCGGAACGGCAGCGCCCGTCATGATGCGCACGCATTCTCCCGCACTTAGCGTGCCTTCAAAGGCAAAGCCTGCGCGGCTCTCGCCCACCCGTCGAAGCCTCGCACCGGGCTGCGACGCGTCGGCGGAACGCAGGGCATAACCGTCGCGGGTCGAGCGATGGAAGGGCGGGTAGTCGCGATCGGCGACTACATCCTCAGCCAAAACGCGCCCGAGCACGCACAAGAGGCTGGCGGTGAGATCGATGGTTTCAGTTCCAGGGGCGGAGGTCCGCGCGCGGAGAATTTCGATGATCTTGGCGCGCGCCGCTTCGAAGGAAAGCATGGATCACAGCCAGGACGCGAGTTTGGTTCCGCGCGGAATAATTGTGGCTTCACGCTCCGGCCCGGTGGAGATCAGGCCGATTTCCACTTGAAGCTGCTCGGAAATGAAATCGAGGTAAGCGCGGGCGGCAGCGGGCAGATCCTTGACGTCGCGAATTCCCGGCGTGTGCTTCTGCCAGCCGGGCAGGGTGCGATATTCGGGCTCGATTTGAGACAAGGTCTCGACGTCGGGCGGGATGGACTTCAACCGCTCGCCTTTGTAGCGGTAGCCAGTGCAGACGCGGATTTCGCTCTGCTGGTCGAAGACGTCGAGCTTGGTTACCGCGAGGGAATCGATTCCGCTCAGCATGATGGCGTAGCGCAGAACGACCAGGTCGAGCCAGCCGCAGCGCCGGGGACGGCCGGTGACCGCGCCAAATTCGTTTCCGCGCGTGCGCACTTCGTGCGCTTCGAGGTCGACCATCTCGGCGGGAAAGGGCCCGCTGCCGACGCGCGTGGTGTAAGCCTTGGTCACGCCGACCACGCCGGTGAGCCGGGCGGGAGCAACGCCTAAGCCGGTGGCCACGCCGCCTGAAGTCGCGGTGGAGGAAGTGACGTAGGGATAGGTGCCGTGGTCGATGTCCAGCATGGTTCCCTGGGCGCCCTCGAAGAGGACTGGCTCGCCGCGATCGAGCGCATCATTCAGCAGCACGGCCGTGTCGGTCACGAAACCGCGGAGGTGCGCGGCAAGCTGGAGTTAGTGTTCGACGAGACCCGTGGTGTCCAGCGGATGCCCGAAAGTCGCCGCGCTGATCATGTTCTTTTCGGCCATGACCGGCTCGAGTTTTTCGGTGAAGTGCTCCGCATCGAGCAGATCGCAAATGCGCAGCCCGCGCCGCGAGGCTTTGTCCTCATAGGCCGGGCCAATGCCGCGGGAAGTGGTGCCGATTTTCGCGGCGCCGCGGGCCGCTTCGGCCGCGCGGTCCATTTCGCGATGATAGGGAAAAATCACGTGCGCGCGATTGCTGAGGAACAGCCGGCCGCGGACATCGATGTCCGACTTCTTCAGGGTCTCCAGTTCGGCGACCAGGGCGGCCGGGTCGACGACCGTCCCATTTCCGATGACCGCTTTCTTGCCGGGGCGCATGATCCCGCTGGGAATCAGTTGAAGGATAAAGCGGCGGTTGTTGATGAGGACGGTGTGGCCGGCGTTGTGGCCGCCCGCATAGCGCGCGGTGTAATTGAAGGCCTCGGCGAGGTAATCGACGATCTTCCCTTTTCCTTCGTCGCCCCACTGCGCGCCGACCACCACGATTGCTTTCGTCCGCGCTTTATCGCTCACTGGCCCGCTCCGATTCAATCAGCCGCACTAGGCCCGCCTCGATTCCGGCATGAAAACATTACAGGAAGGCAACCGCTTCGCACGCAAGCAACAATCCTACGCCGCACCCCAAGCGAAAACAAGGACGATGCGCAGAAGCGTTTCAGCGGCGACATTCTTACGAGGCTCCAAAAAGAACGTACGGTCAAGCAGCGGGGCGAGCAGGAAGGTCCGCTTGCGGCCCGCGAATCGGGAGCGGCTCTTCCTGTAACCTTGTAGTACAAAGTACTTTACACAGAAGAGGGACGTGCTACTCTGCGGGCAGCACGGCCAAGCGGTCCGGAGATGCTCATTCCATGGATACCTCGCAAACGCACGCGCCGCAGCCCTCTGGTCTTGGAACTTTCCTCGCCGATGCCGGGCGCTATTGGGAGAGCCGGCGCATCCGCTACAATGCCGTCCTGGCAGGAGTAGTGATCGTATGGGTGACGGTCACCTGGCCGCATTTTCGGCCGGCCTTCACCTGGCCTACGCTGCTGCCCTTGCTGGGCCTCGCCGGAATTGCCAATCTGTGCTACTGCGCGGCATATCTGGTGGATCTTCCGATGCAGTTTTCCAGCCTGCGCGAGAGCTGGAGAAACCGCCGATGGACGCTATGGACGCTCGGGATGGTTTTCGCCTTCGTCCTGACGAATTACTGGATCGCGGACGAAATTTATCCCTACATCGGAAGGTAAGTGCGCCTGCCTGTGAGGATCGACGGCCAAGCGGCTCGCGAAGATCAGTTCGGTAAACGTGGCCGATTGAGAACTGCGGAAGATAGCGACACATCGCAGCGTCCGAGGTGACCGCCGTACCGGCGCCGAGATTCTTCGTCGTCGCAAAACCGCCCGATTTTCGCGCGGTCCATCACTTCAGGCGCGAAAATCGCGCTACTCCTCCTCAAAATGACACGCGCACAAGTGTCACGAGATTATGAATTGCTCAGCAGAGCTGCTTCGCCCGGAAGCAGCCGGGCGAATGATCGTTGACCATGCCCACCGCCTGCATGAACGCGTAGCAAATCGTGCTGCCCACGAAACGGAATCCGCGCTTGCGCAAGTCTTTGCTCATGGCATCCGATTGCGGGGTTTGCGCCGGAGGCCGCCAGTTCGCTCGCCGCGAAGCCCTGGCTGGTTTGGCCGGCACGAATTGCCAGATATAACGGTCAAAGGTGCCGAACTCCTTCTGCACGGCCAGGAAAGCCTCGGCGTTGGAAATGGCCGCTGCGATCTTGAGCCGGTTGCGGACGATTCCCGGATTCGCCATCAACGCACGAACTTCCCGGCGTCCGTACGCGGCGATTTTCCGCGCGTCGAAATTGTCGAACGCGGCGCGGTAGTTCTCGCGCTTCTTGAGGATGGTTTCCCAGCTCAATCCGGCCTGCGCGCCTTCGAGGATCAAGAACTCGAACAAGGCGCGGTCGTGATGGACCGGCACGCCCCATTCGCGGTCGTGATACTCGATCATCAGCGGAGTGGCCGCCCAGCGGCATCGCGTAAGTGCTGCTGTCATGTTCATCGTGAGCGCGCAGTGCAACGCGCTTCCGCTTGAGCTTACCGCAAAAAGCACTCGCGAAATCCACCCGAGAACGCCGCCGACAGAGCCTGCTTTCCTCAGGCACACGGCTCCCCTGCGCCAGGGCTCGCTAACTTCCGCGAGCCCAAATCAAGGTTCCGATCCGCGCGGCATTCTAGGTTGGGGGACGCAGGACAACCGCGAAGGGAAGAAGATGGGAGCGCGAGTTAGCCCGTGACGTGGCGCTCGATGACTTTCAAAATCTGCTCTTTGGGAACGGCGCCGACCACCTGATCGGCCACTTGCCCGCCCTTGAAGAAGAGCAGCGTGGGGATGCCACGAATGTTGTACTTGCCGGGCGTGTTGATGTTCTCGTCGACATTCAGCTTGACTACCTTCAGCTTGCCCGCCTGCTCCCGCGCAATTTCTTCCACCGTCGGCGAAAGCATGTGGCACGGGCGGCACCAGTCCGCCCAGAAATCCACCATGACGGGCTGGGTCTTGCTTGCCTCGATCACGTCCGACTGAAAGTTTGCGTCGCTTACCGCTTGAACGTTTTCTGCCATTTTTATCCTCGCTCGCCCGCCATCCAGCTCATACAGCCGCGCCTACAGGGCGGGACGCGCTACATTTTAGATGTGCGAGCCATGGCGGGGATTCTAGCCCGTTTGGCCGCCTCGTAAACCGTGACATAGGCGGCAGCGGAAGCTTTCCAGGAGAAATCCCTGGCCATGCCGTTCGCCTGCAGCTTGCGCCACGCCGCGCGGTTGCGATAGGTCTTCAAAGCGGCGCGAATGCATTCGAGCAGCGCCTGGCCGGCATACTCCTCGAACTTGAATCCCGTTCCCTGGCCCGTTTTTGGATCGAAATTCTGGATCGTGTCGTCCAGGCCGCCGGTGGCCCGGACCACCGGGACCGTACCATATCGCAAGCTGTAAATCTGATTCAAGCCACAGGGCTCGTATTGCGAGGGCATGAGAAACATGTCGGAGCCCGCCTCGATGCGGTGGGCCAGCGCGTTGTCGTAACCGATCTTCAGCCCGAGGCGCGACGGATACTTCTCGGCGAGTTCCTTGAACAGCTTTTCGTATTGCGGCAAGCCGGTACCGAGCGCCACCAGGGTTACGTCTTCTTTCATGAATTGCGCGCCAATCTCCGCGATGAGATCGAAACCCTTTTGATCCACAAAGCGCGAGATGATGCCCATGACGGGACGTTCCAGGTTGTCGGAGGGCAAACCGAAGCCGTCGAGGAGGGCCTTCTTGCAGGCGCGCTTGCCGTCCAGATTTTGCGCCGAATAATGCTGGGCGATGAAGGTATCGACTTCGGGGCTCCAGATCGAGTAATCGACGCCGTTCAGAATGCCGACAAGGCGCTCGCCGCGATTGCGAATCACGCCTTCCAGGCCGCAGCCGTACTCGGGCGTTTGAATTTCCTTGGCGTAGCGGCGGCTGACGGTGGTCAGGTAGTCGGAAAAAATCAAACCGGCCTTCAGGAAATTGACTTTGCCGTAGAACTCGAGACGGTCCATGGTGAAAAGGGTGTCGGGCAGACCGATATTGCGCAGCACGACGTAGGGAAAGAGGCCCTGGTAAGCCAGGTTATGGATGGTGAAGACCACCGGCAAGGCGCGCACAACCGGATCTTCGGCATGCTGCGTACGCAGCAAGAGGGGAACGAGCGCAGACTGCCAGTCGTGGCAGTGAATGACGTCGGGCAGCCAGACGCGCTTGGTGAATTCGATGGCTGCGCGGGAAAACTCGGCGAAGCGCTCGGCGTTGTCCTTGTAGTCGCCCGATTTGTCGCCGTAGAGCTGATCGCGGTCGAAATATTCGGGATCATCCACGAAGAAGTAGCGCACGCCAACGATGGATTGTCCCTCCATGATGGATGGGAAGCGCAGGGCCGTGCCCATGGGAATGGTCAAGTTGGGGACAGCGGTCGAATCGGCTTTGTTGCCGCGATAGCGGGGCAAGAGCACGGCGACTTCGTGGCCCGCTTCGGCGAGGGCTTTGGGCAGAGCTTCGACAACGTCCGCCAGGCCGCCGGTCTTTGAATACGGCAATCCTTCCGAGGATACGAACAGAACTCTCATAATCTCCCAGCTGGAAACAAGGATGGTCGCTCTTCCGACGCGCAGACGATCGTGTCGAAGGCGCGAATGAACGACGCATAGAACGGTAAATGGAAGCGCGGTGCGGCGTCAAGCCAATCCCGCGAAAAGAGTTGGAGGGACAGAACGCCGGAGCGCGCGGAGGAAGGCGACGAATGGCTGAATTGGCGAGGCGCCGGTTGGCGCGGAACCTATTCCGCCAAGGCCATCAGGCTGTAGCCGCCGAGCACGCGCACGGCCAAGTCGGGGTCAACAGCGAAAAAGGCCGCACGCGGGAGACGAAACACCTTCTGGATGGGATGAGGACCAATCTCATTCGAGCGCGGCGCGTAGAGCCAATCCACCACGCGATAGCCCGTATCGCGCAAAGTGGCGAGCGCGAGTTCCCGTGTGAAGTAGTGGATGTGCGCGTGGTCCTGGCGCCGCTTCATCATTCCATTCTTGCGTATGACGGCCTGCACGGATATGTCGAGCGGAAAATGAAACAGGGTGCGGGTCGCGCGGCGATGAACGGCCCTGAGCAAAGTGAAGTAGTCCTCGACATGCTCAACCACGTCGAGAACCAGGAGAAGATCGAAATGCGCGCTCTCTTCCTTGCACAAGTCGGCGAGCTGGAAGTGCAGCCGGTCGTTGGCGCGCTCCCGGCAGAATTCAAAGGCTTGCGGAGAAATGTCGTAGCCCCAAAATTCACACTCCGCCGGCATACGCTGCTGCAGTTGCCGCAGCACTTCGCCCGCTCCGCAGCCTACTTCGCAAATCGTCCTCGGATGAACGGCATTGCGTTCAAGCAGGCGCAGAATGTACTTGGCCTTGAACGGCGATTCCTCGATGTGCCAAGTGGGATTTTTCTGCAGGTATTGCCCGTCCTTGTAGATTTCGACGAGCGGTGCGGGAACCGATCTCGCGGGACGCGCATGCTGGGCAAGCGCCACGGAAACCTCACGGCAGAGAACTTGTGATCTGAAGCTAGTCGAATGCGGGTTGCGCGGCAAGAGCGATTTGAAGCAATTTCGAGGTAGTAATAGGACTATCCCTGGCTCAAACCTCGCTCAAACCTTGCTAGACTCATGCCGGCATGGCGCGGCAAAAGCTCGGTCAACATTTTCTGGGAGACGCAGGATGGCGGCGCAAGATCGTCGCGACGCTGCCGCTTGCGTCAAGCGCGACGTGGGTGGAAATCGGCGCGGGGCACGGCGAGATGACGCAATCGCTCGCGGGCAGCTCGCGGCGCGTGATCGCGGTCGAAACGGATGCCGCGCTGGCCAAACGGCTCACGGAACGCATTCGGGAAGCCCCGGAGCGCTGGAGCGGCGTCGAAATCGTGCATGCCGATGTGCTGAGCCTCGATCTTGCGGGCTTAGCGGGCGGGAAATTCCGCGTCTATGGGAATTTGCCCTATTACATTACTTCGCCTATCTTGCGTCATCTGTTTCAGTGGGCCGAGCGAATTGATTCCATCCACATCGTCGTGCAACTGGAGGTTGCGGCGCGCATCGTGGCGCGGCCCGGACGCCGGGAGTACGGGTACTTGTCGGCGCTGTGCCAGTTCTACACCCGGCCGGAAATCGTGCTGCGGATACCGCCGGGAGCATTTCGTCCGCCGCCACGTGTGGCGTCAGCGCTTTTGCGCATGACGTTGCCCGGCGAACGCGCTTCGCTTGGTGTTGCCAACGAGAGGGAGGGTGCGTTTCTCGAGTTCATCCAGGCTTGCTTCGGGCAAAAGCGCAAGACGCTGCGCAACAATCTCCGGGCTCAGGCGGGCGACGAGCGCCTCGGCAGCGCGCTTGCAAATTGCGGTCTTCGGCCCGACGCACGGGCCGAACAGCTGTCGCTGGCGCAGTTCGCCGCTCTTTTCCGCAATTTGCAATAGACGCGCGCTGCCGGATTCACCTAACATTTGCGCGTATGATGCGCACCGCGCTGATCGTCGCGTTCCTCGCCGCACTGTCCATTCCCGCTCGGCCGCGGGCGCCAAGAGCAAAATTCGAATCCGCGGCAGGCGAGCCGATGTTGTCGCACCGGAAGCATGAAACGCGCAGGGAAAACGAGAAATTCGATTTTCAGACCACGGGAGAAGTGGCGCGCGGCAAGACGTTCCAGCAGGACATCGGGCACGGGCTGATGTTCATGTTGACGCCCCCCTCGAACGCGCCGGACGCCGGCTGGGTGATCGAGATCGTCCCGAAAACGCCGCCCGCCAGCGGGCCCGTCGAATTTTCGGCAATTGCCACGCCGCCGTATCACGCTTACAACGATCGCGTCATCGCTACGGCGTACCGGCGATCGGCGCGCGACGTGGTCAGCCTGAAGGACCGCACGTTCTTTTTTGTCGGGTCGGTGAGCGACGAGCGGCGCGCGGAGGAAGTGGTCAACGCGGCGTACTATCCCACCGATCTTTCGGATCAGGACCGCGTGCGCGTGGCCGAGGAACAGCATGAGATCAAAATCTCGAAGGGCCAGTTGCGCATTCTGAAATCGCACACCAGCAGCAGCAAGACGATCGGTGGACCAGGCGTCATTGATTGGATCCGCTTCGAGGTGGATATCGAGTTTTCACCCGGGTTGAACATGAGCAACATCCTCGGCCGCGTCATCCGCCCGCAGTGATCTTTCCGCAGCGGCGCGCCCAGCGAGCGGCGATTTGACAAACAAAATTCACGATCGATTCGCCGGAAATCGTCCGATCGAGGGTGGCACCAGGGCTGAAATGCGGTCTGCTCGAGCGAGCGTTCTAAGTTTGGCGAAACGCTCGAGCGACGGCTTGCGTCCATAGCAACGCTGGCATGTACCGGAATTCTGCGCAAAGGTCCTATCATAGTTCGGAGCAGCCGAGGAGGAAGCTCATGAAGCGTTCTCGTTATTCGCAGTTTCTCATTCTTGCCGCAACGCTCATCACATTCGTATTCGTATCGGGCTCAGCTTTTTCTGCCGGAAGTCCGGCAGGGCGCTCGGCGGTTCCCACGAGCGCCGCCGCGGCGGGCCCGTCGGGATATCATCTGCTGAAAACCATTCCCATTCCGGGCGATCAGTTCTGGGACTACATGCACTTCCAGGCCTCGACCGGACGCCTGTTCATCACGCACGGCACGCATGTCGTCGTATTCGATGTGAAAACGGACAAGATCATCGGCAACATCGGCCCCATGGAAGGAATCCACGGGGTGGTGTTCTCGCCGCGCGACAACCGCGGTTTTGTGACGGACGGCCGCGCGGCCAAACTCTGGATTTTCAATTTGAAGACGCTGCAGATCGAAGGCAGCGCTCCAACCGACAAGGACGCGGATGGCGTTGTCTACGATCCCGCGACAGACCGCGTGTTCACCATGAACGGCGATTCGCACACTTCGACCGTAGTGGATGCGAAGAATGGAAAGGTTGTCGGCCACATCGATCTGGGGGGCGGGCCGGAATTTCCGGTGGCGGATGGGCACGGCCACGTCTACGCCAATATCGAGACGACCAGCGAGATCGTCGAAATCGATTCGCACAAGATGAAGATCACGCACCGCTGGCCGCTTGCCCCGGGAGAGCATCCCAGCGGGCTGGCGATCGATGCGGAACATCACATTCTCTTTTCCGGCTGCCATAACAAGATGATGGTCATCATGAGTGCCGACACCGGGAAAGTGCTTGCCACCGAACCCATCGGGCAGGGCGTTGACGCGACGCGCTTCGATTCCGGCACAGGATATGCGTTTGCTTCGAACGGCTTTTCCGCGAACCTGACGGTGATTCACGAGGATTCGCCGACGAAGTTTCACGTGGTGGAAGATGTGCCGACGGAATTCGGCGCGCGGACCATGGCGCTCAATCCGGAGAATCACGACGTGTACCTGGTCACCGCGAAGATCGAGCGCATCCAGAATCCGCCGCCGCACACGCGGCCCTTTCGCATGGTGCCCGGGACCTTCCGGTTGCTGATTTACGGGCGGTAGAGTGTGGGTGAGGACCGCGAGGACTTTGCGGGTCGTGGCTTTAGGCACGACATAGGGGCCGCACAATCAGTGCGGCTCCAGCCGCTGAAGTTCCCTTTTGGCACTCTCACGGCCAACTCATTCATGGCGAAGCGCCGTCACCGGGTCCACCTGCATGGCGCGACGCGCGGGAATATAGCAGGCCGCCAAGGCCACGGCCAGGAGCGCAACCGCTGCGGCGGCGAAAGTGACCGGATCGGTTGGCTCGATCTGGAACAGCAGACTGCGTAGAAAGCGCGTGAGCGCCAGCGCCCCGGCCGCGCCGGCGACAATGCCAATCCCTGCCAGCAAGGCGCCCTCGCCGATCACCGCGCGCAAAACGTCCGAGCGCTGCGCGCCGAGCGCCATGCGCACGCCGATTTCGTGGGTCCTCTGGGTAACCGCGTAGGAGATTACGCCGTAGATTCCGACGCCAGCGAGCATCAACGCTAGCGCTGCGAACAATCCGACGGCCGTCATCTCAAAACGCTGGCCCGCAGTTTCTCCAGCAAGCAAATCGTCCATCGTGGCCACATCCTTGAGCGGCAATTCCTTATCGATGGCCAGCACCGTCGTGCGTATCGCGGACACAACAGGCCGCGGGTCGGACGCGGTGCGCAGCAGAACCGTTATATTCGTGCTCGGCGACTGGGCGAAGGGCAGGAAGATTTGCGGCAGCGGTTTCCCGCCGGGCCCGGCACGCCGAATGCCGGCACACACGCCGACGATGGAGGCCGGCGTCTGGTCGGGGGTGCCCACCGCCACAAGGATGCGCTGGCCGATCGGATTCTCGCCGTGCGGGAAGAAACGATGAACGAACTCCTGGTTCACAATCGCAACGCTGGCTGTCTTCGGCTCGTCCCGGTTGTCGAAACGACGGCCCGCGAGGATTGGAATGCCC
>JBJKQB010000312.1:0-4219 GCA_046705825.1 Candidatus Acidiferrales bacterium
CAATACGGCCTCGCACAAAACAAAGGCTACGCTACCGCCGACCATCTCGAGGCCCTGCGCCAGTTCGGACCCACTCCCCTGCATCGCTTTTCCTACGCCCCCGTGCGTGAATCCCGCTGCTGGTCCTCCGGCGCGGAGCAACCCCCCCTTCCCCTCGCCCCTGCCGCGGAACCGGCTTAGCGGCTTTGTGGGCTCCTCAGCCCCGCCCTGTTTCCCGGCTCGAACCGGAACCGGCCCCCGCCGCTGTTATCCCGTTCGGCACCATCCGAGCCGCCAGCGATAGACCTCGCTTTTTCGCGCGTGCTACGCTCGAATAGCTCAGTCGCAGTGTCGCTGGACGCCGGTTCCAGTCTGGCGGCGTCCGGCGCGGAAGCGGGCAAGAAGAACCATCCATGGCCTTCAACAAGAACAAGGCGCTCGAAAGCGCCCTGAAGTATCTGAATCAGGGCAAAGTCTCTCAAGCCATCACCGAATACCAGCAGATCCTCCGGCACGACGCGAAAGATCAAGCCACACTGATGACGGTGGGAGACCTCTACGCGCGCCAGGGCGACATGGCCCACGCCATCGAGTACTTCGAACGCCTCGCCCAGGTTTACCTCAGCGATGGCTTCAACAGCAAAGCCATCGCCATTTACAAGAAGATCGCCAAGCTGGCTCCCAACGAGCTTCAGCCGCTCGAGAGGCTGGCCGACCTGTACGTGCAGCAGGGCGTCCTCAGCGAGGCGCGCCCTCTCTTCCTGCAGATCGCGGAAGTCCATCTGAAGGCCAACCGCTCGCAAAAAGCGGTGGAAATCCTGCAGCGCCTGCTGGACGTCGAGCCGGACAACCCCCGCGTGCAGATGCGCCTGGCCGAACTCTACAACGTGATGGGCCAGAAGAAGGAAGCGGCCCACACCTATCTGTCCTACGCCCAGCGCCTGCTCGATCGCGGCGAAGCGGATGAGGGCGTGAAGCTGGTGGACCGCGCGCTCGAACTCGAGCCCGCCAACGCCTCCGCGCTCCTGCTCAAAGGCAAGATTCTTGCCTCCGCAAAGAAGACTCCGGACGCCATCAAAGCTCTCTCGGCGCATCCCGAGGCGGACTCGGGTGGCGAGCTGACCGACTTCGTCTTCACCCTGGAGATGGAGTCCGGGAACATGGCGGCCTGCCTCGATCGCGCGCGCAAACAGCTCGCCCGCGGCCACGCCCATTTCGCTCCTCTTCTCCGCGTCACCGACGCCTTGATCGAGAAGGGCCAGACGCAGGAAGCTCTGCCGCTGCTCGCCGAACTGCGCGAGCCCATGATCGAGGCGGGCGAGCAGGACAAGTTCCTGAAATCGCTGACCGCACTCACTCGTCGCGCCCCGGATTCGATCGAAGCCCTCGACATGCTGGTCGATTTCTGCCGCCATACCAGCGATCCCTTCCGCCTGAACTCGGCTCTCGCCGAACTGGCCGACGCCTGCGCGGCGAAAGGCGATCCCGCGCGTGGCGTGAAATTGCTCGAAGAATTGGCGGAACGCAATAAAGACGACGAGCGCGTTCTCGACAAGCTCGCGCAAATGCGCGCGCAAGCCTCGGGAGCACCCCCTCCGGCTGTGCAGGCCGCGCCGCCGGTCGTGCAAGCCGCACCGCTGGCGCACGAGTCGCCGGCCACGCCCCCGTCCGTAGACGAGCCTGGGCCCGAGGAGCCGGTCAAGGCCCCCGAGCGCCGGTTCGGCAAGTCCGAAGACGAGGACGAGGAACCCGCTAAGCCTGCTTTTGCCGAAGAGAATCTCGACGAGGATACGCAGCGCTACGTCTCCCAGGCCCTCACCGATGCGGACCTGTTTTCCAGCTATGGCTTGACCCAAAAGGCCACCACGCTGCTCGAAGGTGTCCTGCAGCGCGCACCGCGGCACACGCCTTCCCTCGAACGCTTGCTTGATTTGTATCTCGGGGCGGGCAACGAGCGCCGCACCGCGGAAATCGCCGGCTTGCTCGAGCGGATCCATCGCCAGCGCGGCGATTCGGCCAACGCCGAGCATTTTGCCGAACTGCGCAAGCGTTTCCAGAAAGCTGCGGGAATCGAGGAAGCGGAACTGCCCACAGCTCCCGCTGCGCCCGAGGCGGAATCTGCGCCTGCGCCCGAGCCACAGGCTTCTGCTGCTCCCGACGCGGCTGCTGCGCCGCCCGCCGAAACGGGCGCTCCCGCGGAATTTGAAATTCCCCTGGTTCCCGTCGAACCGGAACCTGAACCGCAGCAAGCCGCAGCTTCAGCGCCCGGACCCGAAGCGCCTGAGGTCGAAGCGCCGGCCATCGAACCGCCCGCTGCGCAGGCCCCCACCGCGCCCGTGGCCGCAAGTCCCGCTCCTGTTCCCGCGGAATCCTCGGCGGAGAACGTCGAGGAACTGGACCTCTCCGATGAGTGGGAGGCGATCTCGAAGGAAGTCGAGGAGCCTTCGGCTGCCCAGCCCGCGCCCGCAGCCGCAGAAGAACCTGTGGCCGCAAGCGCCGAGGAGGAATCCCAGCCCGCTGCGGAGGCGCAGCCGGCCGAAGTGGATGAGGTCGCGCCCGGCGAAACGATCGAGCTGATCGACGAATCCACCGGGCCTGCAGTGCAGGAACCGGAAGCCGAGCCCGCATCTCCCGAAGCGGTGGCCGCCGAGCCGGCCTCGGCCGCTTCAAGCAATGGAGACGGCGCGCCTGCGCTCGCAGCGGAGCCTGCCCCGCACTCGACCGCCCCTGAGAAGCATCCGCCGCTCACCACCGATGATTTCATCAAGGAACTGGTCGCCGAAATCGAGCATTCCGGCCCCGAAGCCCCGCTCGAAGAGCTGGAAGCGGAAACGCCAGAGCCCGCGCCGCCCGAGCCTGAGCCGGTCGAAGCCGCGCAAGCTACCCCCGTAATCCTGCATATTCCCGAAACTGCCAAACCGGCGGCTCCCGCGGCGCACGCCAAGGCTGCCGAACCGGTGCAAGCCGCCGCGCCTGCTAACGCCGATGCGCTGAGCGAACTCGCCGGCGTCTTTCAGGAGTTCCGCGACGAGCTGGGCGAAATCGATAACGAGGAGGAGGACCTCGAAACGCACTACAACCTGGGCATCGCCTACCGCGAAATGGGGCTGCTCGACGAAGCGGTCAGCGAGTTCCAGCGCGTGGCCAAGGCGGTCCAGAAGGGCAAGCCCTTCCCCTATACCATGAACTGCGCGACCCTGCTCGCTCTCTCCTTCATGGACAAGCAGCAGCCCAATATCGCCGCCTACTGGTACCGGCGCGCGCTCGACACGCCCGGCATCGATCAGGAAGCGGAACTCGCGCTGCGCTACGACCTGGGCGTGGCTCTGGAAAACGCGGGCGAATGCAAATCCGCGCTTAACAGCTTCCAGCAGGTCTACGCCATGAATATCGACTACCGCGATGTGGCCGACCGCATCGCCTCGCTGCAGAAGCACGCGCCGGTCTGAACGCCGGTCGTCCCCCGCATTTCGCCCCCGCTTCATTTGCCGTTTCCCGTTGACACCGCTATAATTTCATCTTCGGCCCGGTGATTGCTCGTGCCGATGCCCCGCGACCGTATCCTGCGCAGCATGCAGCAGCGCAATAAGACAGTTTGAGCGATTCCGGCGGCCGGCTTGCTAACCGGCGGCAAGCTCGTGGGTGGGCAAAAATTCCGGAGAGATTCAGGAGCAGGCCATGATCAAGGCAACACAGTTGCGCCCGGGAATGATTATCAAGCATGAAGGCGACCTGCACGCGATCTACAGCGTCGATCACCGCACCCCGGGGAACAAGCGCGGCGCCATGCAGACCAAGATGCGCAACCTGCGCAGCGGCTCCATGGTCGATTACCGCTTCCGCGCCGAAGAAGTGATCGAGAAAGTCGTGGTCGACGAAATCGAATTCGAGTATCTCTACAGCGATGGCGACGGCCACCACTTCATGAACATCGAAAATTACGAGCAATTGCAGCTGCAGGACGACATCGTCGGCGACACCAAGGATTTCCTCATCGCCAACCTGCCCGTCAGGATCGAGTACTACGACGGCAAGGCCATCGGTGTCCTTCTTCCCGACACGGTCGACCTCACCGTGGTCGAGACCGAACCCAGCATTCAGAAAGCCACGGCCAGCGCGGTCATGAAGCCCGCCAAGCTGGAGACCGGCCTGGTCGTCAACGTGCCTCCCTTCGTGGGCACCGGCGACCGCATCAAAGTCGACACCTCCGAGGCCCGCTACATCCAGCGCGTCCAGTAAT
>JBJKQB010000313.1:0-2726 GCA_046705825.1 Candidatus Acidiferrales bacterium
TTTCCAGTCGCGCGATTCGAAACTTCTGGAGTGGCCTGTGCTCGAAGTGCGCGCCGAGGGAAGCCCGCTCGCGATTAAGCCGTCGGTCGAATCACAGGTGAGCTCGCTCGGGCATGAATTCGTCTTCTGGGCGCAGACGATGTCCCGGGCGATCGATGCGAACCTGAGTCAGGAAAGGCTGCTGGCCTCGCTCTCCACGTTTTTCGCTGTCGTCGCCGGCCTGCTGGCTGTGATTGGCCTGTTCGGCCTGCTCAGTTATTCCGTCAACCGGCGCATTCGAGAGTTTGGCGTGCGCATGGCGCTGGGAGCGCAAGCCCGTAATGTGCTCCTGTCGGTTTTCAGGGAAGCGCTGATCCTCCTCGTCGCTGGCCTGATGATCGGCCTTCCGATCGCCGTGGCCGCTGCCAGACTTCTGGCCAGCCGCGTTACTGGCTTGCAGGCGACGGACAGCACTCCGTTCGTCGTCGCTGTCGGGCTACTTGCCGTGGCCGGCGTGCTCGCCGCGTGGGCTCCTGCGCGGCGCGCCTCGCGCGTCAATCCCATGGACGCTCTTCGCCAGGATTAGCTACCTCGGATTCTGCGGTTCAGGTTTGCGCGTCGTAGACTTTCCCATCAACGCGGTATGGCTGACTCGCGCCGGTTTCGCCTCCCAGGAAATGCGGTCGCCGGCAAATAGTGCCAGCCTGCCAACCTCGGAATCGCCCGGCGCAAACTCCACCTCGCGGTACGCGCCTCGAAAAAGCCGCTGAATCCGCAGTGTTTGCATGGCGGCACTGAGTTCTGACCCTCGCACGCCACCCAGCGCGGTTTCCACCGTGGACCCAATAGGAAAGTATTCGCGGCGGCCATTCACTCTCACATTCATTTCAACACTGGCGGACACCACCCCCGCAAACGACGCGCACGCGGCGCCGCGCGAACGCAGCTCCTTGCACGGAATCTCCGGATTTTTCCGGATCTCTCGCGTGACACGCACCATCTCCTCCGGATTGCGCACGCCGATCAGCAGCGAGTTGCGGTGCACGTTGGGCGGAACGAACAATGTCAGCACGAACAGCCGCAGCGCGCGCATCCCTTCGAATTCCCGCGACAGCCCCGTGTCCGGGTATTCCGCGCCCGCCCGCGCAGGCAGCCCTTTGCTTCTCCACTCGCCGTGCCTCCGCAGCGCGAGGCGCTTCGCCTGCGAGCCAACCACGTCGTAATAAACTTTGCGCTCGCCCAGATAATTCGACACCTTGTGCGTGTCCCCTTGCTCGTTGCGAAAAAGCGATCGCTCGACGAACAGCCTCATGCCGGGCCTCAGCTTGACATAGCCCTCGCTGCCGAACGAGTAGCGGAAGAACAGCGCGTACATCACCGGCGCCGGCATGCTCTCTGCGATCGCGCTCGTGGCGATCCAATACGCGTTGCGGCTCATGCACCCTTTCTCTTGTAGCCCGCTCATCTGATCGAAAAAATGGTTCCAGTCGGAATGCACGTTGGAGATCAGGTCGGGATCGCGCCAAGCCGCCGGAAGAGGCACGGTCGCCGTCCAGTTGAGTGCCGATCCGGAGCGCCGCGCAAAAAGAGAAAACCAGCGATCGCGAATCGTGCAGTTCGTCCCGCTCCGTTTGATCGGCATCCGCCCCAGGTCGCCGAGCGCAACGGTCATTTCTAACGCGCTCTCCGGCTGCTCAGGTGACCCAGGCGGTAAGAGGAATTCGCCAGCGAGCCGGTAATTTTCGCCCACGGCCGCGCGCCGCGCTACGCATCCACCGCACACCATCGCGACGCCAACCAACAGGATTGCAAGCAAACAATCCGAGGCCTTCACGGGCGCACCCCGCCTTATTGGACTCCGGTCCCCCAAAGTTGTTCCCGCGAAATTCGCTGCCGTAGCGAGTCGTCTGGGAGCTGCGCGCGACAGGCCGAGCAATCACCGTTCAACGCCCAATTTGGCCGTTCGCCGTTGCAGAAAGCAGGTTCAGTCGGAAAGGCTTGTGCTGTTGCGGCAGCCTAGAATAGGAAAACGAGCGTGAGTATCGCGCCCGAATCCGCCGGTACACGAGGGGACCATGGCTGACCTGGAAACAGTCCTCAAGCGCTTTGAACAGCCCGATGAGACGCACACCTTCGAAAAAGGAAAATTCGAAGTGGTTCGCATCGGCGGCATGACCATTGGCCGCGCTACCTACGAGCCTGGATGGAAATGGTCCGTTCACGTCGGCCCCACGGTCGGCGCCGCGCGCTGCAATGTCGAGCACGTGGGCCTCGTCCTTTCCGGCTGCGCCACTGCCGCCATGGACGACGGCACCATCCATGAACTCCGCGCCGGCACGCTCTTCTACATTCCGCCCGGACCTCCCGGCCACGATAGCTGGGTCGTTGGCAACGAGCCGTACGTCTCGCTGCACTTCATGGGCGCCGAGCACTACGCGAAAGAGTAGCGCTTTCCCCGCTCGCCCGCTAAAATCTCGTGCAATCAAACGATGATACTGTTTCCACTCCGCGCAACAGGACGCTTCCTCCGTATCACTCGCCACTCGTTTACCCTAAGTCCGCTCCCAGCGGACGAAGGGTCACTAGCCACTAGCCACTCGCCACTCGCCACTTCCGTCCACGACTCACCATCGATCGCTCGCCGCTCGCCAAGCTGCCAAGAAGCTCGCAATGACTAAGACCATCATCGAGCCCTTCCGCATCAAGAGCGTCGAGCCCATTCGCCAGACCACGCGCGAGCAGCGCCA
>JBJKQB010000314.1:0-4320 GCA_046705825.1 Candidatus Acidiferrales bacterium
GCGGTGGGTTATTGGCCGGTGGAGGGAGGCTGGGGGCCGGTGGGCTTGAGGGCGTAGTAGCCGGTGCGGGTGCGCACGTTGAGTTTGCCCATGCCATGCGGCGGGAAGACCTGCACTTCCACGCGGCGGAAGGTACCGTCCTTGGCGCTGTTGGTGGGATAGTAGCCGATGGTGTATTGGTTGCGGATATCTCGCGCGTCCTGCTCGCAGACGGGTGTAACGTCCGCGAGATCCTTGGGGAAATAGGCCAAACCGCCGGTGGCCTCGGTCAACTCCTTCAGAACGCGCTCGGAGTGGCGGACCATGCTGTGGTCGTGTTTGCGGTCATCCTCGCTGAACAGGCCGACGGCATAAATGGTGGCGTCGGACTCTTCGGCGGCCTTGATGGTCTGGGCGAAGGACAAGCGGCTGGCGTCATCGTCGCCGTCGGTGACAACCAGGAGGACGCGCTTGTCGCGATGGCCCTTCTTCAGGTGCCGAAGCGAGGCGACCACCGAGTCATAGAGGGCTGTGCTGCCGCGCGAGTCGATGCGCGACAGCGCGTCATTGAGGTCGGACATGTTGTGGGTGAAATCACCGGGCGTATCGATATAGTACTCGTCGTTGAAGTTCACCACGAACACTTCGTCCTGCGGATTGCTGCTCTTGACGAAAACCATGGCTGCGGCAGCCACCTGAGCGCGCTTCTCGCGCATGCTGCCGCTGTTGTCGATGACCAGGCCCATGGTCACGGGAATGTCGCGTCGCTGGAAGACGGCGATGCGCTGCTCGACCTTGTCTTCGTAGACGCGGAAATCATTTTTCTGCAGTCCCGGAACGAAATTGCCCTGTTTGTTGGTCACCGTGGCGTGCAGCACGACCAAATCGACGCGCTGCTGGATGCGGTGGCTCTGGCCTTCGGAAACGGGCGGAGGAGGTGGCCCCGGGATAACGCCCGGCTGCTGTTGGCCCGGCTGCTGCTGTTGCTGCGGCTGTTGGGGCTGCTGCTGAGCGAGGGCACACGGCGCCACCGCAAAAGCAATTGCCAGCAGAACCAGATTCCGCAGCAAGGCGGGACTAGTGGCCAGGCGCGAAATAGCCCGTTCGCGCGTAAACACTGAGCGGCGGGAGCCCCTTGGGCGGCCGAAGCTTGACTTTGATCTTGCGCCACTTTCCATTATGAGCGTGGTCGCTGGGTTTGTACCCGATGACATACTGATTGCGCAACTCCATACTGATTTTAGTAGCGATGTCGGGAAGCTCATCCAGATTGTGAACGGCGAAGGTTCGCCCGCCGGTCATGCGGGTCAGGGTCTCGAGAAGAGCGGGACCTTCGCGCTCTTCGGGAGTCGGACCGCCGTCCGGCTCATAGAGCCCAATGGCGTAAATCTCGACGTCCGCTTCCTGCACGTACCGGCGAATGTCGGTTTCGGTGTAGCGGCTATGATTATCGCCTCCATCGGATATGATGAGCAAAGCTTTTCGGGTGTTGTGTGCCCTTCTCATCTGGCTCAAGCCGAGATAGATGCCGTCGAACAGTGCGGTCATGCCGTGAGCGGCGGTAAACATCAGTCGATTCTGCAGCTCGTCCACGCTGGTGGTGAAGGGCGTGATCAAGTGCGCCCGGTCGTTGAAGTTGACGAGAAAAAACTCGTCCTGCGGGTTGGAAGTGCGGAAAAACTGCACGGCGGCCAGACGCGACTTCTCAATCTTGTCGGACATGCTGCCGCTCTTGTCGAAGATGACGCCCACGGAGATGGGCACGTCCTCGCTGGAGAAAGTAAGAACTTCCTGCTCGACGCCGTCTTCGAAGACGCGGAAGTTATCCTGCTCGAGGCCAGTGACCAGACGGCCGTACGGGTCGGTCACCGTGGCGTTGACCAGGACCAGGTCCGTCGACGTCTTGAGCGGCTTGCCCCGATGGATGATCTGCGCGTTGAGAGTGCTCGGCTTCTTTTCCGGCCCCGCAGGCATGTCCTGCGCGCGCAGTGAAGGCCCGATGAGAAGAGCGAAGGGAAGGAGAAGCAGCAGGGCTACGCGCAAACTCGCGGCTGTGGAAAAACACAGACCCGCCCGCCGCGCCGCGCAACCGTTCACGTGCCCCCCAAAAAGGCACTAGGACTGATGGGATTGTAGCACCGGACCAAGCGAAATCAAGCGCTGTAGTTCCCGATGTAGCAGTGTTTTTTGCTGTACGCTGAGTACTGGTATTCAGATGCGTGCTCGCGGAACAGAGGCGGAAGCGCGCTATGCCATGACCAACGCGAGCGACGCGCCCGGTGAAAGGCCCGCCCGGCAGCTCGAAGGCAAAGGACGGACGAAGGGTCAGTAGGCGTCGCCGGCAAGTTTGTCCTGGTCGACGATTTCAACTCCTGGAGGCGGCTGGAAATGGAATTTCGCTTCAGCGATATGGATATTCTCCTGCCAATTGCCGAAGCGGAATTCGGTGGTGATGTTGCCGGGCTGCTCTATGAGAACGCGCACCAGGTATCCCCGGGGGTCGACGGTGAGGAGGACGTCGCGAATGGACTGGCCCGTCTCATCGGTGGCGGCACGGGGCGTGCAGCGAAGCACTGAATCGCCAGGCCCGGCGGCCGCTGGGGAGTTCGCGGGGGGCGCGGCGGGTGGCTGCGGCACCATCTCGACGTTCTTGCAGATGCGATTCAGATCTGCGTTGCCGGCGAGCAAGGCGAGGGGCGTGCGCCAGTCAGAACTCTGCTTCAGTTTCGCACGGCTGGCGGTGTGGTCCTCGGGAATGTAGAACCAGACGTTGGTGCCGTCGACGATAAAGAGCTTTTTCTGCGGCGACTCATATTCCCAGCGCATGCGCTTGGGGCGCGAGAAATACACAGTGCCTGATTCGGCCACGCCCGTGCCTTGACCACTGCTGTAGCGCTCGTAAAACGCGGCTTTCAAAGTGGTGGCGTGGCGATAGCGTGCTTCGAAGGCCCGCACCACCTGCCGCGCACTCGATTTTGCAGGCAGCGGATTGCGGCGTGCGGAATAGGCCGGCGCAGCCAGGGATAGGCTGCATAACAGCAGAAGGCTGCTAGCCGAGAGCAGAGACCGTCGCATAAGACACGAGTCTAGCAAAGTTCAGCGGTGGGGGGACGGGCCAGCGGAGCTGAGTCCTGGGCGTTAATCGAATCGAAATGCGGGCGGGTGCGGAAACTTGTGGAGGCGGGCGCTTTTTGCGAGGATGAAAGTGCTGGGTTGACCACGATTCTCTTGTGAAGCTGGCCATTTTTTGTGAAGAAGCCCGCGAAGTGAGCCGAAGAAGCCAAATCCGTTCGCTGTGGAAGCCGCTGGCGGCCATTGCGGTGCTGTTGGGCGCAACCGCCGCGCTGCAGACGCGGATCGACGTGCAAACGCGTTCGGAGGCGGCGCAGAAGGAGGAGTTGCTGGTCACCTCCGGCCCGCTGCTGAAGAAGCTGAGCCTGGGATACGCGCCGCTGCTGGCGGACATCTATTGGACGCGCGCGGTGCAGTACGAAGGAACGCACCTGGGCAAACCAAATGTCACTTTCGATCTGCTTTCGCCGATGCTTAACATCGCGACCACGCTCGATCCGCATCTGATCATCGCGTATCGCTTCGGCGCGATTTTCCTCTCAATGCCAAGGCCCGGGCGCACCGACTTGGCGATCGATCTGGTCCAGCGCGGAATCGCGGCGAACCCGCAGGAATGGCGCCTCTACTACGATCTTGGCTTCCTCTACTACTGGCACTTGAAGGATTACAAGGACGCGGCGAACGCCTATCTGGCGGGCGGCAATATCCCCGCTGCGCCTTTGTTCATGAAGCTGATGGCTGCACGTATGGCTCGGGAAGGCGGCTCGCTTGAAATGTCAGAGATGGTTTTCGCGCAGCTTTACCGCTCCACCACGGATCCCCACGTCAGGAAATTCGCGCTGGCGCAGTTACAGTCGCTAAAGGCTGAAGACGACGAGATGCGCTTGGACAAGCTTATCGAGCGGTATCACGAACTGTACGCGCGGAATCCGGCCTCCATGGACGACTTGGTTGGAGCGAAGCTCCTCCGTCAGAATCCCCTGGACCCCGCAGGATATCCATACGTGATCGGACCGGACGGTAAGGCCCACCTATATCCAAGCAGCCCCATCAATCCTGTAAAGCAGTAGCCACGGACTTATCAAGCATCGCGCCGCCCTTGGCGGTGGAAGAGCGAGCCTTCAGACCCTGCAGATTTCCCAACAGTTGCGGAAGAGTGGCGTCCGGGAGCGTCAGCGGCTTCCCGGTACAACCACCGGGACCCCAGGACCACGGAAGACCTCGTTGATTCTGCTGCCTCTATGTCCGCTCCTACAGGTGCGACCCTCG
>JBJKQB010000315.1:0-4623 GCA_046705825.1 Candidatus Acidiferrales bacterium
GCCATCACGCGCGCGGCCGGGCATGTCCTGTATGAGATGGTCAAATTCGGCTACCTGGACGGCAGGCAAAAGCACAGCGTCACCCCGCAGAAGATCGACGCCAACGCCAAAGTCATCGAGAAAACGGGCGAAGACGCCGCCGTCCTGCTCAAGAATGAGAATCACATCCTGCCGCTCGGGGCCGCCGATCTCAGTTCCGTCGTCCTTATCGGTCCCACCGCCAGCCAAGTCGACTCGATCGGAATCAGCGGCGAGCGTTCCGTCGGCCTGCCCGGGCGCCAAGTGGGACCGCTGGCTGCCCTGCGCGAAATCTCGGGAGATCCGAACATCCGCTTCGCCGTGAATGACGATATGACCGGCGCGACCGTTCCCGCCGGCGCGCTGAGCCACAATGGCAAGCCCGGCCTCGAACGCACAGGGGGAGCCGCGCCGCAGGTCGACCCGCAGATCAATTTCACGATCAAGCGCGGCAACGCCTTGCCTCCCAACTCGACTCTCGACTGGAAGGGCGCGCTCACCATCCCGCAGGCCGGCGATTACTGGCTTTATCTACAAGCTTTGGGCACCAACGCCATGATCTCGATCGACGGGAAGCCGCTGGCGCGCACAGGGGCATTCCAAGGAGGCGTCCACGGGGACATTCTGCAGGCCAATCAGGACAACGTCGTTCCTACCACCGACGGGCTCGACAATGTCCGCCGCTCGGTGCAGCTCACTGCCGGCCCGCATCCCATTGAAATCCAAATCACACCCGACAGTTCCGGCGCGCCGGTCCAGGTACGCCTGAAGTGGTACACGCCTGAGCAGCGCAAAGCCGACCACCAGGCCGCTATCGCCGCCGCAAAGAAAGCGAAGATTGCCGTCGTGTTTGTCTGGACGCGCCTCCGGCCCGTGTTTGGTCTGCCTGGCCATCAAGACCAGCTCATCGACGAGGTCGCTGCCGTCAATCCCAACACAATCGTCGTCCTCAACACCAGCCAGCCCGTCGCTTTGCCCTGGCTCAACAAGGTCAAAGCCGTCCTGGAAATGTGGTGGCCTGGCGACGAAGGCGGCTGGTCCACCGCCAACATTCTGCTGGGCAAAGTCAGTCCGGCCGGACGCCTGCCCGTCACGTGGGGCCAGCGCCTGGAGGACTATCCCGCCACGGATCCCGCCCATCCGGAGCGCTCGTTCAAGGGTGTCGCTGGCAAGACCACCTACAGCGAGGGCGTGAATGTGGGGTATCGCTGGTTCGACAAGGAAAACATCGCGCCTCTTTTTCCCTTTGGCTTCGGCCTCAGTTACACCACGTTTGAGTACTCCAATTTGAAAATCGCAAAGGCGCCGGGCGGTGGCCTCGATGTCAGCGTCAACATCAAGAACACCGGCCCGGTGGATTCCGATGAAGTCCCGCAGGTCTACCTCGGCGCGCCCCGTGAAATTCCCGCGGGCGTTCAGTTCCCGGTTCGCGCGCTTGTCGCTTTTGACCGCGTCAACATCCCCGCGGGCGCTTCAAAGGCCGTGACCCTGCACGTGCCGTTACGCCAGTTGCAGTACTGGTCGACGGCGAACCACAAATGGATCACACCCGCCGGCCCGCGCGTCGTGAGCGTTGGCTCGTCCTCCCGCCACCTCCTCCTGCACGGCACAGTCCAGGAATGAGTCCTCCGCGCTCGCGGGACAACCGCATCAGCGCTGAACCGATTCGCGCTCCAAGAGCAAATCGCTGAATTTCGCGCGGGCGGGGGCGGAGACGATGAATCCTGCGTAGCCATTGTCGAACCTGTCGTCGCGCGCCGTGCCAACCTGTTGCCCGTCGATGAACAGCGTGATCTGATCTCCGACGGCTTGCACCGAGAGCTGCGCTTCCAAGGGCGAGTCGCGCGGAATCGTCTTCCACGGCAGGATCACGGATTCCGCGTAGGAGTCGCCCAGAAAAGTGCGCGCAACCAGCTCGAACGCCAGTATCTTTTGGGCCTCCGCAGCAGGACTCACCAGCAATGCGTAATACCCGTTCTGATTGACGCGGAAGACCAGGCCGGCCGCGGAGCGGACCGGGCGCGAGAATTTCGGGTATGCGTTCCACTGCAGCGGCGGTTCGTACTCCGCCTTCACCTTCGCGGAGACGCGGAAATCAGCCCACGGCGGGCCGTAGGCCGCGATCGCGTTCTGCCGATACGAACCCGCGGGCGAAGCACTATGGGGACTCGCCGGCGCCAATGCTCCACCCATCGAGGCACCCGGCAGCAACCCCGGGGCCGGAGCCCCAGCTTCTTTGCTGGCGTGCTCGACGGTCGAGAGTACGTATCCTCCGGCGACGTAATGCGATTCGGGATGATTCGGCCATCCGCTGTGAGGGTCGGAGAAATCATCGCGATAAATTTCGTGCTGCGGTTTGCCGCTGATGCGCGCTTCATATGCATAGGGATACGCGGCGGGCGACACCGTGCAGGTGCCGGGCAGATAGCGCACGCTGTCGCCGGAATTTTGATTCGAGACGATCGTGCGGCTGGCCAGCACGCGCAGGCCGTGGCGGTCCACCTTGACCTCGACCTTTCGCGTCTTGCGCGACGACCGCGGCGGATAGTACGCGAGCGTGTATTCGGCTTCGAGCACGTCGGAAACGGCTTTCAGCGCTTTCTGCAGGCTGCTTTCCGTGTTGAGGACGAACGTGGAAGCGCCAGCTTCTTTGGCCAGGCGGTAAAACACGTACTCGGGATTGTCGATGTCGTGCCCCGTGACGAGAGCGATCGTGGGGTCTATGTGGCCCTGAAAGCGGAACTGCGGTTTGCTGTGCAATCCAATGAGAAACAACTGGGCCCGCTGCGAACGGATCGCATCCACCAACTGGTTCAGGCTGAGCCGGCTGTGCTCGTCAATGCCGTCCGTGATGACGACGATCGCCTGCCTCGGGTTCTTGGAGTTGCGGAGGTGGCAGAGTGCCGTGGCGATCGCGTCGTAAACGGCCGATCCCTCGCCACCGGCGGAGGGGAGCGTCACCGGTCCTGGATTGCGAAGTTGCTCGGAGGTGAGCCGTTCGAATGAGCCGATGCGGTCGGTGAAATCTATGGCGTAAATGCGGTCGCCCAGACGCGCGATGCGCATGAACTCTGCCGCGACCTGTTCGGCCGAGCCGGCCTTGCTATCCTGACCCACCGAAGCGGACGAATCGACCAGCACGGCGACCGTGACCGGCGCCGCGCCTGCATCGAAAAACGCAATTTTTTGCCGTTTCCCATTTTCGCGAAGGGCGAAGTCGTTCGCTGTAAGGCCGCGCACGTCATTCCCGCGCTTGTCCGTCACTCGCACATCGACCGTCTGAAGGTTCACCTCGGAATGAAGGACGTGCCCAGCCGGTTGCTGTCGCGTTGCCTGCGCGCATGCCGAAGCCGCCGGAAGGCGCTCGGCTGACGCAGAAAACGGGATCACGCACACGGCGAGACAGAGCGGGAAGAACGTCGTGCGGCGAAGACCGCATGGAGACACGAAGGCAGTCACGGGCCACCTGCAACGACAGCCATTCTAGTCCTTACGCCTGGGATCGATGACGGGTGATTGCTGATACGTGGGCGGAGCGCCCGGTTGCCGCCAGGCCCGCGCTGTTTGCAACTTTCAACTTCTAACTTTCAACCCCAAGCCTTCGCCTCTCTTGCCTCCTTCCTCCACCATCGTCCCCGCGCCTGCGTGCCTCCTTGCCTCCCTGTGAACAGCTGGCCGTCTGTTGCACTGTTGGACAGGCAGTCGCCAAATTGAATTCAGGCTACGATGGTTCCGTTAGAAAATAGGAAAAACCAAAAGTTGCGCGCGCCAGTTCCATGCGCGCCGGGTGTCACATTTTGCGTCGCAGGGTCGGGGGAAGAAGTCGGTGATCAAGTCCATATTCCAATTCCCGTCTTGGGTTCGCGAGGCGGACGACGCGAGTCTGCCGGCCGCGGCTCCGATCGAAAACGACCCTCGCTCCGCCCCGGAAGGCTTGATCCCTGCCTCGCAACTGCCGTCCGCTGCGGACACTCTCGCCCAACTGTTCGATGGGGATCAGGCGGACGAAGATCAGGCGCACAACCGCGCCGGCACCTTTGCACAAACGGCGCAAACTACACTCACGCTGGAGGAAACAGCGGCTGAGCCCGAGACATCCTCCGTTCCGGAGCCCGCGGCCGCCTCCCCGGAACCTGCGGCCGTTTCACCCGAGCCCGAGCCTTCCGCCGAGCCCGAGCCCGAAACGCCGCTTTTGGCCGAGCCGGAAATTCCCTCCGACGTGGAGCAAGCGATTTCGACTGAGCCGCTGCTTCCCAGCGCGGATTCGCTCCCCGAAGCCGACCTGCCTCCTGAGATCACTCTGAGCATCAATCTGGCGGAACAGGCCGTCGACGAAGCCACCAGACAGGAGATTTCGCCGCCTTCGTCTCTTCCGCCTGCCGTTGCGCAGACCCCCGTTCCCGCGCCTGCTTCACCGCCGCTCCCCGCGAGCGACTGGGCCTTGGCCGAAAAACTCGCGGTCCATAAGGAATGGGTCGAATCGCGCGGCACAACGGGCAAGAAAGCGGATTTCGCGGAAGCCGACCTTCAGCACATGGATTTGATCAATGTCGAGCTGCGCTACGCCGATCTGCAGGGCGCCAATCTGAAGGGTTCCGACCTCCT
>JBJKQB010000316.1:0-3136 GCA_046705825.1 Candidatus Acidiferrales bacterium
CCCGCATGGCCCGCGACGCCGTCCATGGCCCAGGCATTTTCGTCATGCACTTCGCCCCAGACCAGGCGATGGCGGTAGGCCTCATCGAGTTCGGTGGGCGCGATGTTGGGGCGCAGGCTGCGCGGCGGGTTGAACATCGAGTGGTGCATGCCCAGCGGGCCGAAGATGAACTGCTTGGCAAAGACGTCGAGCGTTTGCCCGGTCAGGCGGTGAATGATCTCGCCGAGCAGGATCATGCTCAGATCGGAGTAGACCACGCGCGTGCCGGGCTCGTATTCGAGCGGCGTGGCCATGGCGCGATCGACGATGGTGTCGTAGCCCTTCGAGTCATTGAAGAATTGCACGGTGGCGGGCAGACCGGCATCGTGCAGCATCAGATTGCGCACGGTCACGCGCGAGCGCCAGGCAGGGTCGGGATCGGATTTAGCCGCGTCGAGGAAGCGCGGCAAATAGCGGGAGACGGGCGCGTCCAGATCGAGGCGCTTCTCCTGCCAGAGCATTTCCGCGGCGGTGGTGGTCACGACGACTTTGGTGAGCGAGGCCACGTCGTACAGGGTGTCCGCGGTGACGTTCGGGGACTTCGCGCCGCGAGAGAGCTTTCCGAATGGATGGATGGCGACTTGATTGTGCCAGCCCACCGCGAGGACCCCGCCGGGAAAGGCGTCGTCCGCGACAGCGCGGTCGAGCAAATCGTAGACGGGTTGCAGCCGCTGGGCCATCGAAGGCGGAGCGGGCTGAAGGGTCATGGGATTCGCGGCGAGCTTCAGTCCTGAGCCGCGGCTGACCACCTCCGGAACAGTGACCGGGATTTGCCCTTCCATCGGCACCTGCCCGAAGAGAGCGCGCGCCGCAGCGTTTTGCGCAACGTCGTTGGTGCCAAACTCGGCG
The DNA here is from genome assembly GCA_046705825.1 of Candidatus Acidiferrales bacterium. GTDB lineage: Bacteria > Acidobacteriota > Terriglobia > Acidiferrales > UBA7541 > Palsa-295. The sequence continues at coordinate 889 of JBJKQB010000316.1, forward strand.
ATCCACGTTTTGGCGTTGGGGAAGCGGGCAATCAGGTACGGGCTGCCAAACGCCAGAATGACGGTGGGCCTTCCGGCGGCGAGCATCTGGTTGACGAAATTGCGCTCGTCGTCGGGAAAGGCGACGCTGCCCTTGCGGTCGGCCACGCGCACAAAGAGGGCTGCGATGGCCACGTCGTAGGTATTGGGCGGCGGGAGCTTCAGGCCGCTGACCGGCAAATATTCGGTGTCGGCGCGCAAGGCGGTCAGCGAATCGACGCGCCAGCGGATGTCCGGCTCGAGGGTTTCGCCGGGGTAAGGATCGGGATCGCCGGAAAGGGAAACGAGCAGAATGCGCATGGGCTTGGTGGCGTCGAGCGGGACGATGTGTTCCGCGTTGCGCAGCAGGGTGACGCCGCGATCCGCGATTTCCTCGGATTCGTTCTGATATTGCGGCAGGGCAAACTGCTCGTTCAAACGTTTCACATCGACGTAGCGGTCCTTGCGCAGCCCGAGGCGTTCTTTCGCCTCCAGGATGAGGCGCACGGACTGGTCGATGCGCTGTTCGGAGATGCGCCCGGTTTTGACGGCGCGCTCGAGCGCTTCCATGGCCGCGTCGGGGACCGGCGGCATCAGCAGGACGTCCGCGCCTCCTTCGACGGAGCGCACGGCGGCCTCGCCGGGCGGATAGAGATTGGTGACGCCGCCCATGTCCATCGCGTCGGTGATGATCAGGCCCTTGAAGCCGAGCTGATCGCGCAGCAGGCCGGTCATGATGTTGTAAGAAAGAGTGGCGGGGACGTTGGGATCGGGCTCGAATGCGGGCACGGCCAAATGGCCGATCATGATGGAGTCGACACCCGCCGCAATGGCTGCGCGGAAGGGAACCAGCTCGAGGTGCTCGAGCTCAGCGCGGCCGCCTGTCACGGTAGCCAGGGAGAGGTGCGAATCGACGCTGACGTCGCCATGTCCGGGGAAATGCTTGGCGGTAGCCAGGGCGCCATTGTCCTGAACGCCGCGAATGAAATTCTCGACGTATTGGGAAACGGCGGCGGGATCTTCTCCGAAGGAGCGCGTGTTGATGATGGGATTGAGGGGATTGTCGTTGACGTCCGCGACGGGCGCGAAGATCCACTGCACGCCGGCGGCGCGCGCCTCGCGGGCTACGATCTTGCCCTCCTGGTAGGCGAGCTGCGGGTCGTTGGTCGCGGCGACGGCCATGGCGGCTGGGAAGTTGGTGCCTTCGTCGAGGCGCTGGCCCGTGCCCGCTTCGAAATCCGCGCCCACCAGCAGAGGAATCTTCGAGCGGCGCTGAAATTCGTTGAGGATCACGGCGGTGGGATAGAGCTGGCTGCGCTCGATGCCGAGAGGCTCGCGGGTGGTGCCGATGATGACGCCGCCGATGTGGTTGTCGTCGATCTCGTGCAGCATTTCCTTGTAGGCGGGGCTCTCGGTGGAGGCGAAGCGTCCGAAGTAGTAGATCATCAGCAACTGGCCGATCTTTTCGCGGAGGGTCATGCGGTGCAGCGTGCGTTCGACCCAGGCCGAGCTGCGGCGGGTGCGGCGGGATTTTGCGGGGGATTTTTTCTGCGCGCGGGCGGACAAAGTCATGAGGAGGATGGCGAGCGCGAGGAGCGCCGGCTTACGCATCGAAGATGGCCTCGGGTCTCCAAGTTGACGCCCGCATTCCGCGGCTGTATATAACACACGGTTTGGGGACGCACAACAAAACCTGGATGGTCATGTTCTTTGGTGGAGCACGCGGGATTTGGAACCACAGATAAACACAGGCGAACGCAGATACGGACATTGCCGACAAATGAGTCGAGCGAAGGCGTGGCTGGCGTGGAGCAGCGGGAAGGATAGTGCCTGGGCGCTGCATACGGTGCGCGAGAGCGGCGCATTCGAGGTCGTCGCGCTGCTGACCACGATCAACCGCACGCATCAGCGCGTGGCCATGCACGCGGTCCGCGAAGCGCTGGTGGAGAAACAAGCGGCGGCGGCGGGCTTGCCGCTGGTGAAGGTTGCGATTCCGTCGCCGTGCCCGAATGGAGTTTACGAGCGGGCGATGGACGAGGCCATGCAACGGGCCAGAGAGCAGGGCGTGCGCCACGTCGTTTTCGGTGACCTGTTCCTGGAAGACATTCGCGCCTACCGCGAAACGCAGCTGGCAGCGTGCGGGATGACGCCGGTGTTTCCTCTGTGGCTGAAGGACACCCGACGCCTTGCCGCGGAAATGCTGGCGGGCGGGTTGTCCGCGTTCCTCACTT
>JBJKQB010000317.1:0-2741 GCA_046705825.1 Candidatus Acidiferrales bacterium
GTACTTCGCGCCGGGAATGGCCTGGTTCGGCGTGGCCTGGCGGTACTGCGCGTGGAAGTAGAGTGTACCGGGCGCCAGCGGCGAACGATACTCGCGATAATCGATGTTCCAATAAATCGCGTCGGCGCGCTGCTGGCCTTCATTCGTCAATGTGATGCGCGCGTGTTTCTCGAACGGCATGGGGAAGAAGCAATTCAGCGCTTTATCCGGACTGACCGCCAGAGGAATGGATTGATAGAGCACGTACTCGCCGAGGCCGAGCCCGAAGAAATCGCCGACGGGAGCCTCCACGCTGGGCGTCGCCTCGCCGTCCCAGTACATGCGCAGGACCATCTTCTTCAAGTGGTAGCGCTCGCCGCTCGCGATGGTCATCCAGACGTGCGACACCTCGCCCGGCCCGTTCACGTCGAGCAGCGTCAGCGTCTGGCCCGGAGCCAGCGGACGATAGTCTGCGTTGCCGCCCGTGCGGTCGTAGCTCGACGCGCGTTTCAGCACGTAATCGTGCGGCTGCGGCAAGCTCTCCATCCAATCCGCTGGCCCCTGCGCGCGTGCAGCAGGCGCGCCACCAAGAATCGCCGCAACGGCAAGCACGACGGAAAGCACAACGCCTGGCATCATCCCCGCAACGCCTCTCACATCACGCTCCTTCGCCACTCGCCACTACGCAAATTCCACCGTCACTTCGGCCCCGCGCGCCACGCCCAGCGCGCGCGCCGCGTTCGCTTTGTTCATCGCAATTTCGACGTAGCCGCTTGACCCGATCACGGCGATGGCCTCTCCCGTCGAGCCCTGCGCGAACGTGGGCGACAGCTTGGCGATCTGCACGTTGCCGATGCGAATCGCGAACTTGCCGTCTGCGGCAGTTAGCGCGGGAACATCCTCCGGCTTGAAATTCGTCATCAGGTTGCCGAACGCATCGATGCGCAGCACCACGCCTTTCATGGCCTTCTCGCCCGCCGTTTTCGGTTTGGGAATGGTGAAGCGGACGAAATCCGTGATGGGCTCCCCGAAGCTCGCCGTCTGCCACGATTTCGAGAGCCACGCCGCTACCGGAGCGAAAATGTCGCGCCCGTGAAACGTGCTGCTGACCGGATTGCGGAAGTAATGTTCGGCGGTGATGTGCCAGGCGTGCAGCGCTTCGCTTTGGTCGTAGGCCAGCGAGAGCACGCCGTTGTCCGGCGCCACGAAATAATGCTGGTCCGCAGCAACCAGGATCGGCCGCCGCGCCGTTCCCACGCCGGGATCGACCACCACCACATGAATGGTTTTCGACGGAAAATATTTGAAGGAGTGCGCCACGGTCAGCGCGCCGTCCAGCACGTCGAAGGGCATCACCCCGTGGGTGATGTCCACGATTTGGACTTCCGGGTTGATCGCGAGGATCACGCCTTTCATGGCGCCGACGAGATGGTCGTTCGTGCCGTAGTCGGTCGTGAGTGTGATGATGGGCCGCGCCAATGTTCGCTCCCTGTTGCAAAGTTGCTGCGAAGATTCCGTTCGCGTCGTTTTGCCGTTTTTGACGCTAACCAACGCAGCCACCCGTGTCAAGGCAAGCTCCCGCCTCGCACCCAGATAAAGTAACCACGAAGCGACCGGCCGCATGCACTGCGGCGCAAGCGCAAGGGCAAGGGCCGCCCGCGAACCCGCCGGGAGCGGTGGTATCCTGTTCTTGCGGACGCCCTCTCGCTCTGCGCTGCTTTACCGGATTGGCGCAGCCTCCGTTCAGGCCGACTCATGGGTCTTCTGCTCGCGTTCGCCATCACGCTGGTCATCGCCGTCCTGATCTCCGGACTAGCCGAGGAAACCATCCTTTCCGTCTCCGTGCTTTTCCTGGTCTGCGGATTCCTGCTGGGCAGCGGCCTGTTCGGGACGGCCCCGAAGATGAATCCGGACCTGCTGCACACCATCGCCGAAGTGGCGCTGTTCAGCGTCCTGTTCACCGACGGCATGAGGACCGGCGGGTTGCGCAAGCTGGCAAAAGACTGGGCGCTCCCGGCCCGCGCGCTGCTGATCGGCATGCCGCTGACTATCGCCGCTATAGGGCTGCTTGCGCATCTCATGGCCGGACTCTCCTGGAAGCTCGCGTTTCTGATTGGCGCCGCCCTGAGCCCTACCGACCCTGTGTTCGTCTCCGCGATTTTCCGCTTCGAGGCCATTCCCGAACGAGTGAAGCGGCTGCTCAACGTCGAAAGCGGATTGAACGACGGGCTTTCTCTTTCTGTGGTCGTCGTCCTGCTGGCCTACGCCGGCTTGAAAGGGCCCGGGTTCAACAGCTTGACTGGCATGCCACTGGGCCTGGCCATCGGTTTCGGGATTCCGCTGGCCGCCATTCTGCTCGAGAAAACCCGCTTCTTTCGCGCTGCGGGCGTGTTTCATCCATTGAACGGCTTTGCGCTCGGCCTGCTCGTTCTGGCCGTCTCGTACGTGACGGGAGCGAACCTTTTTCTCGCCGGCTTTGGCGCTGGAATCAGCGTGGCCACCTTTGGCCCCATCTTCAGCAAATCCTTTCAGGAATTTGGTGAACTGGTGACCGAACTCCTCAAACTGGCGGCGCTTCTCGTGTTTGGCGTGGCCATCGCGCCGCAATTCTTCAGGGCCCTGCCCATCATCGAGTACGGTTTTATCGTGTTGGCCGTTTTCGTGGTGCGCCTGTTCGCCATTTGGGTCTCTATGATTGGCTCTGGGCTCACCCGAAGACAGACTCTGCTCACCGGGTGGTTCGGTCCCAAGGGTTTTGCTTC
>JBJKQB010000318.1:0-3050 GCA_046705825.1 Candidatus Acidiferrales bacterium
GCGGGCGGCTATGCCCTCATTCGTGTTGGGCAGGAAATCACATCGCGTCGCGAACGCGGGACTCAGCCATGCAGCGCTGCCCATCATCGCTATCTGCGATGCCTCCGGCTCAAACGTGAGGTCGAGATTCGTCGCTGTGCCCGGGAAGACATGAAACACCGCACGCGCCAGCCGCGCAGGCAGAATCAAAACCCGTTCGTTCCCAGGGAGAGATACGGGGTGAACGTTCCCGTCCCGTGTGACGACGCAGTTGAAGCCCACGGCCCCGCAGGCATTCTCTCGAGGAACCGCTTCCCCACTCGCCGGATGATCGGGAGTCAGCAGAATCCGCATCTCTGCGTACTCGCCCGCCGGAACCGCCGCTTCCCCGAAGAAAGTCGCCGCCGAAGAATCACCGGCTCCGGAAAGCAGGTCGATCTGCAGCGGCCGCTTACTCAGATTCGGCGCAATGTCCTGCCATCCCGCCGATCCGTCGCCGTACGCCACCCTCAAGCGCGCGTCAATCTCCCGCACAGCCAGATAGACATGCTCGATTCCGGCTCGGCGCCACGCCTCGCTGCGTTCCGAAGGCGCGCTGAGCCGCACGCGCACGCTCGCGGCAGGATCGTTGCTGATCCGGCAAGTCGACGTGTTCACGGAAAGCGTTCCCCCCGAAGGATTGGAGACAAACACGAAGCAGCTGTTGTCGCAGCCGCACCAAAACGCGCAAAGGAGTACTGCTGGAAGGAGAATCGCCTGATGCGGGACCGCTCTCGCCATGACGCCTGCGCGGCCCATTTTGCAACCTCGTTGAACGCATTATGGTCGGCCGCCAAACCGGCGTCAAGCGCGGCTCAACCGTGGCTCAGTCGCGGCTCAACCGCTCGCCCCTCGACCGCTCGGGCAAGTTCCCAATTTCGCGCTGCGGACGCATCCAGCCTCCATTTCTGCCGGCTTATCGCACGTTCGTGATCATGCCGATATTGGCGCTCAGAATCGTCTGCTTCTCGAACGCCACATCGCGCCCGTCCGGAGAAACGTCGAAGTAATCCTGAGAATTCTGCGCCGGGTCCACCCAATACGAGCGCACGATCGGTATCGTCGCGGAAGTCTGCTGCAGCCCCTTTCCGTCCCAGCCGACCTTCCACAGAACTCCCTTCAGATCCGGTTTGCCTTGCAGCAGATAGAGTCGATTTTCAGGGCCGCGCGCGAACCACAGTACCCACCCGCGAAAAATATGGTGCGGCGGGCTCTTGAAGTCGTCCAGCCACAGCCCCGCCTCCGGATCGTCTTCGCGATTCGCAGTCACAACGAAGGCGACCGACCGTTCGTCCGGTGAAAACCGCAATGGAACCCATTTCAAATGCACTGGCAGGGTACCGAGATCCTCCTTTTTGCCATCTCGCGGGTTGAACGTTTCGACGTCACCCTTGGCATTCCAGAAAAGCAGCCACCCATCCGCTCGCACGTCGAAGAAATCCCCCGTCGCATTCCGCAGCACCGTGCTCGGCACGCCCCCGGAAATCGATACACTCCGGTAGTCATTCCCCGTTTCGGCTCCGGCGGCGGGCTCCGCTCGGTACACCACGCTTTCGCTGTCCGAATTCCACACCGGAAACACGTTCACCTGCTTGTCCTTGACCAGTTGTATGGGACTCGACCCATCCGCGTTCGACATCCATATGCTTTCCGCTTCCGCGCCCTTCAGATTCGAAAAGTACGCGAGATGTTTGCCGTCCGGCGAGTAGGCCGGAGCGATTTGATTGCGCGCCGGATCGGTGGTCAACGATTTGACGTCCTCCTGCCCCGGTTTGGCCGTCAGATCGAGCTGCGCGATATTCGTGTTCGTGCGCCAGGTGGAAAAGACGATCCCTTTCGCCGTAACGTCCAATTCCGCATCGTCCCCTTGCCCCGCAGTGACCTGTTCCGGTTCCCCTCCTGCCGCCGCGATCTTCCAGATGTTGATGGTCCCCCCGCGGCTGGAAGCGAAATAAATATACCGGCCATCCGGCGACCAGGCCGGCGACAGCGCCAGCGCGTTATCGTGCGTCAATTGCCGGACTTTGTGCGTGTCCACGTCGGCCACTTCCAGCTCGCCATACGGCCCGGTCGCGCGCAGCGAAAACGCAATCTCCCGCCCATCGGGCGAAAACCGCGGTTCCGTATCGCGCCAGAGTTCTCCGGGATCGTCGATCGTTCCCGCCACCTCGTGCGCGTTTTCTCCCGACACGCCGGAAACCCACAGCCCGCGGTCGCTCCCGTTTTCGTACGCCAGAAAATGGCCGTCCGGCGACCACGCCGGATCGCTCGCATTCAAAATCACCCGCCGCGGCGTTCCGCCCAACGCGGCCACTTCCCAGATGTCCCAAAGACCGGAATGATTCAGGCGCGCGTACGCCAGCGTGGTTCCGTCCGGCGACCATGCGGGCCGCGCCTTCAGATTCGCGTCATTGGTGATCTGCACCAGGCTTCCGCCGCTGATCAGCCCGACGTAGATGTTGTAATTCCCGTCCCGGTTCGAGACGAACGCCACCGAACGCCCGTCCGGCGAAATTGCCGGCTGCGCCTGCACGCCCGGAAAATTCGTCACCGCGCTGAAGTGGATCGGCCGCTGATCCGCGGGCGCCAAAAACCTCCATAGCGCCAATCCGGCGATCAACGCGCCCACGACCAAGCCGCACGCGGCCCACGGCAAAGGCCGGCGCAGAAACGGAAACGGCACGCCGGCCGCAGTAAATGATTCCGGCGATCCGGAAAGAACCTCTTCCAGTGATATGCGCGCGTCGCCGATGTCGCGCAGCCGCATCCGCGGGTCCTTCTGCAAGCAGCGCCGCAACAGAACGCGAACGTGCGCCGGCGTTCCGGACGGAAGCTGCGACCAGTCGGGCTCGCCCCGCAACACGGCGGCCAGCACATCCGTCGCGCTCTCACCGGCGAACGCTTGCTTGCCCGTCAGCATTTCATACAGCACGCAGCCGAAGGCCCAGATGTCCGCGCGGCGGTCCACGGCTTTCCCTTTGGCCTGCTCCGGCGACATGTACGCCGCCGTCCCCAAAATGATTCCCGCCTGC
>JBJKQB010000319.1:0-5090 GCA_046705825.1 Candidatus Acidiferrales bacterium
CCGATGGTCGTGGTTTCGCCCTGCTTCAGAACAACATTCGCGGGATTGAACTGCAACTGCGCGGCCGCCCCGCTCTGCGATTCCGGTGCGGCGGGCGGAGTGCTCGCGCCCGGGCCGGAATCCGGCGAGGCCGGGGCCTGCTGCCCGGACGTCTTGCCGAGCTCCTGCTCCTGTTCCCGGTAGACCCGAATGTTCAAGTCCGAGCCGGTGTCCAGCGAGCGCAAGTCCTCCGCCGTGATCGGCGCGAAGCGCACGATGTGCGGCGTCAGGATGATCAGCACTTCCTGGTCCTGCATTTCGTTGCTGTTCTGCGAGAAGAGATATTTCATCAGCGGGACCTGCGCCAGCCCGGGAATTCCGTTGATGTTCACCGTTTGCGTGTGCGTGATCAGTCCCCCCAGGACGCTCGCCTGGCCTTCTTTAAGCCGGATCTCTCCTTCGTCGATCTTGTTTTGCGCGATGATGGGCTGATTGATGCCCCCGATGTTTTCGCTCCCGGCCAGCGAGGAAATCTCGATGGTCAGTTTCATGCTGACCTCGTTGTCGGGATGGACGCGCGGCTGCACCTTGATCTGCACCCCCACCGGCTCGTAGGTGAATTGCGTGTTCACCAACGGATTCACTCCCGTCGCGGCCACCCCGACGCCCGCCTGAAAGCTTCCCGTGGCGATGGGCACCTTCTCGCCGATCATCAGCGTCGCATTTTCGCCGTCCGTGATGCGAATTTCCGGATCCTGGATGATGTGCGTCTGATTGTCCGTCAGGATCGCCTCCGCCGTAGCTCCCGGAAGCGTCGCACTCCAGTCCGCGCTGCTCAGGCTGTGCAAATTGTTCAGCGTGACTTGGCCGACCGTGGAAGTGCTCCCCGATGTGCCCGATCCGCTGGACCCGCTGCTGCTCGAGTTGCTCGAACTGCTCGGCTGCAGCGTGGGACGCGGCGTGAACGCCACCGCTACCGTTTGCCCCGGCAGGATGCCGAGTTGCCGCAGGCGGTCGCGATTCGCGGTCAGCACGCGCACGTGGATCAGCACTTCCGGCCGGGCCCGGTCGATCGAATCAATGATTTTGCCCGCTGCGGTCACCTGGTCCGGCGTTGCGCGGATCACAATCGCGTTTTCCGAATTCATCTGCACGATCTTCTGGATGTTCAGCATCGCTCGCAGGCCGGTCGCGATTTCCGTTAGGTCCGTGGGCTGCAGCGTGTTGCGCAGATAGAACGTCTTCACCACCTCGTCCTCGTAGGCCCGGCGATTTTGCGGGTTATCCGGAGCCACGAAGATCACGTTGGGCGTCAGCGGCTTCCAATAGGCCTTGCTCGCCAGCGCCACGGCCTCCAGCGCCTGCTCGACGGTCACGGCTGGAAGTTGCACGGAGATTCTCTGCGCGCGGAAATCGGGGTCGAATACGACGCTTAGCCCGGCCAGCTTGGCGATGGTCTCGAACACCACCGTGCTGTTGTTCGTCATCGTCAGAGCGCCGATTTCCCGGATCTGCGGCCGTAGTTGCGGCGGCCCGGACCGCAACTGCGGGGGCGCCGCCGCCGGCTTCGACGCGCCGGCCGCGCTCTTCTCCGAAATCAGCGCGTTGGCCTTCTCCAGTTCCTGCTGCGCGGCGATGTTCGAAGGGTCAACGCCGACCGCCTTCTCGAATTCGGCCAGCGCCATTTCAACGTTCCCCTGCTGCAGGAACTTTTCTCCCTGCTGCAGGTGGAATTGCCCGTCCATCGCGTGCATGCGCGCCGCCCGCAGCTTGTACTCCGCGTTCGTGGGGTTTTCGCGAAGTGCGCGCTGGTAGTCCACCAGCGCCGTGTCGTAGTCCTGGATTTCTTCAGCCTTCTTGCCCTCTTCGAAGTACTGGTTGGTTTTGGGGCAGCCGGCCAGCAGGATTCCGGTCAGAGCCACAAGGGGCAGGTACAGTTCTCTGCGCAAAAACGTTCTCCAATCAACCCTGGGGGCGAGGGGTCTGAGTGTAACACCTGCCCTAAGATGCAGCAACAAATCTACAGCGTTGCCGGGATAGCGCCCAGTTCTTCCCCCTACTTACATAGTACGAGTATGACGGATACCACCCTTTCCTGCCCGCCCGTGTGCGGAAAACCCCAACACCCGCCAGCCTGCTCTCCTTCGGAATGATTGGTGACACTCGCCCGTGCGCGCCGCGCACGGATTTCGCCGCAAATGTGGCCCCGGCTTGCTCTGCCTCCCGCACGGCGGATATGATGGCGTGCTGGCCCCGCTGGTTTTCTTTCCCGCGCAGCAAGACATGCTTGGCCGGCGCGGCGAGCCGGGTCGAACGGAAGCGAGGATGCCGGCGCGTCCGCAGGGCTCAGACGGAAATTTTGATCGAGAACGCACCTTGAAATCCACAGCGCAAAAATCCGGCCGGGAAGGAGTGAAGATCGTCGCGCAGAACCGCGCCGCTTCTTATAATTACAACCTGCTGGATCATTTCGAAGCGGGGCTCGTCCTGGTCGGCACGGAAGTGAAGTCGTTGCGGGAAGGCAAGGGAACGCTGCGGGACGCCTACGCCGAGATCCGGGCGGGCGAACCCTGGCTGGTCAACAGCCACATTCCCGAATATCAGCCGGGCGGTCCGCGCAACCACGACCCGCTGCGCAAGCGCAAGCTGCTGCTCAACGCGCGCGAGATTCATCGCCTGACGATCGAAACGCAGCAAAAAGGGATGACCATCGTCCCCCTCAAGATTTATTTTCGCGACGGCTTGGCCAAATGCGAACTCGCGGTGGCCCGGGGCAAGAAATTCCATGACCGCCGCGAGGCCGAGCGCCGCAAGGAAGCCAAGCGGGAGGCCGACGAAGCGATGTATCGCTCGCGCCGCCGCTGAACGGACCTGCCGGAGCGGTTTTCCGGTTACGATTCACCCTTCACGAAACAGGAAAGGATTTCATGCAGATTCAACTCGAAACTCAGCCCTTCTCTTCGCTCGCTACCGACGCCATCATCACCTACGTCTTCGACACGGAGCCGAAGCTCCAGGGAGTGCTCGCCGAAATCGATCGCACCATGAACGGCCGCCTCGGCTCGCTGGCTGCCGCCGGCGAAATCACCGGTAAAGCGCTCGAAATGGTGCTGCTTCATTTCCCGCAGGGACTGGAGGCCAAGAGGCTGCTTCTTGTCGGAGCGGGCAAGCCGGAAAAATTCGCGCTGGCGGACTTGCGCAAAATTGCGGGCAGCGCGCTGCGCTTCCTGAAATCGCGCGGCGTAAAGAAGTTCGCCTTCCTGACCCGCGAGGGCGAGCGCGGCGCGGAGGCGGTTCGCGCGGTTACCGAGGGGCTGGTCCTCGCCGATTTCGAGTCGGACAAATACCGCAGCGACAAAAAGAGTCGCGAAATCGCTTTGGTGTCGCTGGCCGGGTTTGACGCCGGGCCGGCCGCAAATCTGCAGGACGCCATCGAGCGCGGCCGCGTTGTCGCCGAATCGCAGAACTTCGCGCGCGATTTGATCAACGAGCCGTCCAACCGTTTGACGCCGCGCATGCTCGCTGAAAAGGCGCAAGCCATGGCCGCCGATGTCGGTCTCGGCGTCGAGATTCTCGACGAGCGCCGCATCGCCGAATTGAAGATGGGCGCGCTGCTGGGCGTGGCGCAGGGCAGCATCGAACCGCCCCGCGTCATCATCCTGCGCTACATGCCTGCAAAAGCCCCCGCCGGCGGACCCATCCTCGGCCTCGTCGGCAAGGCGGTCACTTTCGACACCGGCGGAATTTCCATCAAGCCCGCCAACAACATGGAAAAAATGAAGTACGACATGGGCGGCGGCGCAACCATGCTGGGGTCCATGCGCGCTCTCGCTTATCTCAAGCCGCGCGTTCCCGTGATCGCCGTAATTCCCTCCACGGAAAACATGCCGGGCGGGCGCGCGCAGAAGCCCGGAGATGTGCAGACGGCCATGTCCGGAAAAATGATCGAGGTGATCAACACGGACGCCGAGGGCCGCCTCATCCTCGCCGACGGCATCACTTATGCCAGGCAGCTTGGCTGCACGCATCTGATTGACGCCGCGACACTCACCGGAGCCATCGAAGTGGCTCTTTCCAACGTCAACGTGGGCGCGTTCGGCACGCCGCGCGAATTTCGCGATCAGTTCCTGGCCAGCGCGAAGGCCGTCGGCGAAAAAATGTGGCCGATGCCCATCGACGACGAATACGAGGAGATGATCAAAAGCAATATCGCGGACATTCGCAACACGGGCAGCGGCAAGGGGGGCGGCGCCATCACTGCCGCGTGGTTCCTGAAGGAATTCGCGGAAGAAACGCCCTGGGTTCACCTCGATATCGCGGCAACCTGCTGGGTCGACGACGGCCGTCCCTGGCTCGCCAAAGGACCCACCGGCGTGGCCATCCGCTCCATCGTCGATTTCGCCCTGAAGCTATAGGAATTTTGTGGCGCGGGCGCCTACCCGCGGTCTTGTAGAATGTAGCGCTGCCGTCTCGGCGGCGTTTTTGAGGTGAAAACTGCAGCAAGACCTCTAATTTATTTTCTTGTCCCGGCCCGTACGCCTCAATTTCTCGACTTCCGCGCTGTGCTTCCTGCTCTCAACCGTAAACTCTCAACTCTGAACTTTCCTTCTCACATCTTTTCCGGCGCGGCAATCCCCATCAGCCCCAGCACCGCGATCAGCCGCTCGCGCACCAGCGACGTCAGCCGCAGCAGAAACGCGCGCTTCTCCGCGTCCTCTTCCGACAGAATGTGGTGCTTGTGGTAGAACACGTTGAACGCCTGCGCCAGTTCGAACGCATAGCGCGCCAGGAACGCCGGCTCCTGCGCCCCTAATGCCGCTTCCACGCGCGCGTCCAGCGACCCCGCCAGCAAAACCAGTTCCCACAAGTCGTCGCCGGCGCTCGCCGCCAGGAATCGCGATACATCGAGTTCGCCTCGCTCGATTCGCGCCAGATTCGCGGCGTTTGCGCTCTCGATCGCGGGATCCTGCTCCGCGCCCTTGCGCAAAATTCCATTCACGCGCACGACGGCATATTGCGCGTACGGCCCCGTTTCGCCTTCGAAGCTGAGCGCATCCTTGAAATCGAACGCAATCACCGTCCCGCGCGTGAACCGCAGCAGGAAATAGCGC
>JBJKQB010000320.1:0-13243 GCA_046705825.1 Candidatus Acidiferrales bacterium
CCGGCCCTTTCGGAATTCACAATTCGCAATTGTCTGCAAGGCTCCACAAACTGATAATCTGACACCGCTGTCCAGGAGCCGCTCTATGGGATTTTCGGACCGCCGGGCCCGCCTGAATGCGCTGTGCTCGTCGCTATTCATTCTCGCCGTCATTGTTCTCGCCGCCGGCGCTGCCCGCGTGGCCGCCGCCGCTACGAATCCGCCCGGCCTCTACAACCCGGTGGCCGATCCTCGCGCTGTGGTGATCGACGGGCACGCGCGCTTCACCATCTTGACGCCGCAACTCATTCGCATGGAATGGTCCGCGGACGCCAAATTCGAGGATCACGCCTCCCTCGTCTTCCTGAACCGGCGTTTGCCCGTTCCAAAATTCACCAGGGCGATCACCGCAGCAGGCCGCTTGCAGGTTCTAACGCTGCAGACGCAGTACCTCACTCTCGCCTACAGCCCGCAAAGTGGCACCAGCGGCAAATTCACGCCGGACGACTTGAGCGTCACGCTCAAGCTCGACGGAAAAGAAGTGACCTGGCATCCCGGCATGTCCGGCACCGGCAACCTGCTCGGCACCGCGCGCACGCTCGACGGCGTGAAAGGCTCGAACACAAAGCTCGGGCCCGGCCTCATTTCCCGCAATGGCTGGGTCCTCGTGGATGACAGCACGCGCCCCTTGTTCGACTCCGCCGACTTTTCCTTCACACAGGGAGAAAAGAGCGTCTGGCCCTGGGTCATGGAACGCCCGCCCGGCGACCGCCAGGACTGGTATTTCTTCGGCTATGGCCACGACTACCGCCGCGCGCTCGACGATTTCACCCGCGTTGCCGGAAAAATCCCCATGCCGCCGCGCTTCGCCTTCGGAACCTGGTGGTCGCGCTACTGGTCCTACACCGACCAGGAATTCGAGCAGCTCGTCACATCCTTCCGCATCCACGAAGTCCCGCTCGACGTTCTGGTGATCGACATGGACTGGCATCCTACCTTCGGCATGCACTGGTGGGACCAGAAGGTCGATCAATCCGGCCACACTTTGGGCTGGACGGGCTACTCCTGGAACCATCTGCTCTTCCCCGATCCGCCCGCCTTCCTGAACTGGGTTCACCGTCAGGGCCTCAAAGCCACGCTCAACATGCACCCGGCGTCCGGAGTCCAGCCGTGGGAAACGCGCTATCCTGAAATGGCGCGCGCCATGGGCATCGATCCCGCCACCAAAAAATATGTGCCCTTCGACATCACCAACAAGAAATTTGCCGTGAATTATATGGACATCCTGCACCATCCCCTCGAACGCGAAGGCATCAACTTCTTCTGGCTCGATTGGCAGCAGGAAAAAATCACGAACCTGCCCGGCGTGAATCCCACATGGTGGCTCAACTACGTCCATTTCACCGACCAGGAGCGCGAAGGCAAGCGCGCCCTGCTTTTCGGACGCTGGGGCGGCCTCGGCAATCACCGCTACGAAATCGGATTCTCGGGCGACACCATTTCCGTCTGGGATTCGCTCGCGTTTCAGCCCTACTTCACCTCCACCGCCGCCAACGTCGGCTACGCCTATTGGAGCCACGACATCGGCGGGCACATGCCCGGCGTGATCCAGCCGGAACTCTATCTCCGCTGGATCCAGTTCGGCGTGTTCAGCCCCATCCTGCGCACGCACACCACCAAGAATCCCGACGCGGAGCGCCGCGTCTGGGCTTATCCCGAACCCTATTCCGACTTGATGCGCAAAATGTTCGTGTTCCGCTACGCCATTCAGCCCTACATCTACACCGAATCGCGCCGCACCTACGATACCGGCGTCGCCTTCCTTCATCCGCTCTATTACGACTGGCCCGAATCGCAGGAAGCCTACGACCAGCGCGATGAATACATGTTCGGAAACGAAATGCTGGTCGCGCCGGTGACCGAACCCGTGGACAAGGATTCAGGCCTCGCCAAAATGTCGATCTGGCTCCCCAAAGGCGATTGGATCGAATGGCAAACCGGCGCGCATTTCACCGGCCCCGTCACCATCCAGCGCGACTTCTCGATTCAGCAGGTCCCCGTCTACGTCAAAGCCGGCAGCCTCATTCCCATGGAGCCGCCCATGCGCTACACGGGAGAGAAACCCGTCGATCCGCTCATTCTCACGGTGTTTCCTCCGGAAGATGGTCGCGCGTCGCGGTACACTGTGTATGAAGATGCGGGCGACACTCCAGCCTACCGCCTGGACCAGGCAGCCTGGACGAAAATTCAAGCCGCCTCGTCAAGCGATGGAACGACCGTCAGCGTAAAGGTCTTTCCTGCCCGAGGCCACTACACAGGAATGTTGCAGCAACGCGCCTACGAACTTCGCCTGCCTGGCTCCTGGCCGCCCGCATCGGTCACCGTGAACGGCGTTCCGGTTCCCCAAGTCCGCCGGGACGGCACGCCCGGCTGGCGCTACGACGGGAATACACTTTCGACCATCGTCCGCACGCACAGCTTCAGCACCGCCGGCGCGGTCACCATCTCGGTAAGAATCACGCCCGAGCTGGCGCGCCAGCGCAAACTGCTCGACGGCTTCGCCGGCAAAATGACCCGCTTGCGCGAGACCTACGACATCCTCAATCAAAGCTGGCCCGAGGGCTGGACTCCCGATCCCATCATCGACGCGATGCAAACGGGCGATCGCATCACCTATCATCCGGAAACGGCTCTGAAGGAGCTGACCGCCTTCTGGCCAAAGCTCGCCGCCGTGCCCAACGAAATTCAGTCTCTGCACGACGTCGAGCACTCGCCTGCATTTGAGCGCGCGGTGAAGGCAAACTTGTTCGGCCAGAAACCAAAACCGGGCGCAGATCCGGCCCAGCAGTATCACAACACGGTCGATCTCGCTGCCGCCCACGCCGCCGATCTGGCCGCTTCGCGTTGATGATGCGGCTCATCTTCCCCAATTCGAAGCCAAACACGCGCCCCATCGCTGTGGGCCGCAGGGCCCCGCAGCCCGCGCCGCCTGTCGAGGAGAGTCGTGCGCGATGCGCCTCGCTCGGATTGCGCGCGCGCGCCGTCATGGCGCTCCTGGCTCTCGCCTGCCTGGCCGCTATCACGCTCAACTGCAGCGCGTATTCCGAGCTGACTCACGAAGCCATCATTGACGCCGCCTGGGACGTCGCGCTCAAGCCGCTCCTCCTGAAACGTTTCCCCGACGCAACTCCGCAACAGCTGAGAACGGCGCACGCCTACGCCTGGGGCGGCTCGGTGATTCAGGACATGGGCTACTACCCGTTTGGCAGCAAACTCTTCACCAATCTCGTTCACTACGTGCGCACCGCCGATTTCGTCGATGCCTTGCTTCGCGACTCGCAGAATATCAACGACTACGCCTTCGCACTCGGCGCGCTCGCTCATTACGCTTCCGATAACGACGGCCACAAGCTCGCCGTGAACGTCTCCGAGCCCATCCTGTACCCCAAAATGCGCAAGAAGTACGGCAATTGGGTCGTCTACGATGAAAATCCCGCGGACCATCTGAAGACTGAATTCGGCTTCGATGTGCTGCAGGTCGCGCGCGGACGCTACGCTTCCGACGATTATGAGGATTACATCGGATTCCAGGTGGCCAAGCCGCTCCTCGAACGCGCCTTCGAGGAAACCTACGGCCTGAAATTGGATTCCGTCTTCGCCAATCTCGATCTGGCCATTGGCACCTACCGCCGCGGCGTCAGTGAAGTCATTCCGACCATGACCCGCGTCGCTTGGCAGGTCAAGAAGAGCGAAATCAAGAAAGAAATTCCCGGCATGACGCGCAAGCGGTTCCTGTACCACATCTCGCGCTCCAGCTACAATCGCCACTGGAGCAAAGACTACAAGCGGCCGAGCGTCCTCACCAGAATCCTCGCGTTCCTGATCCGCCTGGTCCCGAAGATCGGCCCCTTTCGCGCGCTTGCCTTCCGCACTCCCACTCCGCGAACCGAGCAATACTTCATGACCAGCTTCAACGTCGCCCTCCGCGACTATGAGAGGGACCTTCACAACGACGCGACGGCAGGCAGCCCGCAAATCAGCAACGACAATCTCGATACCGGCAGCGTTACGGGACCCGGCCAGTATCCCCTCGCGGACAAAACTTACGCGGAGCTCCTCGATCGCTTGGCCAAAAATCATTTCGCTGACGTGACTCCCCAGCTACGCTCCGACCTTCTCCGCTTCTACAGCAATCCCAGCGCCCCGATTGTCACGAGGAAGCACAAAAAGAAGTGGAGGAAGGTCACTCAGGAACTCGCCGCTCTGAAAGCGTTCACTCCGGCCGCGCCCGCCGCGTCAGTCTCTCCCTGATTGGCTGGCTCTCCGTCGAGCCGCGCGGCTCAGAACCACGTGTTCGCTCGATATCGGCGATACTGCTCGCCAAACGTCGCTTCCAGAACTTTCTGTTCCTTTTTGATCCGCGGAAGTTGGTAGGAATAGAGCACAGCGAACAGCGCCAGCGCGATCCAGTTGCCCAGCGCCATGAACAGCCCCAGATAACCGATCCCCCCGAACAGATACACCGGATTGCGGAATTTCGCATACAGTCCCGTCGTGACCAGCCGCCTCGCCTGCGCCGTCACGGAAAAAGAGGCGCCCAGCTGAATGCGCGCCAGCCCCCAAAGAAAAAAACCGATTGCCGCGATGGCCATTCCGATCCAGAAGCGCACCCCGTAATCGCGCCGCGAGATGACGAACGCCGTGACCGCGAAGATGATCACCGCGTCCCTGTACCGGAAAAACCTCATCCCCGAGCGCGATGTCTCCATCCGCCGAACCAGCCTCTGGTCGGCGCCCGCCAGGTTGGAAAGTTTGCCTCTGAGTTGGCGCATTTTGCCGTCCGGTTCTTGCTGAGATGCGAACCGCGTCCTCGCTCTCTGTTTGGTGTTTGGCGGCTGATCCCAATCTATCCCCGCACGGTCCGTGCAATCAAGACGTCAGCCTCGCCCCGGGCCAACCTTTCTCTTTCCCGCAGAATCCGAGTTGACGTGTTGCACGCCAAGATGCTATCAATTCCTTTCCGTGCGGTGAGGCATTTTGCGGCTGCGGTCGTCCCGTTCCGGCCGCTGATGCCTTCGACAAGGGGCTCTGCGCGCTCCCCGGAGCGCTTCTGCTTTCAACTCAGCGGAATTGCGCAAAGCGAGTGCGGTTTTCCCGGCCGCTGGTGCCAATCCCATTGATTCGCCTGAATTCTGAATTTCACGCCTGCATCAGGGCCGTGCCTGAATCTGCCGGCGCGCGCGGCATCGCCGCGGGCGAGACGTTCGCTCGCCTTGCCCATGCCATTCGATCGACAGGAGGAACGGTTTGATGCGTCTCCGCCGGGCCGCGGGCCTCGCCTTCGGAACTGCTTTCCTGCTCCTTTCGGGCTGTGGCGGCAGCAGCGCGCCCGCGCCGAATCCGACGCCCCAAATCTCCGGCCTCTTCCCTTCCGAGATCACTGCCGGCAGCCAGTCCTTCACCTTGTTTGTGAGCGGCGCGCAATTCCTGAGCAGCTCCGTCGTGCAATGGAACGGCGCGAATCTCCCGACCACCTTCAATTCGGCCAGCACTCAGCTGGCCGCTACCGTCCCCGCCGACGATCTCCAGAATGCGGGCGTCGCTCAGGTCACGGTCACCAGCCCCGCACCGGGCGGCGGCTCTTCCCTCGCCATCTCCTTTACCATCGATCCCGCCCACACCGGCGGTCCCACCATCACTTCCCTTTCGCCCACAAGCTCGCCGCTCAACGGCCCCGCCTTCACCCTCACCGTCAACGGAACGAACTTCATCTCTGGCGACTACGTGACGTGGAACGGCGGCCTGCGCCAGACGCAGTTCGTCAGCGACACGCAGCTCACCGCCAGTATTCAGGCGAGCGATCTCACCCAGCAAATGATCGCCGGTATCGCGGTGCACACTTCGCAGCTCGGCATTGCCTCGCCTTCCGTCAGCTTTCAGGTGGGCAGTTCGCCGGCGAGCAGCGCGCGTTTCCCGCAGCTCGTTTCCGCCGGCCCGGCTGGCGCAGCCGCCGATGCGCAAAGCTCCTCGCCGGCCATCAGCGCCGGTGGGCGCTACGTCGCTTTCTATTCCCAGGCGAAGAATCTCGTCTCCGGCGCTCCCGCGGGCAACATCTTCCTGCGCGATACGTGCCTGGGCTCGGCGAATTGCCGCCCGGCCACCGTTCCCGTCGATGTGAGTCCTGCATCTTTGCTGCCGAACGCTCCTGCGGAGAGCCAGTTGGCCATCAGCGCCGATGGGCGCTATGTCGCCTTCGCTTCGACCGCGACGAATCTCCTCTCCGGCGCGCTCGCTGGCGCGCCGCAGTCGAGAATATTCGTTCGCGATGTTTGCGCCGGCGCATCCGCCGCCTCCCATTGTGCGCCGCATAACGAACTTGTCTCGGTCGATGCGCGAGGAAACGCGATAGCCGGCATTCATCCCGCCATCAGCGCTGACGGGCGATTCATTTCTTTCATCACTCCGGTTCCTGTAGCTGCGGGCTCGCGCTCCTCCAACATTGTTTTGGTGCGCGACACGTGCCTCGGCGCCGGCGCGCCCTCCGGCTGCGTCCCGCAAACCATCCCCGCCTCTGTCGATAACAGCGCAGACATTTACGTCGATCCAAGCGCACAGCCCGCAATCTCGCCCTCCGGGCGCTACATCGCCTTTGCCGGATGGACTTCGGCGCTCGCCGCCTCCGCCGGCACCAAAGCAACACCGCTCTCGCAAATCTTCCTGCGCGACACCTGCCTCGGCGTCAGCGCGGCGGAATCCTGCGATCCTTCCACCGTGCGCGTCTCCATCACGCTCAACGGCCAGTTCGCCAATGCGCCAAGCCTCTCGCCCGCCGTGAGCGACGACGGCCGCTTCGTCGTTTTCGAATCGGCCGCTTCCAACCTCGCGGGCAATTCCGCCGGTAGCGCGCAAGTCTATCTTCGCGATACTTGCGCGGGCCCGACTGCGCCCTTTGGTTGCGCGCCGTCCACTACGCTCATTTCCGCCGACGCCGCTCTGCTCGGCGCGGTCGCCGGAAACTATTCGCCCTCCATCAGCGCCTCCGGCCGCTACATCAGCTATGTCGCGCAAACGCGAAATCATAAGGACGCTTCCTCATCGGCGCGTTCCGGGTACATCCTCGTCTACGACACGTGTTTCGGAGCGATCTCCGCCTGCTCGCCTCACGCCACGCTGCTTTCTGCTGTGGACTCTTCGGGCAGCGCCTCACCTCTCGTTGGCGAGATCGGCGTCCCTGTGCCCGTCTCCGACGATGGCCGCTTTGCCGCCTTCTCCACGCGACAGCCGGTCGCCGCCCTTCGCACCAGTGGCTTCGGCGACGTTTTCCTCACCACCACCCCCTTCGCGGCGCGCCCATAAAAACGTTCCGCGCGTTGTGGAAGCCGGCGTTTGCTGCCAAGGTCAGGCTGCCGCGTGCGGTTTCGTCGCGCCTTTAACTCTTAACTCGCAACTCTGAATTGCGACCTTGTGCTGTCTCCCTGGAATTTTCTATTCTCGATGTTCACATGCCACACGCCCTCAAGCCTCCTGCGTTGCGTCCCGGCGATGCCGTTCGAATTGTCTCGCTCGCCAGCCCCGTCGCCCCCGCTTCCCTCGATCGCGGCTGCGCGGAGCTTGAGCGCCTCGGCTACGTTCCCAAACTCGATCGCGAAGCCGTTCTGGCGCGCGACACTTTCTTTGCCGGGCCCGCGCCCCGCCGCCTGCTCGCCCTGAAAGAGGCCCTTGCCGAGCCGGACACCAAGGCAATCTTCTGCGCGCGTGGCGGCTACGGCTCGAATTATTTGCTCGACGATCTCTCGGCCCTCCAGCCTCTAGCGCCGAAAATCCTTCTCGGCTACAGCGATCTCACCTCGCTCCAGATTTTTCTCTGGCAGAAGCTGCGATGGATCTCGTTCTATGGTCCAATGGTCGCTTCGGGATTCGACGCCGGCGCGCCCGCCGGATACGATCGCAATTCCTTTTGCGCGGCGCTGGGCCAGAACAAGGCGGGATGGTCCATCGACCTTCATGCCGACGCCCTCGCTTCCGGCGCAGCCGAAGGAATCCTTCTCGGCGGATGCCTGACCCTGATCGAAACGGCGCTGGGCACTCCCTGGGAGCTCGACACCGCCGGCGCAATCGTAGTCCTCGAGGATCGCGGCATGAGACCCTATCAGGTCGACCGCGCGCTGATGCATCTCAAGCAGGCCGGGAAATTTCGCGATGTCCGCGCGCTCATTTTCGGCGAGTTTCCCGAATGCGCGGCCCCGGATGCAGGCGAAACGGTTCGCGAAGTCGTCGCGCGCATTCTGGCGCCGCGCGGGCCGCATTCGGCTGGCATTCCGATCCTTTTTGGCGCTCCGGTTGGGCACGCCTCGCGGCCCATGCTGACTCTGCCGCTTGGCGTTCGCGCCAGACTCGCAGCAGCGGCATCAGCATCCGCGGGCCCCAGTGGCGCAACCGGCGGCGCCGCCGCGCGGCTCGATATTCTCGAGCCCGCTGTGACCTGACCGCTATTTCGGCGCGTCAGCGCAAATCTGTGCGAGGGAGTTGATGGAACACATTCACATGGTCGGCATTGCGGGCGCGGCGATGGCTCCCGTCGCGGGAATGCTGAAGGAGCGCGGCTTCCACGTCACTGGCTCGGACAAGGGCGTCTATCCACCCGCCTCAACTCTTCTCAGCTCCCTGGGAATTCCCTGGAACGAAGGCTTCTCCGAGGAACATCTCAAGCCTGTCCCCGACCTCGTCGTCATCGGCAATGCCATTTCGCGCGGCAATCCCGAACTCGAATGCGTCCTCGACGAGCGAATTCCCTACTGCTCGATGCCCCAGATCCTCGAAAAATATTTCATCCCGGGACATCGCTCCATCGTCGTTGCGGGCACCCATGGCAAGACCACCACCACCGCGATGCTGGCTTGGATTTTTCACGTTGCCGGCCGGCGCCCCGATTTCCTCGTGGGCGGCGTTGCGCCGAATTTCGGCGATCGCAGCTATGGTCTCGGAGGCGGCGCCGAATTCATCGTCGAAGGCGACGAGTACGATACGGCCTTCTTCGACAAAGCGCCAAAGTTCCTCCATTACCATCCCGACGAACTGATTCTCACCTCGCTCGAATTCGATCATGCCGATATTTATCCCGATCTGGCCTCCATCGCCTTGCAGTTTCGCCGCCTCGTCAATCTCGTCCCGCGCCGCGGCCGCATCCTCATTTGGGGCGAATCGCCGGACCTGAAAGACGTCGTCGCCAACGCATTCTCCCCCGTCGAAACGTTTGGTCTTGCCCCCGATTGCGATTGGCAGGCCGGCGACGTCCTCTGGCACGATTCCGCGACGCAGTTTCGCGTGGCGCATCGCGGTGCGGAAGTGGCGCGCATCCGCATGCCGCTTGCTGGAAAGCACAATGTGCTCGACGCCCTCGCCGCCGTGGCGCTGGCGCACGGCCGCGGAATTCCCGCTGACGCCATCGAGCGCGCCATGGCCGGCTTCCAGAGCGTTCGCCGCCGCATGGAAATCAAAGGCGAAGCCGCCGGCATCCTCGTCGTCGAGGATTTTGCCCACCATCCCACCGCCATTCGCTTGACCCTCGAAGCTGCGCGCACGCGCTGGCCCGGGCGCCGTATCTGGGCCGCCATCGAGCCCCGCTCGAACACCATGCGCCGCAAGGTTTTTCAGGATGTTTTGCCCGACGCTCTCGCCCTCGCCGAAGCCGTCATCGTCGGCCCGGTGAATCGCCCGCAGTTGCTTTCTGACGACGACCGCTTCTCGCCCGAACGCCTGCTCGACGCCCTGCGCCGGCGTGGTCGCATCGCCGAGCATTTTCAATCTTCCGGCGCCATCGCCGAATATCTTTCCGAAAACGCGCGCGCGGGCGATCTCATCCTGGTCATGTCCAACGGCAGCTTCGACGGCCTCTGCTCGAAAGTGCTCGACAAACTCAAATCGCTCCAGGTTCGCGCGTGACCCGCGCGCTGCGCCTCTCTGCCCTCCGCTGGCTTTTTCTCGCGGCCTTCGCATTCGCTCTTGCGCGACCCGCCGCCGCGGAAATCAAGTACCGCGTTTCCTTCGCGCAGCCCGAACGCCACATTTTCCACGTCACGGTCACCCTCCCGGCCACAAAGAACAACATCGTGGCGGCCATGCCCGCATGGAACGCGCTGTATCAGATTCGCGATTTCGCCTATCGCGTGCGTTCCCTCGTCGTTCTCAACCCGGACGCAACGCATGCCTCCGTTCCCGAAGAACTCGACAAGCAGACCTGGCTCCTCTGCCGCTGTGCTTCTCTGAAAAACCCTCCGCGCACGATCACCTTCCAATATTCGGTTGAGTGGAATGATCCGGGCCCGTTCAGCTCGCAGCTCGACGAGCATCACGCTTTTGTAAATCTCGCCGAAATTCTCATGTACCTCCCGGATCGCCGCTCCGAACCCGTCGAGGTCCAGTTCGAAAATCTTCCGCCCAATTGGAAATTGATCGCGGAGCTTCGCCCCGGCCCCGATCCCGATTCCTTCGTCGCTCCGGGCTACGACGCCCTCGTCGATGCCCCCGTCGAAGCGAGCCGTTTTGACGAATTCTCTTTCGACAATGACGGCGCGCATTTCCGCGTCGTCGTGGATTCCTCCTCCGGCTACGACCGCACTCGCCTCCAAGGCTACCTCCAGCGCATTACCGGCTACGAACTGCGTCTCATGGGCGGCCCGCCCTTTCGCGAGTACACTTTTTTCCTCCACATCGGCTCCTTCGCCGAAGTTGGCGGAGGAGGAATGGAACACGCCGACTCCACGGCCATCGCCGCGCAAAGCTGGGATGACCTCGAGAATCTTTGCGCGCACGAATTCTTTCACGCCTGGAACGTCAAGCGGATCCGCCCGCAGGCGCTCGAACCCGTCGACTACGCCAAAGAGCAGTACACCCGCACGCTGTGGTTTGCCGAAGGCGTCACCAGCACCTACGCCGCCTACACTCTCGTGCGCACGGGCCTGTGGTCCTCATCCGAGTTTTATCGCGACCTCGCCGCGCAAATCGCCGACCTGCAATCGCGTCCCGCGCGCGCCTGGCAGACCGTCGAGGACTCCAGCCTCGACGCCTGGCTCGAAAAGTATCCCGCCTACAATGCGCCCGCTCGCAGCATCTCTTACTACGATAAGGGCCAGATCCTCGGCGTGCTGCTCGATCTGGCCATTCGCGATGACACCAACAATCGCGAATCGCTCGACGATGTCATGCGCCTGATGAACGGCGAGTACGCCCAAAAGGGCCGCTTCTATGATGGCGACGCCGCCATTCGCGCCGCAGTCGAAAAAGTAGCCGGCGTCAGCTTCCGCGATTTCTTCCGCCGCTACGTCGCCGGCGTCGACGAGATTCCCTACGACAAGTTTCTTTCCATTGCCGGTTTGCAATTGCAGCAGGGTGGCGCAAGCTCCGGCGAGGCGTACTCCATCGTCGAACTGCCCCATCCCAACGAACGCCAGCGCCGCATTCTCGACGGCCTGCTCCACGGCGCCACGGATCGATAAAACGTGAACGAACACCTCTTCACGATCGCACCGCAATTCCCGCAGCGCGCTTCGCGTTCGCGCCTGTCTGGACCGCCGCGCTGCCGCGCGCCGCAAAGACTCGCGGCCCAAAGACCCGCTATCTTATGATTCGCTCGATTTTTCTGTTCACCTGTCTGGGCCTGGCCGTCATTCTTCTTCTCCCCAGGCTGATTCTCTGGACGCTCCTCACTAAAAATCCCGATTTCATGTATCGCACAGCCATGAGAGCGATCCGCCTCTTCCTCCGCCTGATCGGAGTGCGCGTGCGCGTCGAAGGTCTCGAGAATGTTCCGCCGCGCGTCTGCATCTTTGCCGCCAACCATATTTCCGCGATCGATCCCATGGCTTTTATCCCGGCCATACCGCGCCGCGTGGCCATCCTCGTCAAACGCGAACTCTTTCGCGTGCCGGTGTTTGGCGCCGCCATGCGCGCGGCCCAATTCGTCCCCGTCGATCGCGCCGACCGCGAATCCGCCGCGGCCAGCCTGGATTTGAGCGTCGAACGCCTCAAGCAGGGCGCCTCCTTCGCCATTTATCCCGAAGGCACGCGCAGCCCCGACGGCCGCTTGCGTCAGCTCAAGAAAGGAGCGTTCATCATGGCCGTGGGCGCCGCCGTCCCCATCGTGCCCGTCTCCATCGCGGGAGCGCAGAAAATCATGCGCAAGGGCAGTTGGAAAGTTTTTCCCGGTGACGTCATCGTCCGTTTCGGCCCGCCCGTCGATGGCGCGCGTTTCTCTCTGCAGATTTGGGACGATTTGCGCGCCCGCGTCGCCTCCCTCATCGCCGCCACCCTCCCCCCCGACCAGCAACCCCTCCCCAATTCCCCCTGACGCACCCCAAACCCACCGCGATTGAGGGAGCGGCGAACGTGCCTGCGTTCTTCTGCGGCCGCAGGCCGCTTTGGAGTGCGGCAGCACGCTGCCGCTTTCTTCCGGCGCTTTTTTCAACTTTCAACTTTTAACCTTCAACTGTTAGCGTCCCTGATTCCGCGACCTGTTATCCCGAACCGAGCCGCTCTTTTCGCCCACATCCCGCTGTCATCCCGCTCGCCCTGAGGCACGAAGGGAACCCAGCCCCGCTCTTTTGCGGGGATGGGGGTGAGGCCCTGCCTGCCGCAGGCAGGGATCTGCTTTTCCCCGTCGTGCCTGTCTCTCTCCGCCGTCCGCCCCATCCTGCTGTCATTCTGAGCCTGCCTGTCGGCAGACAGGCGAAGCGAAGAATCTCTCTTCGTCTTTCCCCTCGTGTGGTCACACCGCGTGCTCTCGCCGATCCCAGAAGGCGCGGCCGATGGTAACAACGGAACGTCACGAAGTGCAGGTGCCCCTGCCCATAAATTCCTTTGAGGCCCTTGGGCATAACCCAAAAGAAAACCGATGCTCACCCGCCGAGCATAGGGCACCCGCAAAACATACCCGCGAGTGAAGTGGCGCGATGGTATTATCAGCCGGTGCTTGCGGCAACGCTCCTTTCGATGAAAAGGTGGGCCACCCGCCCAGTACGGATATTGCGTCAATGACCCCTTCGGCGACAATCAATGGTGTCCCACCGCAGACGGCGATATCAGCCCCGTCCATTTCACTGGCAAGGAACGCGATGGGAGCAACACCTTGAGCCCCACCAACCTCGATAACTTCGGCGCCCGCTTCTATTCTTCGGCCATGGCCCGCTTCATGTCCCCCGACCCGCTCGGCGGACATCAGGAAGATCCACAGACGCTAAACAAGTACAGCTACGTCAGAAATAATACG
>JBJKQB010000321.1:0-4064 GCA_046705825.1 Candidatus Acidiferrales bacterium
ACCAAACCCTCATAATCTGCGCCCGACGTGGACACCAGCAGATTCGTCGCACCGGAAGTCGTGTCCAGGCTGTAGATTTGGCTCGGATTGGTACTGCCAGTAGAGAAATAAACCGTTGGCGCTTGCGCCCGAGCAGGGGCGGTTACGGCAAGGCACGCGAAGAGACAGACTGCGATGGCAAAGAGCCGGCTGGTGTAGCTCATTTCAAAACCCTCCGATATAGGCGCACACTTAGCGCCCACCCTTCCACTGGGGGAAAACCCCGGCAAACTGGGGGGACGTCATCCACCCAAGACACCCAGGATGTGTCTGCCGAGTCCCTCATTGATAGGCTTGCTCGAGTGTATTGTCAAGGCAAAAGGGCCACAACCACTGAGAAAGCGGAGCGTTTGCCCAGGAGTTCAGAAACTGGGTCCTGGTACGCCTAGAGCGCGGCCCACAAGCTCACCACGCAAGTCTCGTGCGTTGCGGCACTTCGCGAAACGAACCGCTGTTTCGTCACATAGATGGCACAAGCGCCTTGCCGGCGCGAAGTTCGTTCGCAAGCGGCCACCGCAAGGCTCAACCTACAAGAACACGCGTTTGCATTTCCGGGCTTTCGTAATTAGCATCGCTGCTGATGAAAACGGATCAAACCGAAGTCAACAAGGCTCCCCGCGGCGCATCGCACATGACTCCCGAGGAATTCCGCCGCTACGGGAACGAGGTGATCGACTGGATTGCGGACTACTACGAGCGTATCGAGTCGTTTCCCGTGAAATCGCAAGTGCACCCGGGCGAGATTCGAGCGGCGCTGCCTGCAAATCCGCCCCAGGATGGCGAAGCGTTCGAAGCCATGCTGCAGGATGTCGAGAAACTCATCCTGCCCGGCATCACACATTGGCAGTCGCCGAATTTTTTCGGCTATTTTCCATCTAACAACTCGTTTCCCTCGATCCTGGGCGACTTGCTTTCCTCCGGCCTGGCCGTGCAAGGCATGCTCTGGGCCACGAGTCCCGCATCCACGGAACTGGAGACGCACGTCCTGGACTGGCTCGTCGAAATGCTGAGCCTGCCCGAAAAATTCTCATCCCGCAGCACGGGCGGCGGCGTCATTCAGGACACGGCTTCGAGTTCTTCTCTCTGCGCCCTGCTCGCGGCGCGCGAGCGCGCCACCAATTTTTCCTCCAATGAACACGGCTGTGATGGCAGGCTGGTTGCCTACACCTCAGCGCAGGCGCACTCGTCCCTGGAGAAGGCGGCCAAAGTTGCCGGGATCGGCCGTGCGAATCTGCGCCTGATCGAAGTGGATGAGAACTTTGCGATGCGCCCGGAAATCCTTGCGGCGCGGGTTGAAGATGACCTCAAAGCCGGACGCATTCCTTTCTTCGTCTGCGCCACCGTGGGCACCACGTCGTCCAACGCCATGGATCCGCTCGGTCCCATCGGAGAAATCTGCCGCAAGCACGGTCTGTGGCTGCACGTGGATGCTGCGATGGCCGGCACCGCCGGGCTCTGCCCCGAATTCCGCTGGATTCAGCAGGGGATCGAGTTTGCGGACAGCTACTGCTTCAATCCCCTCAAATCGATGTTCACCAATTTCGACTGCGATTGCTTCTACGTGGCGGACCGCGCGGCCCTGATCAAGGCGCTCAGCGTTCTTCCCGAATATCTGCGCAACAAGGCGACGGAATCCGGCGCGGTGATCGACTATCGCGATTGGCATATTCCGCTGGGCCGCCGTTTTCGCGCCTTGAAGCTGTGGTTCGTCATCCGCCACTACGGCGTGAGTGGTTTGCAGTATCACGTGAGGCGCCACGTCGAGCTAGCTCAGCAGCTCGCCACGTGGATCGCTCAGGACCCCGAGTTCGAGCTTGCCGCGCCCGTCCCGCTCAATTTGGTTTGCTTTCGCCACCGCGGCGGCGACGCCGCGAACCAGGCGATCATGGATCGTCTCAACGATAGTGGCAGCCTCTTCCTTACGCACACCCGCTTGCATGACCGCCTCACCCTGCGCCTTTGCGTCGGTCAAACGCGCACGGAGCTTCGCCACGTCGAAGCGGCATGGGCGCGGATTCGCGAGGCAGCTGGCTTGGTGAGAGCGAGAAACTCTGGGACAAAGTTGTCCCGCTGAATACCCCTAAACAGTACTAGGTGTGAGTACCTCTCTCGCTGTATTTACCTGCGTTCCCCCGCATGTTACTCAATAATTCCTACATGAGTGATTCGTTTCACTCGGTAGGGTGGGATGGGCTGAGGCCGGATTGATCCATTTTCTTTCTTCTGAAACGAACTGAGATAACTCGCGCCTCGGGCAGGATTGTGCGTTGGAAATCAGAGCTTATGTGTGCCCAGAAAAAGGAGAAAACACATACATGCGAATTCTAGTGGCGGACGACCACGAATTGCTCAGGCGCGGCGTCCGCTTCGTCGTCCAGGACCAGCCCGATTGGGAAATCTGCGCCGAAGCGATTGATGGTTGCGATGCGGTCGATAAGGCCCGCCTCAGCAAGCCGGACGTGGCCGTTTTGGACGTGAGCATGCCCAAACTCAACGGGCTCGAAGCGACACTGGCGATACGTCAATCGTCACCCGAGACGGAAGTGATCATCCTCACGCAGCACGAGTCGGTCGAGATGGTCCGCCACGCCTTCGAAGCCGGCGCGAGGGGATACGTGGTCAAATCCAAAGTCGCCAAAGACCTGATCACCGCGATCGAGACGGTGGGCCGCCACGAATTCTTTTTCTCCGATCACTGGCAGCCTCCCACTCACAGCGTCCTGGGCGGGGATGACCAGACCCTGCAGCGGCTCGAAATCGAAGGACAGGCGGAGCAGAGAACCGCGACGCTGCAGAAGTTTGCGGCCGGCCTGCTGCACCGACAGGACAGCGAGCGCCAGAACCTCGGCCGGGAACTGCGCGGCGGCATCGGCCGCGAACTCGCCGCAGTCGCTTTCAATCTGGAGCTCATGTCCAAATCGAACGGGCACGGCCAGGACCCTTTGTTCAGCGATTCGGTGCAACTCGTGCGGCGCTGCCTGGCAAAAACGCGTTCGCTCTCGCAATCCCTGGATCCGCCTCTGTTGGAGGAGATCGGGCTTGCTTCTGCGGCGCAATGGCTGGTGGAGCGCTTCGGAATGCAGACTGGAATCGAGGTGCGGTCCGAATGGGTCGCCGCGGACCGGCTCCCGCCAGCAGTGGAAACCGCATTTTTCTGGATTTTGGAGGAGGCTCTCGGGAATATCCGCGATCATTCCGAGGCAAAATTTGCCGAGGTGTCCATCCGGGTGGATGCGCGTGGGGCGACACTGGAAGTACGCGACCGCGGGTGCGGCATTTCTACCGGCGTGATGGAGGAGTTCCGCAGCGGGGAAATCAGTTCCTCTATGGGGCTCGCCGCCATGCGCGAACGCCTGCGCGAATTCGGCGGGGAACTCGATATCTGGTCAGGTTCCAGCGGCACCGCGCTCTGCGCGCGGGTTCCGGCAGCAACGTTTCAGCTTCTGGTGCCACGCCAACTGCCCCCCGAAGCGGAAGGAGCATCCGCAGCCTGCGCTTGACCACAAACGCCAGCCGCGCGTGCTAATTATTCTGTCGCAGGACGTAGTGCCGGAAGTCCGGCCAAAATTCTTTGGCCAGGTTGTTGAGGGCCGCTGATTCCATCTGCACTCCCCAGTTTTGGACAGTCTGGCTCACGCCCCGGTCGCCCGCGGGATAGTAAGCATTGGAGAGGGTCGCTTCGAGCGCGTTCCCGCCCACTTCCGACCAATTGAAGCCCCATCGGCCGTTATCGTCGCGTGTGATGAAGGTTCGGGTCAGGGCATACCCCGTCCGCCGCAGGAAGCCGCCATGTCCCAGGGTGAAGTAGCGCGGGTCTTCATGCGTTAGCGCCGGAACGATTGCTTCCGTGAAATACGTACCTGAGACACCGTCCACATAGTTATGCCAGTAATATCGCCCGTATCCGGCCATTCCAGTCCCGAACTCCGGATCCGACTTCAGAGCCAAACCCTGTGCCGCTTGGATTCCGGTCCATGTGAACGCGCTGTAATCAAAGCTATCGTGGAAGGCGAGCACGAACTTCT
>JBJKQB010000322.1:0-4117 GCA_046705825.1 Candidatus Acidiferrales bacterium
GCGGCATTGTTGCAGAACGAATCGTTCGGCGTGATGCGCGCGGTCAGCAAATGTGTCGTGGAAAATCCGGGATTCACATGCGAGAGCGACCATAAGCTGCGAATCAACAAGCCCGCGGCGCTCACCAGCAGCACGGCGAGGCCAATCTCACCGATCACCAGAACTCGCCGGGCCCGCCGGCTGGCGGAAGATACGAGGCCGCGCCCGCTCGATTTCAGGGAACCGTTCAGATCGCTGCGCGAGGACTGCACGGCGGGCACCGCGCCGGAAACAATCCCTGCGACAACGGAGAGCACCGCGGTAAACGCGAGGACGCGCCAATCGATCGCGATGTTGTTCAGCCCCGGCGTATCCCCCGGCAGAAAGGTCTTCAACAGAGAAAGGCTGCTGCCTGCCAGGAGAACGCCAAGCGTTCCTCCCGCAAGCGCCATCACCACGCTTTCTGTGATCAACTGGCGCACGATTCTCGGACGGCTGGCGCCCAGCGAGCTGCGGATCGCGATTTCCTTCGTGCGAATCGAGGCTCGCGAAAGCGTCAGATTGGCCACGTTCGCGCACGCTACCAGCAACACGAGCCCCACAGCGCCGAGCAGGATGAGCAGCCACGGTCGAACGTTGCCGGCCAGCACGGACTGCAGCGGCTCGACCGCAAGTCCGGCGTTCCAGTTCTTCGGCATGGGCCAGGGAAACATCGTCCTCACATGCGACTGAAAGAGCCGCAATTCCGCCTGCGCTTGTGCCATCGTCACGCCCGCCTTCAGACGTCCGATCACCGGCATGTAATCCTGCGCCCAATAGTCGGTGGCATTGCGCGGATCGATGCCCAGCGAGATCCAAACCTCGGTTGCTCGTGAAGGGAAGCGAAAGCCTACGGGCATAACCCCCAGAATCTGTCGTGGTATCCCCTCCAGGTGGAGCACGCGGCCAATCGCGGAGGGATTCCCGCGGAAGATTTTCTCCCAGAGCGCGTGGCTGAGCACCACGTAGGCGTCGCGGCCTGCCTCATCTTGTCCCGGAGAGAAGGTGCTGCCCAATTGCGGTTTCGCGCCGAGCATGGAGAAGAAGTTCGCGGAAACCAGTGTTCCGTTCAGGCGGACTGGCTCCCCCAGCCCGGTCAGATTGAATTGGTGCCCGTCGTCGTACGCGGCCACGTCCATCGTGTGGATCTGCCGCCGCATGGCTGCGAACCCACCTTTCGGATAGGTGGCGTTTTGAACGCCGACAAGCCGGACAGGATCGCGGAAGGGCAGCGGGCGAAGCAACACGGCGTCAACCAGGCTGAAAATCGCGGTATTTGCGCCGATCCCGAGCGCCAGCGTAAGCACAGCAACGGCGGTGAAGGCCGCGTCTTTGCGCAGCATGCGCAGGCCGTAACGAACGTCTTGCAGCAGCGTGGCGAGGAAGTGTCCGCGCTCGGCCTCGTGAACCTCTTCCTTCACCTGGTCGAGCCCGCCGAACTCCAGCCGCGCGCGCCGCCGCGCTTCTCCCGGTGCCATTCCAGCCGCGATATAATCCGCGATCTGCTGTTCGACATGAAACCGCAGCTCGGAATCCAGCTGCTTCTCCGCGCGCGACCGGTTCACGGCTCGCTTCCACCATCCCATCTACGATTCTCCGTTCCGAGCCGCCGGTGCGGCAGCCCGGCCTACTCATGCCGCAGAGCAACCATGGGATCGACCCGCATCGCCCGCCGCGCCGGGATGTAACAGGCCAGCACGGCGACCAGCATCACAAAGAGCGAAACGAAGACAAACGTGAGCGGGTCGCTTGGGCGGACGCCATAGAGCAGCGCGGTCATCAAGCGCGTGAGCAGCAGGGCCGCGCCAATACCGATAGCGACCCCGGCCAGCGCCAGGCGGAGTCCCTGGGTCAGAACGAGGCGCAGGATGTCGTTTCGCTGCGCGCCAAGGGCCAGACGAATTCCAATCTCATTTGTCCTTTGGGAGACGGAATAGGCGATGACGCCGTAGATTCCGATGCAAGCGAGCAGCAGCGCTAGTCCGGCGAAGGCGGACAGAAGAAGCGTGGTGAAGCGCGGTCGCGCAACAGAATTGTCCACCAACTGGTCCATGGTCGAGATTTTCGCCATGGGCTGATCCTTATCGATTCCGTGCAAAACGTGGCGGATGGCCGGAACCATGGAGAGCGGAGGCGTAGCGGTGCGCACAACGATGGTCATCGCTGAGTACGGGTCCTCTGCAAAGGGCCAATAAGCAATCGGAAAAGGCGGAGCCTTGAGACCGGTTTCGTGGACGTCGCCGACGATACCGACGATCTCATCCGGCAGATTCCGGTCTTTCATGTCGATGATGATTCTCTGGCCCAGCGGATTTTTCCCCGCGAAATAACGCTGTGCGAAACTGTTGCTGATGACGACGACCTTCGATTCCTGGGCGTATTCTCTTGGGCTGAAACTGCGGCCGCGCAGCAGGGGAATGCCCATCGTGCGGAAATAATCGGGCTCGATGACGCGGATATCGGTGTCGGGTTGCTCCGTAACGGGAAGAGGCGGCTCGCCCACAATCTGAAATCCAGTCCGTGAACCGAGGCCGCTGAAGGGGGGAGACGCGTCGGCGCTGCCCGAGATAGTTCCGGGGAGCGCGCGAATTTTGTCGAGCAGTTCGTGGAAGAATGCGGCGGATGCTTGGTCGCTCTGGTACTTATCCGGCAGATTGATCTGGAACGTGAGCAGATGCGAAACGCGGAAACCTGGATCGACTTGCGTGAGACGGAAGAAGCTTTGAATCAGAAGACCGGAGCCAGCCAGCAAGACGAGCGCCAGGCCCATCTCCGCCACGACAAGGGCGTTTCTTACGGCCACGCTCTTGCGGCCCTGGGAGGAGGTGCGGCCTCCCTGTGGGAGGGCCGACGCGACTTCGGCTCTCGCGGCCATAAAAGATGGCAAGAATCCAGCGAGAAGCCCTGCCAGCACACTTATGCCCGCCGTGAATGCGAGAAGGCGCCAGTCAACGGAAATCCCGGTCAGGTCGAAAATGCTGCCCGATCCAATGCGAACCAGCGCATCGGTGGCCCAAACTGCAACGAAAGCCCCCAAAAGCCCTCCGGCAACGCCGAGAAGCATGCTTTCCGTAAGCAGTTGCCGCGCAATCCGAGCGGGCGAAGCTCCGAGTGCGATGCGAATCGCAAATTCGCGGCGGCGGCCTGTCGCGCGGGAGAGTAGAAGGCCGGAAATATTGGCGCAGGCGATGAGCAGGACGAAACCCACCGCGCCAAGAAGGATCAGCAGTGCACGACGAAAGGCTCCGGACAGTTGATCGCGCAAAGAGACGAGCGTGACGCCCCAACCCTTGTTGTAAGCCGGATAGCGCGCCGCCAGCGCTGCGGCGACCACGTCCATTTGCGCCTGGGCCTGCTTGACGGATAGGCTCGGCTTCACCCGTGCGATGACGCGCAGAAAATGCCCTGCTTTTGCGCGGTCGTGCCGCATAAACGAAACTGGAAGGGGAATCCACAATTGCGCGTGCTCGCCGGTCCGGGACAATTCGGAAATGTAAAAGTCGAAATCGGAAGGCGTGATACCTATGATCGTAAATGATTCACCATCGAGCTCGATCGTCTTGCCCAGGATGTTTGGATTCGCGCCGAATTTTGAGTTCCAAAGACCATAACTCAACACCACGACGTGATCATGGCTGGGTTGATCCTCTCCGTGAGAGAATCCGCGGCCTAGCGCCGCATTCACCCCTAAAACCGAAAAGAAATCCGGCGAAACTATCTCGGCGTCCACCTGGTCGGGCTCGCCAGCACCTGTGAGATTGGCTGGACTGTCCAGAAATCCGGCCATGGCCGAGAAACAGTGATTTTGCTGTTCCCAATCGAGGAGGTTGGCAGGGGAAACGACATTGCGTAGGAGGTTGTCGCTGGGCTCGTTCTCCCAGACGAGAACCAGCGCGGATGGATTCTTGAAGCCCAGGGGCTTCAGCAGAACTGCGTCCACTACGGAGAAAATGGCGGTGTTGGCGCCGATGCCGAGCACCAGCGTAAGCACAGCAATCGCGGTGAAGCCGGCGTCTTTGCGCAGCATTCTCAGGCCGTAACGAACGTCTTGCAGCAGCATCTCAAGCAGACGGCCGCGCTCGGCCTCATGAACTTCTTC
>JBJKQB010000323.1:0-3021 GCA_046705825.1 Candidatus Acidiferrales bacterium
GGAACATGCAGTAGAATTGCAAACGGTAGTGATTCCTTTGAGGGGAGAACCATGGAAAAGCCTGCCAAAGCCGCTGCAAAGGCCGAAACAATCAGCACCCGCCAATTGGCGAACCAGCTCGCTGAAAAGCATGAAATGACGAACAAGCAAGCGGGCCAGGTGATGGAAGATCTGGTCAGCCTGATTACGAAGCACCTCAAGAAAGGCGCCCGCATCCGGCTCAACGGCCTCGGTATCCTACAGGTTCGCAAACGCGCCGCGCGGATGGGGCGCAACCCCGCAACTGGCGAGCCGATTAAGATCAAGGCCAGCAAAAAAGTGGCGTTCCGCGTCGCCAAGGAACTGAAAACATCGATCTGATCTAGCGGGGCCGTCGAGATCGGGCGGCGGCGCGTCTGCGACAGCCGCCGGATTAACTTGCGACAAATAGCAGTGCACCTTCCCAGCCGTTGAGTACGGCCAGTGCGGTGTTGCCAAAATACAGTCCGTGGTCCGGCCGCTTTGCTACGCCCATAACGATCAGGTCGCAGTGACGCCGCCGCGCTTCATGCAGCACGGCGGCGTCAAGTCGCATGTCGGCACGCACCGCAGTTCGGATTCGTACGCCATAGCGCTCCGCCAGTTCGGCGGCTTCCTTGAGCACGGCACGCTCTTGCCGGCGCGCGGCCGAGGGCAGGCCTTCCATGGTGGCGCGGACGTTGTCCGGCGCTGCCGAAACATATAGCGCCGCAACCTGCGCATCATTGGCTCGCGCTAGCAGAAAGGCGAGTTCGGCGCCGCGTCGCGACGCCTCCGTGCCATTGACAGGCAGAAGGATCGATGGCCCGCGCGGACGCAGAACCCTACCTTCGCTCTGCGCGATGGCAATCGCCAGCGTGCCGTCGAAACCGGCCGCCACGTGCGACAGCTCGCTAGTAAATCCGCCGTCGGGCGATCGACTTTGGGCGACACCCGTGACAAGGAGATCGTAACCCTTCCGCGCCTCCTCGGCAACGATCTGCTGCGAAGGACGTAGGAGCCGGGTCGCGAGATCGCTACTGCGCGTCTGGATACTCTCTTCGCTAGCGTCCATCCTGGCTGCCGTCGCTGCCGCGCCAGCTGCAAAGGCATCTTCCAGTTCGCGCAGACCCTCTCCGTCGACGGCCTCGATTCCGCGTTCACCCGGGCCCCCGGGCTCCCATTGCAGAAGGGTCGCAGGCTTGCCCCGCGCGCCTGCGATCAACCCAGCCAGGTGCGAGGCGAAGCGCCCAGAAGGACTTTCATCTACCGCGACGAGAACCCGTTCGACGTTGGCGATAAAACCGCGCGCGTCTATCTCCTCACGATCGATGCGAACGCGTTCGGCGGCGCCAAGCGGGACTCTCTGCAAGGACCATCGCAACATCGGCGGCATCGCCATCGTAGTCAGGATCGCCATGGCCACAATCAGGGTGAACAAATCGGCGCCGAAGACGCCCGCCGACAACCCGATGCTGGCGATGATCACCTCAGTCGACCCGCGCGCGTTCATCGCGCAGCCCACCGCTAGCGCCTCCATGCGCGACAGGCCCGCAATCGCGCCACCTGCGAATGCACCCAGGAACTTCCCCGCACTCGCAGCGATCAGAATCAGCGCTCCGACCCACAGCATTGTCGGGTTCCCAAGAATAGTGACGTCGGCGCTGAGGCCCGCAGCGCCGAAGAACACCGGCATGAACAGGGCAGAGATGAGGCCGCGAAGCTGATTCCTGATATGCTGAGTCAAGATCGGCGAATCGCCCACCAGCATGCCAGCGACGAACGCTCCGAGGACCATGCGCACCCCGATCGCATGCGTGATGAAAGCCATGATGCCCATGACCACGAGAATGGCGGTGACCACCGCAAACTCGCTTCGGAACGTGTCGTTGACCTCGCGGATGATCATGAACACCACGCGCCGCCCCAGGGTGAGGCTCAGGAACAGAAAGGCTGTGGTGCCTGCGAGGCTGAAGGCGACGGGGATCGGATCGATTTTTCCCGCCCTCAGGCTGAAGATCAGGGCGATAATCACCCATCCGATGAAATCTTCCAGGATTGCGGCGGCGACGATGATCTGCCCGAGATTGCGGCGCATGAAATTCATCTCGCGGATCACGGCGGCGACGATCTTGACGGAGGAGATGGCGAGAGCCGTGCCGAGGAAGAGTACAGTGATGAGACGCCTGTCCGGCTCAGGCACGAGCGCCGCGGGAAGAAGGTAACCGAGCAGGACACCGCCGGCGATTGGCGCCGCAACGCCCGCCAGCGCCACGGATACCGCCGCGCCTCCCACCCGCCTCACCAGGTTGAGGTCGGTGTCCATTCCTGTAAGAAGCAGCAACATCAGAACGCCCAGCTGTGACACCGCCGCAAGCATGCTGCGCTGCTCGGGGCTGGGAGGAAAAATCGCGTATTCTGCGCCGGGCCAGATCGCGCCGAGAATCGAGGGCCCGAGCACGAGCCCGGCCATCAGCTGCCCGACCACCGCCGGCTGACCGATATGCACCATCAGCTCGCCGAGCCCGCGGCCAACCAGGAGAAGAAGAACGATCTCGAGAACGAAGCGCGCTTCCGCGTTCTCGTTGGCGATCACCCGCTGCCCAGCAGCGAAGGCATGAGCTCCCATCAGGAGCGCGCCCGTCGCGATCACGGCTATGCAGAGCAGCGAACCGGCACGCATCCGGCGAGGATCGTTCGAAAGAGTTCCAGCGAAGGAAATCGCCGTGCGCATGGCCGGGTTCCCACGGCCAAGCGTCAACGCGGCTGAGGACGGTAGAGCACCTGTTCGATTTGGCCGTTCAGTTCGGCGCCCACGAGCACCACCACCACGCCGAGCCAGATCCAGATCATAAAGCCGATGATCGTACTGAACGGGCCATAGAGACTGTCGTAATGCGCAAAATTTGCGACGTACCAAGAAAACAGGATCGATCCGCCGAGGAACGTGAAGGCGGCCAGCGTCGCTCCGGGGAACAGCACCCGGCGCCCGGGCACCCTGTTGTCGGGACCGTAGCGGTAGAC
>JBJKQB010000324.1:0-14590 GCA_046705825.1 Candidatus Acidiferrales bacterium
AGCCATGTGCGTCTGAAACACTCCCGTCTCAACCCGCACGCCCAGCCCCCGCAATGCCCGCACGAACTCCTCGTA
Organism: Candidatus Acidiferrales bacterium; assembly: GCA_046705825.1. GTDB lineage: Bacteria > Acidobacteriota > Terriglobia > Acidiferrales > UBA7541 > Palsa-295. The sequence continues at coordinate 76 of JBJKQB010000324.1, forward strand.
CAGTTCCTTGCCCTTTTCCGGACCCGCCGCCTCGATGAAGCTGGGCCGCCGCTGCCCGCGCGCGTCGCCATACAGCGTGAACTGCGAAACAGCTAGCGCCGCACCTCCGGTTTCCAGCAGCGAGCGGTTCATCTTTCCATCTTCATCCGTAAAAATCCGTAGATTCGCGATTTTCGCCGCCATGGACGCGGCTGTCGCGGCATCGTCCGCGCGCCCCACCGCCACCAGGACGGCCAGCCCTGCTCCAATCTCGCCCGTGGCGCGCCCCTCGACCACCACTCGCGCCCGGCTCACTCGCTGTATCACGGCTCGCATCTCGCGCGAAATTCTAATCTAGCCGCCCTCATCGCGCCATTCGCTCGCCACTGTTCCCCCCTACTACTTTCATACTATTGAACGCCAATCTACGGCCCATATAATCGGCCACATTTCGATGACAGCTGGCGCGCCTGGGGCAAGGCGCCGCCGGCTGCGCATGGAAAACAAGTCTGGGTGTGAAGGGTGGGGGCCCTCAATGAAATTCGTGTGGAATGCTCTTCGTGTCTCTCTCTTCGTGTGTTTCGCGTTCTTTCTCGGCTTCGCTTCCCGTCCAGCCGCCGCGCAGCAAATCACCGGAACCATTCGCGGCAGCGTCACCGATCCCAGCGGGGCCGTGGTTCGCGGCGCAACCGTCACCGCGACGCGAATCGAGACCGGATTCACCCGCGCTGCAGCTACCGCCCGCGACGGCTCGTTCGTGCTCTTGGAACTCCCCGTCGGCCACTACCGCCTGAACATTTCCGCGCAGGGCTTCGTCAAGTACGTGCAGGAGGGCATCTCCCTCGACGTAAACGAAACTGCCACCGTTCCCATCCGCCTCAGCGTCGCCTCGACGGCGCAGACGGTTCAGGTGCACTCGAACGCGGCGTTGATCCAGCCGACCGTCACCAGCCTCGGCCAGGTCGTCGGAGAACGCGAACTCCTCGATCTGCCTCTCGACGGCCGAAACTTTTCCCAGCTCGGCTTGCTCCAACCCGGCGTCGCCCCGCTCACCCCGGGCTTGATGCAGGCGGGCGGCGCCGTGCGCCAGGGCCAGGCCTATGCCGTCGACGGCATGCGCCCCGAATCCAACAATTTCCTGATCGACGGCGCCAATAATTTCAACGCCGTCGACGCCGGCTTCGTTCTCAAGCCGCCCATCGATGCCATCGCCGAATTCCGAATTCTCACGCATAACTCCGACGCGCAGTTTGGCGGCAGCCTGGGCTCGACCGCCAACATCGTTACCCGCGGCGGCACCAATCAGTTTCACGGCGCCGCCTGGGAATTTTTCCGCAATGACGCGATGGACGCTTCCGATTATTTCGCGCGCTCGGTCCAGCCGCTCAAACAGAATCAGTTCGGCGGAACCCTCGGCGGCCCCATCATCAACGACAAAACCTTCTTCTTCGGCTATTACGAAGGCTTCCGCAACCGTCAGGGCGAGACCGTGAGCGCTACCGTCCCCACCTCGCTCGAGCGCCAGGGCAATTTCTCCGAAATGTGCCCCGAAGGCTTCACCAACGGCATGTGCAACAATCCGGCGCACCAGCTCTACAGCTTCTTTACCGGTGCGCCCCAGCCCGTTCCCAACAACACCCTTCCCTCCGTCAATTCCATCGCGCAGAACCTTCTGCCCTTTTTCCCGTCCCCCAATCAGGGACCGGGCCAACCAAACACATTCACTACCACGCAGTCGCTCAGCGTCGATAACAACCAATTCGGCCTGCGCGTCGATCACTACCTGAATTCAGCCAACGCTCTCAGCTTGCGCTACATGTACGCCAGCGGACCCACCACCGATCCGCTGTCTCCGCAGGGCGCCAACGTTCCCGGTTTTCCCGTGGGCATGTACGATCGCGCGCAGAACTTCGTCGCGCAGGAAACCCATACTTTCTCGCCCTCGCTCATCGGCGTCGCGCGTTTTTCATTCCTGCGCAACGAATTCCTGCTCGACCAGCACCTCAACCACCAGTCGCCCTCCTCCCTCGGCTTTCAGTACGCTCCCACGCTCGCGCTGGCTGCCGGGCCGCCCTTCATTCAAGTAGCCGGCTACGCTTCCGTCGGCGACCCCATTACCGGCCCGCGTTACACCTATCAGAACACTTTCGACATCTCCGGCTCGCTCAACTGGATTCGCGGCCGCCACGAACTGAAATTTGGCGGCGGCTACCGTCGCGACCAGATCAACTCCGTCTTCGGCATCGCCACCAACGGCTTCTTTGTTTTTGCCCCGTTTCCCTATAGCGACGCCTTTGCCAGCTTCCTTTCGGGCCAGCCGGTCGTTTTCCTGCAGGGCGGCGGCAATCCCGACCGCCACATTCGCGGCCATGCGCTCGACCTCTACGCGCAGGACACCTACAAAATCACGCCGCGCTTCACTCTCGATTATGGCGTGCGCTGGGATCTGCCTTTCCCCTACACCGAAACGAACAACCTGCAAAATCTGTGGGTGCCCGGCGCGCAATCCAAAGTCATGCCCACGGCGCCGGCAGGGTTGCTCTATCCCGGCGATCCGGGAGTCCCCGCGGGCTTGATCCCCACGGAATATCACGCCCTCGCGCCGCGCGTCGGCATCGCTTACGATCCCACCGGCAGCGGCAAATGGCTGATCAGCTCCGCCTACGGAATTTATTACGAGCCGTTCTACACGGGCGAAGGCGGCCCGCTGCAGGATCCCGTCAGCGCGCCTCCCTATCTGCAAACGCCGCAGGCAGGCTTTCCGGTGAACTTTGCCGATCCGTTCAACGGTGCGAATCCGTTCGGCCCTGTCTTCTCCGAGCCCATGACGCTCCTGGTCATCTCGAACAAGCTGCGCTTGCCCTACGCCCAGGATTGGAACCTGAACGTGCAGCGCTCTTTCGGCACCAACTGGCTCTTCCAGATCGGCTACGTCGGCACTACCGGCGTGAAACTGCCGCGCCTGATCGAAGGCAATCCCGCGGTCTACGTACCGGGAACGGACTCCAACGGCAATCCGCTCTCCACGGAAGCGAACGTCAATCAGCGCCGCATCGATTCCGGGTGCACGCTCTCACAACCGAGCCCATGCAACTATGGCTCGGTTGGCGAAATTGCTGGCATCGCCAATTCCAATTACAACGCGCTCGAGTCCAGCCTGCGCAAGCGCTTTGGCCATGGCCTCGCTTTCCTGGCGTCGTACACCTATTCCAAATCGATCGACGACGTCTCCTCCTTCAACATTACCGGCTCCGCCTCTCAGCCTGTGGCCGGCGAAAACGATCTTCCGCAGGACCCGTTCAATCTTGCCGCCGAACGAGGGCGTTCGATGTTCGACGCGCGCCATCGTTTCGTCTTGAGTTATGAATGGAGCGTTCCCTTCTTCCAGGAAGGAAACAGCTGGTACGCGCACGCGCTGGGCCACTGGCAGTTCAACGGCATCTTCACCGCCGCCAGCGGCACCCCCTTCACCGTTTTCGATTCCACCGATGTCGCGCTGCAGGGCACCGCGCCGGAAATATCCGGCTTTTCCAGCCAGCGGCCCAACATCGTCGGCAATCCATTCACTCCGGGACCGGTCGCGGCGAATCCCGGCTGCGTTGCGCCCACCCAGACGCGCACGGCCGCGCACTGGTTCAATCCCTGCGCTTTCGTCGAGGCGGCCACTGGCACGTTCGGCAACGAAGGGCGCAACGCGATTCAGGGCCCGGGCTACTCGAATTGGGATTTCGCCGCGCTGAAGGACATCACGCTCACCGAGCGCGACCGCCTGCAGTTTCGTGCCGAGCTTTTCAATTTGCTGAATCACACGAATCTGCGCCTGCCCGAATCAGACATTCAGTCGCCCAATATCGGCGTGATTCAGCAGGACGTTAGCCCGCGCGTGATTCAACTCGCGCTAAAATTCCTCTTTTAGCGCGCGGTTAGCGCCGGCGTCTCGTTTACACTGAGCGCAGCGAACGTGCCGGCGTTTTCGCAGTTGTTGCGTACGTGCGTCGCGCCACATTTTGACGCCATTGTGGAGGATGCTTCATGACTTGGATCAAAACGGTTCCGCTTTCCGAAGCGAGCGAGCAATTAATGAAGGCGCTCGAAACCCAGCGCGCCCTCTATCCCAAAGAGTACGCGACGCCCGTCTTCCGCACCGACGACGGCGTCGCCGGAATCGTTGGCTCGCATACCCTGCTGCCCGACGCGCTCTTCCACGCCTTCGCCACGTTTGGCGCGCTGATGTCGCCTGACCTGCCGCTCGAACGCCGTCAGCACGAAATGATCGCCACCATGGTTTCGGTCACCAACCGCTGCTTTTATTGAATCGAGTCCCACGCAGAGTTTCTGCGTCGCGTTACGCTGGACGAAAATTTGGTGGCGCAGTTGCGCCAGGACTATACCAAAGCTCCGCTTTCACCCCAGGACCGCGCCATGCTCGATTACGTCGTGAAGCTGACCAAGGACGCCACGCAGTGTTCCCGCGCCGACATCGAGCGCCTGCGCCAGGCCGGTTTTGACGATCGCGGCATCCTGCAGATCACACTCATCGCCTCCTGGTTCAACTACATCAACCGCGTCGCGGACGCCCTCGGCGTGGGCCGCGACTGGTCCGCCGCCAACCTCACCCGCCCGACCGAAAAATCCGCTCCCTCGACTGCGTGACGACTCCGGGTCTGCCACGGGATCGAATCTGTATCCATCAATTTTCGTGTTTGTGTTGATACTAAAGGACTTACGGAGATTTTGGTCGACACGTGTATCCATCAAGATCGGTGGCGATGGCCCTTCGATCGAGCTGGGTCGAGGTCAGCGAGCGGCCGGTTCTGAGCGAACGGCGAAGGTGTCCATGGCTTGCCAGGCCGGGCCGGAGGCGGAATAGCGGTACATAGTGGCGCGAAGGACGCCGGCATCGAGCACGAACTTCAGATAGTGGTAATTGGGGAATTTCGTGTTCTGGTACAGGTCGGAGGGCGTGCGAACAACGGGATAGGGTTTGGCCCCGCCTCCGCCGGAGACCAGATAGACGATGCCGTCCTGGAAGAAGCGCTCGTAATTATGGATGTGGCCGGCAATGACCACGAATTTCGCGGAGCTGGCGGCGGCCGCGGTGGCCAAGTACTTCCGGAGCGCGAGCTCGTTTGGCCGCGGGTTGTGGCTGACCTCGAAGCGGTTTTGAATGTCGGCCACGGGCGGATGATGCATGGCGAACAAGACAAAGCGCACGCCGGAAGGCAACGAGGTGAGTTGGTTCTGAAGCCATTGGCGCTGCGTGCTGCCAGGGAGCAGCGAGGCGTCGGTATCAAGCGCGATGACGTAGATAGACGTCCCCAAACGAACGGAATACCAGCGGAATCCTTTGAGTTCAGGAAAAGCGGCCCACCAATTCGCCAGGCACTGCGGAACTGCACATCGATCGAACTCGTGATTGCCCAGCGCCGGGAAAACGCGCAGATGCGCGGCGCGCCACGGCTGAGTTTCCTGTGCATAGGCGGCGTAGTCGCCGGGGTTTCCGCCATGCCAGGGCACGTCGCCATTCAGGAGGAGCGCATCGGGCTTCTCCAAAGCGATGCGTTTCACCAGAGCCAAGCGGACCACGGGATTGGTGGCGGTGGAGTTGGAGGGGTCGGTGAAGCGCATGTCGCCATAGGCGATGACGGTGACGGGCAGGCGCAAATCGGCCTGCGGCACGATGAATGTCGGGCCGGGACGCGTGTGAGCGTCCAGGGCCGGGCGCCGCGAGCTGCGCAGCCATAGCGGAATTGCCACCGCGGCAGCGAGACAGGCAGCGACGGCTGCGAGCACGATCCACGAGCGTTTGGAAGCGAGACGCCGGGCCTTGGCGTCAACCATTCCGCCGGTCCTGGAAGCTCTTCATGGCGATCAAAACTTCAACCTCAGCATGAATTGGACTTGGCGCGGCAAGCCGGTTCCGACGTTCGGCGAAGAGTCGTTGTCATTGTTCATGTTGAAGTTCACGGTCGTGTCGATTACGCCAAAGTTCGGCGGCGTGTCCAAATATCCCGTGGAGGGTGAGGCCGGATCGTAGATCAAGGTGAGCTGGCTCGGGTCACCGAGCTGTATGTGGTTAAAGATGTTAAAGGCCTGCACGGCGAATTCGAGAGTGAAGCGCTCCGTCAGCTTGGTCTCTTTCTGCAGCGCCATGTCAATCTGCCACGACGGCAGTGCACGGACCAAGCCATTGCTCGCGTTGCCGAAACGGGTGAAGTTGCCGTTGGTGTCTACCGGCGGCGCCTGAAAAGCCGCGGGATTCACCAAAGGCACGCCGTTTCGTCCGCCTCCCGGCAAGGTCAAAGGTGCCCCCGGAACGATATCGGGCCGCTGATTGGTCTGATCGTTGCCATCGGGAAGAAGATAGGTGCTGGGATACGCCGAGCCGCAGTCGGAGTTATAGAACTGGTTGGCGGCCTGGCTGGGATCGCAAATTCCATTGCTCAAATCCATGCTCACGGTCAACGGGTGCCCTGTGTGCCACATCCCCAAACCGCTCAGTTGCCATCCACCGAGAAGCTTGCCAGCGGGTCCGGAGTCGTGGAGGAACTTGGCGCCGGGGCCGAAAGGAAGCTGATAGACCGCGTCGGTGATGAAATTGTTGCGAATGTCATAGATGCTCGGCCCCTTGTCGCATGCGATGCAATTCACGTTTTCGGGACCGTTCGACTCGCCGCCGCCCACCGAACCGTCGTTGATGGAATGAGACCAGGTGTAGCGCGAAAGAAGGGTGAAACCGTTGCTGAAGTGCCGCTCGAGAGAAAGGCCCAACGCATGGTACGTGCTCTGCCCAATGTCGCTCTTGTAGTCCACCGAACCGAACGGATCGGGATTGTTGGGGTCGGTATAGTATTGATCCAGCGGGCGAACGCAGTCGCCGGTGATCGGGTTCATCGTTACCGGGATCGTGCAGAGATTGACGGCGCCGCGGGAAAAGAGCCTCACGCCATGGCTTCCGAGATACGACGCCGAAAATATGAAGCCATCCGGCATGGCTTGCTCAACGGTCATGCCCCATTCCTCGACGTATAGATTGCGTCGCCCTTCACGCTGCAACGCTCGCGGATGAGCAGCCGCCCTGGAAATTGGGGCGCCCGAAAGATCGGGGATTTCCTGGGCGTAGGCTGCGGTCATGGGCACCGCCTGGTTCGTAACGACGCGATAGGTGTCGCTTTCGAGACCCGCGTTCTCGTCGTCATTCTGGGCCGCGCCGTGATAGATGCCGAACCCGGCTCGGATTACCGTCCTTCCATCCAGTGCTGAGGGGGCCCAGGCAATACCCAATCGCGGATCGACGTCGCGGTAGTCCGGATTCGTGAGCGCCGGATTCGTCGGGCAGGGGGCCGCGTTGATCGGCGCAGGAAATGGACCGTTGGTCGATCCGCTGCCAACGCAGACACCGTGGAACGTGTTCACGTCGAAGACGGTCGTGCGGTTCGTCGCTTCCGTGGGTACCCCGTAGTATTCCCAGCGCAGCCCTGCCGTGACCGTAAACGTGGGCGTCATCTTCCATTCGTCCTGGAAGTAGGGCATGAAGAAATTGCGGCGCAGTCCGTGACAGCACCACGGAGCGTTGAAGGTGAGGTTCGACAGCGACCCGGATATCATGCTCTGGTCGTCCGTGAAAGTGAGATTGTTGTCCGCTGTCTGCCCCTGGTTGAGCCGAACCCGGCGGTACTCCATGCCCATTTTGAAGGTATTGCGGCCATGATTCAGAGTCAGGTTGTCCACAACACCGAAGGTGGTGCCGACCTCAATATCGGCGGACTGGTTGGGGATGCCGGAGAACATGTTCGTGTTCACCGCAAACGGCAGAGTGCTTCCGTGCGGGTTGTGGAAGGGCGAGCGGTTGATGTAGAACTTCGTTTCGTTGAACAGATTGGGGGTAAAAGTGTGCTGGAGCGCCACGAGATAATTCGCGGGATGGTTGAACACCTCGTCGCTGTCCAACCCGGTAGCGCTGACGTTGATCTGAGAGTACGAAGTGCTTACGTCGCGCTGTGCGCGGACGTACAGGGTGGTGTTATCGCTGAATTTGTGGTCGATGCGGGCCAGCCACGAGTCTTCATTGATCCTGGTTATGATGGGGTGTGTGAACGAGTTCACGTCTGTGGCCGGATCGTTGGCGTCGTAGGTCAAGCCGCAATTCGCGTTCGGATTCGAGCAGTTCACGAAAGCGCTGTCGGGATAAACGAATTTCGGCGTGCATCCCCCCACGGCTCCAAGCGAAGAGGGCCATGGGAATCCTTGCAGAACGCTGCACATCGCCGGCGATGGCCCCGCGCCATTCCGGCCGTTCACCAGGATGTCCTGGATCAAGCTCGGGCTCGGCACGAACGTCTGCCCGGCGGTGGATGCGTCCTGCTGTTGTCGCAGGCCTTCGTAGCTGATGAAGAAGAACGTCTTGTCCTTCTGGATCGGGCCCCCCAGGGTCATTCCAAAATTCCCCATTCGGAAGGGCAGCCTGACGGGAACCTGATTCCCCGCGGAGTCGGTGACGTAGTCGTTGAAGTTGCGCCCGTCAAACACCGAGTTTCTCAGATACCCGAACACCGTGCCGTGAAAATTGTTGGTCCCCGACTTCGTAACGACGTCGATCTGCCCGCCCGACTGCGTGCCGTATTCTGAATCGTACAGCGCGCTATTGACGCGATATTCGGCAACCGCATCTTCGGAGATCTGCAGGCGAACGGACGATTTCTGGGCTTGCTCTTGAATGCCGCCGGCATCCACGCCGTCGATGCTGAAGTTGTTGTCGTCGCGCGCGCGACCGGCGAAACGAATGGTGCGCTGGTCTCCGCCGCCGTCATCCTGGGCGAAGGGAGCCAGGATGGTCAACTCCGCCCAGTCTCTGCCGTTGGTGGGCAGATTCTCGATCTGCTCACTGCTGACCACGGAGGCGTCGGCAGGAGAGGTGCGCTCGGCAGGATCGGCTTGCGCGTTGACCACGATGCGTTGCGCCATGCCGCCGACGCGCAAGCGGACGTCCAGCGTGTGGTCCTCGCCCACGCGCAGAATGACGCCATCCACAACGTGCGTGGCGAATCCCTGTTTGGAGACGGCGACCGAATACCGGCCCACGGCCAGACCGGGGAAAAGATAATAGCCGTGGCCGTTGGATTTGCGGTCCTGTGTGATACCGGTGCTGACTGCGGTGACCTTGACGTCCGCACCGGGCACCGTGCCACCGCTGCGATCCATGACGGCGCCTTCCAGCACGGCGCGGTCAGTCTGCGCCTTCAAGGGGCAAGCCGAGAAGAAAAAGGCCAAGAGAGCCAGGGCAGCACAAGCGCGAAACTTCATGTTCTTCCTCCATATTCAGTTTGGCCGCGGCGGGGACGGGCCCGAGATTCTTATGAACTTGCTTCAATGGAAAGAAAGCGGGTGCGCCGCATGGCGGTGCAGACCGGAGGGGGAAACAGGGAAACCAGGATCGGGACACAGTCCCGTGACAGCGACGCACGCCCACCTCGCTTGCCGGGAATTCAAGATATGTTCAACAGCGCGTTAGCGGTTATGGGAGAGAACGCAAACGCGAAGTGCTCGGAGAGAACCTGCCCGTCGAAGATGACGCGTTCATAATCGAAGCGTGAATAGCGCGTGAGAATTACCTGAGAGCCGCGGAGAGGGGCGAGCAGAAGGGCCGGGTGGGCTTTCAGGTGATTTTCAGGTGGGAGGGGTAAAAGCGGGAGTAGCATAAGGCGTTTGGGTGCCTCGATTTGGGCCTCTGTGGTGACCTTGGGAAAAAGCAGATTCCTCACCCCCACCCGCAAAATTCGCGGATGGGTTCGGGATGACATCTTGAGCGCGACGAGGTGAAATTGTGCAAAGAACGGTGTGGAGGACGATCGGAGTTTATTTCGGGTTCCTGATCCTGGCGCTGTGCGTGGTGCTGGTGGGGCACGTGATTTCGCCGACGAAAGCGGGCGCGTCGAGCTTGACTTCGCGCGCCGCCGCGGCAAAAGCGCAGGCGAAAAAGAAGGGCAAGAGCGCCGCCGCAACCGAGGAGAAGGCGGGCGGCTCGGGGTACCGCCTGGTGAAGAAATTCAAGCTGGGCGGGAAGGGCGGGTGGGACTACCTGTTGATGGACCCGGGCATGGACCGGCTGTTCATCTCGCGCGAAACGGAAGTGCTGGTCGTGAACCCGAAGACGGGCAAGGTGATCGGCCACATTCCGGGGTTCACGCGCTCGCACGGCATCGCGCTGGCGCCGGAATTCAACCGGGGCTTTGCCAGCGACGGCGATCCGGGCAGCGTGACTGTATTCAACTACAAGACGCTGCAAGTGCTCGAGCACCTGAAGACGGCGCCGGACTGCGACGGCATCATCTACGATCCGGCCACCAAGCGCGTGTTCACCATGAACGGAGATGCGAATTCGTCGACTGCCATCGACGCCGCCTCGGGAACCGTACTGGGAACCTTCCCACTGGGCGGCAAACCGGAATTCGCGCAGGCGGACGGCAAAGGGCACGTGTTCGCGAATCTGGAGGACAAAAGCGAAATGGTCAAGATCGACGCGAAGGATTTGCGCGTGACGGATACATGGCCGCTGGCGCCGTGCAAGTCGCCGTCGGGGCTGGCCATCGACGCGAAAAACGAGCGGCTGTTTCCGGGATGCCACAGCGGTGTGATGGATTACGTCGACGGAAATTCGGGGAAGGTGCTGGGAACGGTGCCCATCGGGATGGGCATCGACGCGGCGCGGTTCGATCCGCGGACGGGGTACGCGTTCGCGTCGTGCGGCGACGGGACCATCACGGTGGCGCGCGAGGACTCGCCGGACAAGCTAGTGAAGGTCGACACGATCCAGACGCAACGCGGGGCGCGAACCATGGCGCTGAATTTGAAGACGCACATGATCTATACAGTGACGGCGGAGTTCGGGCCCATGCCGCCGCGGAAGCCGGGCGAGCGATTCCGCAGGCCGCCGATTATTCCGGGGACGTTCTTCCTGCTGGAGTACGCGAGGTAGGAAGAAGTGGCGAGTGGCGAGCGGCTAGAAGAAACACTGAAGATTTAGCGCGGAGGCGGGGAGGACGCAGAGAAAGGCGGCGGGATTTTGATTCCTGCCGTCCGCCAGAGCAGACAGCTGCGAACCGCGGGCGAGACGCCCGCGCCACAACCAGCTCGTTGCGAGTGGCGCGAAAGCTTCTAGGGGAGGACGAAGGTGTTGGGCGGCTCGGCTTGCTCGTGCGCGGAGTGCTCGGCGGCTTCGCGGCGGGCGTGCTCGTAGCCTTCGGCGGTGTAGCAGACGGCGCGGTCGAAGAACTGAGCGACGAGGCGATCGAGTTCCTGCTGGCGATAGAGCTCGACGGCGGAATCGGCCAGGCCCCAGGCGGAGAGATGCCGGCGCAGATGTTTCTTGGTCAAGACCAGAGCCCAGAGAACCTCGCTGAGAGGAATGTCTTCATGGAAGCGCTGGCCGCCCAGATCGTGATAGCGGGTGCGGATGGCGGCGTCGGTGTTTTCCAGGAGCCAGCGCCCGAACTGATGAAAGACGTCATAGGCCTTGGCGTAAAGATCCTGAAAAGCGAGATGGCGATAGGACGGAGTATGGCGGCTGGTCTGCAGCGTTTCGACCGTGCGGCGCGTCAGCTCGACGGCGTCGGATTCGATTAGAGATATAAGTCGGCTTGAAAAATGTTCGGTTCCACCCATGGTTTGGGATTCGCCCCCTAATGATGTGATGAGAAAAGAGATGCGTATCGTTGCCTGGTCCTTGCATGAGGACGCACTGATCATACGCGTCTAGCGGACGTGTTTGGGCAAAAACCTCAGAAAAAAACCGCCCCAGCAATCGGAAGAATCAATAGCCCTGCGCGTGACGAAAACAGGGCCTGTGCCGGTGCAGCACAACGGACGGGAATGAGACGAAAGCCGGCCATATATCGTGATACGATATAATTACAGGGTACCCGGAGAGGCGTGTGGACGGAATTCCCTACCGCGTGCTGGAAGAGTTTCGCTACGACATCCGGCGCTTCCTGAACTTCAGCGAGCGCGCGGCACGGCGTGCGGGCATCGAGCCGCACCAGCATCAGGCGCTGCTGGTGATCAAGTCCGCGCCGCAGGGAAAGGCGACGGTAGGACATCTGGCGGAGCGGCTGCTGGTGCGGCATCACAGCGCGGTGGAGCTGAGCGACCGGCTGGAAAGCAAGAAACTGGTCCGGCGGGCGCGCAGCGGAGCGGACCGCAGAGAGGTGTTTCTGAGCCTCACGCCGACGGGAGAAAGGCTGCTGGCAAAGCTATCGGTACTGCACCGGACCGAATTGCAGACGACGGGCCCGCGGCTGCTGCAGGCGCTCGAAAGCGTGAGCCGGCGCGCAAAGGCGGCGGGGGAATCCGGGAAGCATAGGAACCGGGCAGCAAACCTGAGACCCGGGACAACGACGGGAAGGAATTGAAAACGAATGCCTCTGCGAACGGCATGGACGCGCCGATACGGTCTGCTGCGGAAATACCTGCCGCGGGTGTACGAAGATCTGGGCACCACCTACTCGCGAAGTTTGCACAAGTGGCTGCTGATCGCGCCGCTGGTGGGGATCCTCACGGGATTGGTGGTGACGGCGGTGGCGCTGATCGTTCTGAAAGAAGTATGGCCGCCGGTGCTGAACTATTATCTGCACCACCCGTGGATGATGGTCGCGGGGGTCACGCTGGCGTTCCTGGTGACGGGGCTGATCATGCAGTATCTGACCCCCGATCCGAATAATCACTCGACCGAAGAAATCATTCGTTCCTATCACGAGCGGCAAGGCGCAGTCGAAATGCGGCCGCTCGTTCCAAAGCTTCTGGCGGCGATTACCACGGTGGGGTTCGGGGGCAGTGCGGCGCTGGAAGGTCCCAGCATTTACGGCGGTGGCGCGATCGGCTCGTGGATGTGGGCGAAACTGGGGCGTTTGCGGCTGGAGCCGCGTGACCGGCGGACCATGCTGATCAGCGGGGCGGCGGCTGGGATGGCGGCGGTGTTTCGCGCGCCGCTCACCGGCCTGGTCTTCGCGCTGGAAATGCCCTACAAGGACGACCTGGCGCACGAAGCGCTATTGCCTTCGCTGATCGCTTCGGTGGTTTCCTACGTGACGCTGGCCTCCTTCCTGGGCGCCAAGCCGATTTTTAATTTTCAGAGCACGGTTTCATTTACGGGGCGCGACCTGATCTGGTGCGCGCTGCTGGGTGTGGCCATCGGGCTGATCGCCATGACCTTCTCGATCACCTTCCGGAGAGTGCGCACGTTCGTGGTGAAATGGTCGATACCGCACTGGGTGAAGCTGACGCTGGGCGGGCTGCTGACCGGACTGTGCGGCCTGGCGTTCGTGCGCATGTTTCAGGGCCCGCTGGTGCCGTTGGGCCCGAACTACGAGGCGGTGGGCATCATCCTGAACATGAGGCACGCGCCGCTGGAGCTGGCCACGTTTGGGGTGCTGAAGCTGCTGGCGACGATTTTTTCGCTGGCGTTTGGAGGGGTGAGCGCGATGTTCGTGCCGCTCTTCCTGACGGGCGGGGCATTTGGAAGCGCGTTCGCGCAAGCGGTGGTGCACAGCTCTTCGCTCGAGCTGTACGCCGCGGTGGGAATGGCAGCGTTCATTGCGGCGGGATACAAGACTCCGCTTGCGGCGGTGGTGTTCGTCGCCGAGGCCACGGGCGGGCACGCCTTCATCATTCCCACGCTGATTGGGGCAGCGGTCGCGTACGGCGTTTCGGGAGACGCGTCCGTTTCCGGAGACCAGCGCGTGCACGAGCGCACGAAAGCGTTCGGGCCGACGGGCGTGACGGTCAGCGAGCTGATGCAGCGGGAGGTGACTGCCGTGCAGGCTTCGCTCAGCTTGCGCGAATTCGCGCAGGCCGTTTCCGAGCGGGAGCATCAGACAACGTTTCCGGTGCTGGAAGATCATCAGGTGATCGGGACCATCGCGGCGTCCTCGCTGGATGAAGTGCCCACAGATAAACAGGCCGCGACCACCGTCGCCGATTTGACGGAACGCCAATTTACCGCTGTGGCGCCGGATTGTGACGCCATGGAAGCCTTGCGTTTGCTGTTGCACGAAAAGAACCAGCCGTTGCTCCTGGTGGTATCGAACGGGGGGCACCTGGAAGGCATGCTCACCAAGGCGGACATTCTGAAGGCGTGGAGAGCGCGCGGGGAATCGGAGAACGTGCTGGAGCCTGCTGACGAAGTGATGTGAAGTGATGTGAGGAAGGGCTCGCAGCGCCGAGCCGAAGGAAGGTCGCGGAACTGAACCGGGCGCTCGCGCACAAAGCCCGGATCAAATCTCAGAAGCCGCCGCCGCCACCGCCGCCGAATCCCCCACCGGCGCCGCCGCCACCGCCAAATCCTGAGCCGCCGGAACTGCGCGGCGAAGAGGCCATCACCGTACCGGCCTGCGCGGTCATGTTGTTGAGCGCGGCCATGAGGAAGAGCGGCTGAAATCCTCCGGCGAAAGCCGGGCCCTGATACCAAGACGGCGGCTGCATGGCGATGCCGGAGAAGGCTTGCACCCACTTCTTTTCGCAGCGCAGGGCCATGGCGTAGGGC
>JBJKQB010000325.1:0-12558 GCA_046705825.1 Candidatus Acidiferrales bacterium
GTAGATGGGAACGAGAACGTCCTCCAGCGTGGCGACCGGAGCGTTTTCGCGGATGGCGTCGAGCGACAAGCGCTGCAGCGCGGCATTGCGCACAGCCATCACCTGTTTTAGCCCAGTGAGATCGTTCGCTCCCTGGTCCCACAGATGCGCGACAGGGCTGGCGGAGCCGAGCGGACGCGCGTCCTGATCGGTCAAGTAAATCTGGCCGCTGGAAAACGCGTTGTCGAGAATCTTGTTGAGCGCCTGCTGCTGGTTGGCGCCCGGCGGGAAATCCTGATAGCCGTAGTCGATGGTGACCTTGTCCCACGCGCCGATGCCGGTGGCGTAGGCGTTCGAGACATCCGGAACGCCGTTGGAGCCGAGGGTCACGACGGGCGGAGGGTAGTCCATCACGGAAGCGCGATCCACGGTGCTCGCCGCAAAATTGTGCATCAGGCCAAGCGTGTGGCCGCTTTCGTGGGCGGCCAACTGGCGGATGCGCGCGAGGGCCATTTCATTGGCCTCGCGCAGCAAGGCAGGATTGTTGCCAAAGGGATCGAGCAGCCCGCGCGCGATCAGGAAATCCTGGCGGATGCGCAGGGCGTCGAGCGTCACGTGGCCCTGAATGATTTCGCCGGTGCGCGGATCGGCAACGGCGTTGCCGTAGGACCATCCGCGCGTGCTGCGCGGCGCCCATTCCACGACGTTGTAGCGAACGTCCATGGGATCCGCGCCGGGCGGCAGCAGTTTCACCTGAAACGCGTCTTTATAGCCCGCGGCGGTGAACGCCTGGTTCCACCAGCTGAGCCCCTCCATCACGGCGGAGCGAATGGGCTCGGGAATGGCGGGATCGACGTAGTAGACGATGGGCTTGACCGGCTCACTCAGCGCGGCGGACGAATCCTTCTTCTGCAAGCGCCAGTGAACGATGTAGCGCTTGTGAATCGAGCGGTCGACGGGTGTGGCGAAATCCATGAACTCGATGCCGAAGAAGCCGCAGCGCGGGTCGTACTTGCGCATGTGGAAACCGGGCGGGGGCGCTTGAATGAAGGAAAAATGCTCGTGGACGGTGATGGCCTCCGGCTCCGGAGTGACTTGCTTGACCCACGGGCCGGGATTCTGGCCGACGAAGGTCAATATGGATTCGACATCGGAGTTTTCAGGAAAATTTTTGGTGCGCGGCAGGTAGATGGCCGAGCGCGAAGCGTCCAGGTGATAGGCGCCCTGGTGAATGGCGGCGAGGCGTTCGACGATGTGGTGCGCGTCGTGGAGATAAAAGGGAGTCGCGTCGATCAGGAGGGAATTGGCGTCTTCCGCGGCGGCGTCAAAGCCCCACAGCACGGATTGCGCGAAGGCTTGCCTGACCGCCTGGACCTGCTGCAAATCGTCGGTGATGGCGCGAAAGCGCTCGTTCTGCGCGACCAGTAAGACGCGGGGGCCGCTGCGTTCGAAGCGGACGACTTGCGTTTCGCCCGGCTGGCCGCGGTCGAGCAGGACATCGTTCGAACCCACGCCATTGGGCAAGGACTCGTGGAAGAGGAAATCGGTATCCCATTTGTCGACCACCAGCCAGATTTTGCCCGTGCGCGCGTCCCAGTAGCAGGTAAAGAAGCCGGGAAACTTTTGCATGCCCGCGGTCTTCTGCTCGATGGTGGGCAGCGGCTTTCGTTCGTTTTTCGCCGGCGAGCTTTGCGACGCGAGGGCGCTCGGAATCGCAAAAAGAAGCGCCAGGATCAGGATCAAAGAAGCCTTCATGATTCCTCCACAAAAATGTTTATGAGTACTGGCTACATTCCCAAGCGGGGGGAAGGATACACCAGAGCGCGTGGCAGCGGCCAACAAAGGTGTTTCGCGACGCGAGCGGGAACGAGCGTCAGCCGTGGAGGGAAGCGGCGCGCGCCAAAGCGGCGGCGCATTTGCGGCAATACTGCGTTGTTTTCAGATCGATCCATTCGACGGCGTGCGACGGGGCCATGGCGCACCCGGTGTCGTCGCAATGAGTGAGCCCGAACGTGTGGCCGAGCTCGTGCACCGCTTCCTTGAGCAGGCGCTCGGAAAGCAGATGGTCGTCCGCGGGCAGGCCGTAAAACTCCTGGCGCAAGCGATAGGTGGAAACGACGGCCAGGGCGCCCTGCAACTGCGCCTCGCCGAACACGAAGGTGAGGATGGGGATGTAGAGATCGACGGAGGTGACGCCCAGCAAGCGCCACGTGTCGGGCGTGACGCGCGCCGCCATACGCGCGAGCATTTCCGTCGAGTGATACTGGCCTCGGCTGGCGTTGAAATTTGGGGAGAGATCGGCTTCACGGGACAGCACAGCGTACTCGCGTTTCATCGCGCGGGCCAGCGACTGGGCGAGTTCCTGGACTTGCCGGCGGTCGATATCGCCCAGCGGGAGCAGCTGAATGCGTTTCATGCGCGCTCAAGGGAGGATTTCGTCCATCCATATTTTTTCAGCTTGTTGTGGAGCGTGACGCGATCGATGTCGAGAATTTGCGCGGCTATCGTCTGATTTTCGCCGCACTCCTCGAGCACAGCGAGGATATGGGCGCGCTCGACATCCTCGAGCGTGCGGCCTGCCGGAACGGCCGCAGCGGCCTTCAACACAAAATCTCCCTCATGCAGTTCCGAGCCTTGGGCCACAACCATGGCGCGCTCGATGGCGTTCTCCAGCTCGCGGACATTGCCCGGCCAGTCGCAGCGCTGCAGCAACTTCATGGCTGCGGGAGAGATCTGCGTGACGCGCTTGTTCATGGAATCGGCGAACTTCTTCAGGAAGTGGACGGCGAGAAGCGGAATGTCTTCGCGGCGCTCGCGCAGCGAAGGGAGATGAATGGGAAAGACATTGAGGCGGTAGAAGAGGTCGAAGCGAAACTGTTTTTCCTCGATCATGGCTTCGAGGTTGCGGTTCGTCGCGGAAATACAGCGGAAATCGACGTGGATGGGCTGGCTGCCGCCCACGCGGCGGATTTCGTGCTCCTGCAGAACGCGCAGCAGGTCAGTCTGCGTCTTCAGACTGATGTCGCCAATCTCGTCGAGAAAGACAGTGCCGCCCTCCGCAATTTCGAAGCTGCCCTTCTTGCGGTACTGCGCGCCGGTGAAGGCGCCCTTTTCGTGCCCGAAGAGTTCGCTTTCGAGCAGCGTTTCGGTCAAAGCGCCGCAGTGAATCACGACAAAGGGATTGAATTTGCGGGTGCTGGCGGCGTGAATGGCGCGCGCGACCAGTTCCTTGCCCGTGCCGCTCTCGCCTGTAATCAGCACGGTCGCATCGGTGGGCGCGACCGTTTGGATGGCCTCGAAGACATGGCGCATGGCTTCGCTCTTGCCGACCAGTTCCCTGGGCAAAGCGGTGGCGGCGACGGTTTCGCGCAGGCGCACGACTTCCTGTTCGGCGCGCTTGTGCGCCAGGGCGTTCTGCACGGTGTGCGCGATGTCGTCGGGATCGAACGGCTTGGTGACGTAGTCGTAGGCGCCGTTCTTCAGCGCGGCCACAGCCGTTTCCACCGAGGCGTAGCCGGTCATGATGATCACGATGGTTTCCTGCGCGACTTCCTTCATGCGGCGCTGCAGCTCGACGCCGTCCGTGCCGGGCATCTTGATATCGACCAAGGCGAGATCGAAATGCTTTTCCGCCATCAGCGAGAGTGCTTCGCGCGCGCTCTCGGCCATGCCGACGTCGTAGCCTTCCTCGCGAAACCATTTTCCGAGCGAGTCGCGCACAATCAATTCGTCATCGACAATCAACAGATTTGCTTTTGCGCTCACGTTGACTCCACTGTCTTCGCGGCCACGGGCGAGGCGGCAGGTACCGCGGGCTTCTTTCCGTTCAAGGGCAAAGTGATGGTGAACTGGGTGCCGCGCCCGGGTTCGGATTGAACTTCGATGCGGCCCAGATGACGCTCGACGATCGTGCGGCTGATAGCCAGACCGAGTCCCAGGCCATGGCCGCGTTCTTTAGTGGTGAAAAACGGCTCGAACAAGTTGGGCAGGACGTCCGCGGGAATGCCTACGCCGTCATCCTGGACCTGAATGCGCGCCTCTCCCGAGTCGACGAGATGCCGGCTGGAGATACGCAAGGTTCCGCCGCGGGGCATGGCGTCGATCGCGTTCATGACGAGTGAAAGGATCACCTGCTCGATTTGGGAAGGGTCGCACTGCACCAGCGGTAAGCCGGTCGCGAGGTTCAAATTCAGTTCGATATTGGCGAGGGTCAACTGGTGTTGAACGAGCTGCACGCAGCGCTGGATCACGGCATTCACGTCGGAAGGCTCGAAGGTCAAGGGCGTGGCGCGTGCGAAACTCATCAGGTTCTTGACGATCTCTCGCCGCAGCGCCGGCTTTCCGATTCGATCAGGCTCAGGGAACTGACGGTGTCGTCCTGCGCAGCGTCGCCGCGCGCGACGAAGCGCTTCTTCAGCAACTTGGCGTAGGTCAGAATGCCCGCCAGGGGGTTGTTGATTTCGTGCGCAACCACCGCAGCCAGCTTGCCGATGGAGGCCATGCGCTCGGTGCGCAACATCTGCTCGTGCGCGCGATTCAGCTCCTGCGTTTTCTGCTGCACGCGCTGCTCGAGCGTGCGGTTCCACGCGGTGATTTCCTCGCGCGCCTCGCGCAACTCGCTGCTCATGGCGTTGAAGGAGAGCGCCAAGTCCGCCAATTCATCGCGCGAGCGCACTTCGATCTGATAGCCCTGTTCACCCGAGGCCAGCCGGCGCGTGCCGCCCTCCAGCGCTTTCAGAGGGCCGTAAACGACGCGCCAGACGAAAACGACGCTGAGGCAGGAGATGAGCAGGACGGCTCCGATGGTGTAAAGCCAGGTCTGAAGAGTGATGCGGGCCACGTGTGCGTCCGCCGAGGCGAGCGAAAGGTTCGTGTCCAGAACGCCCAGAATCTTCTGGTCGGCGCGATGCGCGTGGCAATCGGCCGAAGAACAAGCGGGAGCATTCTCGATGGGATTGATGATGCCCAGCGCCCGCTCGCCACTGGCCAGGCGGTAAATTCGAAAACGGTCGGGACGATTCAGGCGCATCAGGGGCTGGCTTTGGCTGTGGCAGGCGTAGCAGGCCTCGGCCTGTTTGTGCACCAAGGTATTCGTCTCTTTCGGGTCGGAGGAAAAGCTGATGCGGCCTTCGTCGTTGAAGATGCGGATGCGCACCATGCCGGGTTCGTGGCCGATGGCGTCGATCATGTGATACAGGCCGTCGCGTTCGTTGCGCAGCATGTAGTAGGAGGCGTTCTGCTTGATCACGTCGCTGATGCGTTCCGCGCTGGCCAGCGTGTTTTGCTCGAGGTGCTTGCGCTCCAGGCGGATGTTCAGGTAACCGAGAACGCCGAACACGAGCGTCATGGAGGCGATAAGGAGGATCACGAGCTTGCCGCTCACGCTGTAGGCAGCCCGGGCCCAAACGCTGCGAATGGCCGCCAATGAATCAGGGACCCGCATGGGTCAGCTCCGGCGCGACAGCCTCGACCGAGGGTGTCGCTTGCTCGGGGGCAGATTCCGCGGCCGGGCCGGAAGCGAAGATGGGCAGGTACTTGGCGGCAAGCCCGAACGCAGCAAAGCCGACGGCGACGATGCTGGCCGTGATGGCCAGTTCCGTCCAGCGCGGGAAGTAGTGAACGCCGGCCGCGCGCTCCATTCCCGTGATGCTGACGTTCAGCCGGTTGGTGACAAAGCCCAGCACGACCAGCACCGCGGAGACGTACAGTCCCGTCGGGCTCTGGCGCACCCGCCGAAACAGCAGCAGCGCGATCGGTACCAGCGAGCCCAGGAACAGTTCGAGCAGGAACAGCCGCCCCTCGTATCCCGGATGGGCCAGCAGCGCCAGCGCGCCGCGATGGTAGAGGTCCTGGAAGCGCAAGACCGTGTACACGATCAGCAGAACCAGCAACACGCGCCCGAGGCGCGCCAACAGACTCAGCTCCAGGTGCTTTCCAAAGGCGCGCGCGCTCATGTGGGACTCGAAGATGGTCATGGCCAGTCCCACACAAATGGAGGACAGGAAGAAGAACACGGGCAGCAGCGGCGAGTACCACAACGGGTAGAGTTTGTCGGGAACGATAAGATAGAGGCTGCCCAGCGATGACTGATGGAGTGTCGAGAGGATCACGCCCAGAATCACCAGCGGGATCGAGATGGCGTGCTGGATCTTGGCCAGCTTCTCGAGCCGCAGCTTCTCGAAGATCACCGCGGAGAATTCCAGCGCCAGCACGGTGGTGTACAGCGTGACGCACCAGGCCACTTCGAACATCACCGAGTGCGGGTTCCACATGACCAGCGGATGCCAGATGCGATAGCCGCGCCCCAGGTCGTACAGCAGCGCCACGCTGACCAGCAGGTAGCCCAGGAATGCGGTCAGAATGGTGGGGCGGACGATGGGCCTGAAGTCCTTCAGGTTGAAGATGTAGACAGCCGCGGTCAGCGTGAAACCGCCGGCGGCGAGCATGACGCCGCACAGCACGTCGAAGCCGACCCAGATGCCCCAGGGGAAGGCGTCGCTCAGGTTCGTCGCGCCGCCCAGCCCGCGTGTGAAGCGCAGGAAGGTGGCATAAGCGCCCGCCAGCAGCACGATGACCAATACCGCTTTCCAGAAAGTCAGCTTCGGTAAACGCATCTATTTTTCTCCCGAGCCGTGTTTGTGAGGTAGTTCGCCGGCCGTCCTGGCCTCCGCTGCAGCTACTTGCTCGCGCCGGTTGGTTATCCACCAAATGCCGCCGAGCGCTACGCCAACCAAAGTGACCACGTCGGGAAGCCGCGAGAGAACGCGGTAGGTGAACCAAGGCATGGGCGTCTTGCCCAAATTGGTCGGGAAGCCGAATTCCTCGAAGGGAACGCTCGAAAGCCGCAAAACCGAGGTGCCCCCGGCTTCTTCCAGACCGTAAATGTGGTTGACGTACTGCGAAGGGTTCTTGGCGATGCGGTCTTTGGCCTCCGCGATCAGAGCGTCCCGCTCGCCGAACTTTGTCGCGCCGGTTGGGCACGCCTCCGCGCACGCCGTGGGCTTGCCGGCAGCGACACGGTCCGCGCACATGTCGCACTTCCTGACGCGGGGCAGCAGGGAGTTCCACTCGTACTTGGGAATGTCGAAGGGGCAGGCCATCATGCAGTAGCGGCAGCCAATGCAGCGCGAGGCGTCGTAGGTGACCGGGCCTTCCGGGGTCTTTTGCAGGGCCGCCACCGGGCATACCGAGGCGCAGGTGGGCTCTTCGCAATTCATGCAGAAGCGGCGCATGTACTTGCCGTCCTGCACCTTATCGAGCACAACGTTGAACTTATGAGCGGAAAGGGTCTGCTCGGCGGCGATGGCGTCGTTGTAGGGGAGGTGATTCCGTTCGGCACAGGCCTTTTCGCATAACTTGCAGTCGATGCATAGGGTTGCGTCGTACAGAATGGCTTTGCTCATAGGGTCGGCTGTTGGGTCCGATTCTCTTGGGTGCTGAATTCTTCAGCGGGATTGGCTGCTCGTTTTCGCATAGGGCCCAGATTCTCGGTACTGGTTCTGGCGCTGTAGAGAATCTCAGCTTGTCGAAATTTTGGCCGTGATACGCGGTACTTGTCTCCGTGACTAAGATCACGCGGCCCAGGGGTGTTTTGGGGCATTTAGGCCCGGCTCAAACGGCGAGCGCCGTGGCACCAACGGGGGTGCCACGGCGCTCCGGGCCATGACCAGTGTGTCGGCTTCAGGTCAGGAAGAACTCTCGCGTGAGGCTACTCCACTGCTCCTCGGGCAGGTTAACGCTGAGGTCGTGCACGGCCAAACCGCCGTCCTGAGCCACGGCGCCGGCCAGCATCGGCATCCGCGCGCGCAGGCGGCTGGCAGTCTCAGCCATCCATTGGCGCGCCAGGTTGCCGCCCAGCAGGTTGCGGAAGTTGGTCTGCGCGTCGGGCGACATCACCGTCAAGAACCAGCCCTCTCCATAAGGATCCTTGGCGGGAAGGGAAGCGTCGTGCAGGACGGCGTCGTTGACGTCGCGGACTTCGCCTTCGATCGGCGAGACCATTTCCGCCACCTCGCCATCCTTCGCCATCGTGATGATCTTCTGGCCTTGCCGGACCCACTGGCCGCGCTTGGGCAGCACGATGCTTTCAGCTTTGCCAATCAGGCGGGTGGCGAAATCATCGATTCCGATGCGCACCATCGTGTGGCCTTCGCGCAAAGCCCAGGTGTGGCCGGGGTGGTAGCGCAAATTCGCCGGGAGTTGGAAGCCCCCAACGTACTCGGGCCGCACTTGCGCGACGCCGGCGTTGCCCGCGAGAACTTCCGGCACAGTCTTCAAAGCCCTCTTGCGCGATCTCACGTAGTCGATGGTCAGAAAAACCGCGATGGTCAGCACAACCAGTAGCACTGTCATGGCCCGCCTCCTTGTGCTTGCTTTCGTAATGAAGAAAGGCACGAGTCATGCCAACGCGGGTATTTTGGCAATTTTGCGTTTAAGAGATGTGTTCTGAAGGCGATAGGGACGGCGGCCGGGCCAGGAGAGAATCGCTGCGATTTTCAGCGGTCGCTGTGAATTTCAACGCATGACGATGCGCAGACGGGCGTTTGCAAATGGATGTGATTGCCAACAGAGAACTTCCGGCGCGCGGGAGGCCGCGATGCGTTTCGCATCGCCGGTGCGGAGAAACTCATCGGTCTCAGAGCAGTCGAGAAATGGACGTTCGCTGGGTTGCGCCGCTGGGGTAAAGGTGCGTTAGTCGTCGTCGCCCAGAAGAATGGCTGCGGCCAGGACGGTGGTCCACAATCCGCGTTTGTCACCCACCGCGGACTGGGTGATGTTCATGGTGCGGACGATCTTATTGGAGATGCGATAGACTTCTTTTTTCTCGTCCCAAGACAAATCGGGATCGAATTCGACGTTCAGGGTGGTGGCCAGCATTTCGGCCGCGAGTTCCTCGGCTTACTCGCCCGCGACTTCTTCGGTTTCGCCGAAGGAGTGGTGCTCGGAAAGGTAGCCGTACATGGACTTATCCGCCGGCAGGCCGAGTCCGACGCCCGCGGCGATCAAGCGATGCGGCTCGCGCGTCTGGTTTTCGCTAATCACGGTGAACGCAACCTGCCCGGGCTTGAGGTGTTTCAGACCTTCGCTGCGCGAGATGAGCTTGCAGTACGGCGGGAAAATCGAAGAGACGCGCACGATGTTGCAGGCGGCGATACCGGCATTGCGCAAGGCCAACTCGAAGCTCGAAAGGCGCTCGCGGTGTTTTCCAACTCCCTTTGTGAGGAAAATCTTCTTCGCGACGAACGCCATGGATCGTGCCGGGTTGCGGTGCCTCCACAGGTGAGAGTCGGAAAATATTTTGCGTGCGAAAAATAGCAAGCACGCGCAGCGATGTCAATCACTATTCGACCTACGTTACAATATCTTTATGAGGTGTCGCTCCGCACTGGGGCGAAGAGAGAAGCGCCGCATTCAGCGAGAGAGGTTGGATCGGCTGCTCCGACGAGATGGCTGGCGCTTGCGAGCGCCACCAAGGAGCCGCCGAAGGGACGAAAACGGCCCGGAGAGCATCAATTCAGCAGGATGAAGGAGCCGCCGCCCGCATGGAGAACGCACCGAATCTCGAGCGCATCGCGCGCGAGCTGAACGCGCAGCACGACGCGCCGGCAGCGAAGGATTCCCCCACCATCGTTCTCGACAGCTGGCTGGCCCAGCTGGTGGCGCGCGGCGCCAGCGATTTGCTATTAGTTCCCGGCGCGCCGCCTTCGATGCTGCTGGACGGCGAGGTGCACAACCTGGAACCGCAAGTGCTATCGGGGCCGGAGATCGAGGCCGCCGTCGTTCCGGCGCTGAATGCACACGCGCTGGAACTCTACCGGTCGCAGCAGATCAGCGATGCGTCTTACCGGATCGCGAACGTTGGCCGTTTCCGCATCAATCTGCACCGCGAGCGCGGCCATGCGGCGGCCGCGGTTCGCGCCCTGCCCACACGGGTTCCAGCGTTGGATGAGCTGCATCTGCCCGCTGGGGTCGAAGCGCTTTCGCGGCTGGCGCGCGGGCTGGTGCTGATCGGCGGTCCGGCGGGCTCGGGCAAGTCGACCACCATGGCGGCTCTGGTGCACGAGATCAACCGGCGCGAATCGCGCCACATCGTCACCATCGAGGATCCCATCGAGTACGAGCACACGCACATGCGCAGCGTGATCGAGCAGGTGGAAATTGGCACCGACGCTCCTGATTTTCCGACGGCGCTGCGCGCGGCATTGCGGCAGGCGCCCGACGTGCTGGTGGTTGGCGAAATGCGGGACGCCGAAACGATGCGCATTGCCGTGTCCGCGGCCGAAACGGGCCACCTGGTCCTCTCGACCCTGCATACGACCGATGTGGCCTCCACAGTGGCGCGCCTGGCGGATTCTTTTCCTCTCGAACGCCAGAACACCATTCGCCAGGAACTGGCCATGGCTTTGGCCGCTGTTTTCACTCAGATTTTGTTGCCCAACCCGGCCGGTGGGCGCGTTCCCGCCGCGGAACTGCTGATGGTCGGCTACGGGGCGCGCCAGCACATTCGCTACAACGCGTTGCAGCATCTGCATCAGGAGATTACGATCAGCAAGCGTAAGGGTTCGTTCACGTTCGAAGAATCGCTGGCCAAGCTGGTTGTGGGAGGCCAGATCGACCGCGAAGAGGCGCTGGCCTGCGCGATTCATCCCGAAGACCTCTCCGTTCTGTTGAAAATGGACTCAAAAGCGAAGTCCGCCTGAGTGGCATGCCGCAAATTCCGGGCGATGATGCTGTGTGCCTGTTGGAGCAAGCGGTTCCGAGTGCGTGTATCAAGGTGTACACTCACAGTACCCCTAAGGAGGCCGTCATAAGGGATTTTCGTGCATTGAGCTTTCCGGGTTCGACAGCAGAGCGCGTGCGGCGCAGGGCATTCGCCTCGCACCGGCGGCGGTTTGGGGCTGTGGCGGGGGCGTCGCTGGTTCTTTTCGTTTTCTCGGCAGCGAGTGCGACGGCGCAGCAAGTCCATGCTGCGCAGGATGAGCTGTCGGAGGCAAACATCACTGTGCGCGTATACGGTCCCGACAACCGGCCGCTCAAAGGACAGGCGTTCGTCACGCTATACCAGCAGGGCTCCAGCATGCAGCTGGGAACCGTAACAACGTCGGTGGCATCAACGGCGGTTCTGACCGGGATGCCCGGATATGGACCCTATACGGTTGAGGTGACGGCGAAGGGGTATCAAACAGCGCGGAAGGATTTTCAGTACAACGCGGCTTCCGGGCGGGTTGAAGTCGATGTCACCCTGCAGCCGCTGGCGAGCGAGTCCGCTCCGGCCAGCCCGCCGCCGCTCGATGCGAAAGCGCAGCAGCACGTCACGCAGGGCCTGCGGGCCATGGAAGCAGGAAAATTCCAGGAGGCGCAGAAGGAATTTCTGGCGGCGCGTAAAGCGGCTCCGCAGAGCGCGCACGTCGATTACTTGCTGGGCGCCGCATATCAGAAGAGCAACGACCTGAAGAGCGCTGAAAAGTATCTGAGGGAGGCGACCTCGATCGATCCGGATGATGTGGAGGCGCTGGTCGCGCTGGGCCAGTTGCACGACCAGCAGAAAGACTACCGCGGGGCCATTCCACCGCTGGAAAAGGCGGTGATCATCGACGCCAAGAATTGGATGGGACATTGGGTGCTCGCCGACGCCTACCTGCACGTGGGGGAATACGAGAAAGCGCGCAAGAATGCAGAAGCTGCGGTTGAACTGGGCAACGGCGCAGCGAAGAAAGCCCAACTGATTGAGGGAGAGGCGCTGGCCAATCTCGGCCGGCGCGACGACGCGATCCGGGTTCTGGAACAGTTCATGCACGATGAGCCCGGCGATCCCGCCGTGCCCGCCGTCCGCGCATTTATTGTGCGATTGCAGACAGCAGCTCCGGAAGCAGCGCGCAAGCCAAACTGAGGACACTTCACTCGCCTACCGTCCGGCTCTCGGCGAGGGTCGTCCGCGTGAAGATTCAGGCGAGACCGTGCCTCAAGCCGGTTTACCGCAGAGGCGCAGAGTTCGCAGAGGGGAAAGCCCGCCGGCAGTGTGATTCCCAGGCCAAACGTTGCGCGAGGCAAACTTTAAATTGTTTTAGCCATGCGCAGAATGGGCAGGAATTCGTTTTCGCCCAGCGGCACGTTCACTTGTTCCAGCGCCGCATAACCCTTTGCCGCGTAAAAGGGCACACCACTGAGCGTCGCGCCCATTTCCAGCCGCTGGAATCCCGCGGCTTTGGCCGCCGCTTCGCACGCGTCGAGGATCATAGTGCCGATTCCTTGCCGCGCCCAATCCGGGTGGACGAAGAATGCGCGAATCTTCGCGGCCTCGCGCGCCGGGTCGAGCAGATCGTCCTGGCGCGCGCGCCACTGATCGCCGCCAAACAGCGTTTTGCGCTTGCTCCATCCGCCGCAGCCGACGATTTGTGCTGTGGCCGTCCCCGATTGCGCGGGTACTGTCTCAGCGGCAAAGTAGGTGCCGTCCGCGATCAGCTGCGTATCCACGCCGTACACGCCCTTCAGCGCCAGCTCAATCTGCCGCGGCGTGTAGTCGCGCGCCTGCAACCCGCGCACTGACGCCTCAATGACCTCGCGCAGCGCCGGAACATC
>JBJKQB010000326.1:0-6853 GCA_046705825.1 Candidatus Acidiferrales bacterium
ACCTTCAACCGTTCCCGCTCTCTCGCGCTCAACTCGATTCGCTCCGGTTCCATGCCCCCTCCCGCTCTGCATGAAACCGGACATTTCTACTTTGCACAAACCGGACATTCTCACTTTGCAGCGACAGAACTGTTCGCCTGCTTGACGCCCGCGCCTGCTGCGCGTAGTATCACCCGGCCAGCAATGAACCAGGATCCCTTGATCAACCAGTCCCTGCTCCACTACAAAATTCTTCGCAAGCTGGGCGAGGGCGGCATGGGTGTGGTTTACGAAGCCCAGGACTTCCACCTCGACCGCCGCGTGGCCCTGAAATTCCTTCCGTCAGAAATGGCCCAGGACGGCCAGCTGCTAGAGCGTTTCCAACGCGAAGCGCGCGCGGCGTCCGCGCTGAATCACCCGAACATCTGCACCATCCACTCCATCGAGCAGTACGAGGGCAAGCACTTCATCGTCATGGAGCTGCTGGAGGGGAAAACGCTGGCGGAAACCATGACGCGCCAGCCCATGGACATGGAAAAACTCCTGCCGCTGGCCATTCAGATTGCCGATGCGCTCGAATCGGCTCATGCCAAGGGCGTCGTCCATCGCGACATCAAGCCCGCCAACCTCTTTATCACCGACCGCGGGCAAATGAAGATTCTCGATTTCGGCCTGGCCAAAATGGGCCGACGCGAGTTGGCCGGCGTGTTGGTCGCGCAGGGCGCTACCGTCGGCGCGGGCGAAACAGTCGCTGCCGACCAGCTCACCTCTCCTGGCACAGCCATGGGCACCGTTTCCTACATGTCGCCCGAACAGGCCCGCGGCCAGCTTGTCGATGCCCGCACCGATATTTTTTCCATTGGCACCGTTCTATACCAGATGGCCACGGGCAGCCTTCCGTTTCAAGGAGACACTTCCGCGGTTATCTTTGACGCGATCCTGAATCGCGAGCCGCGGCCCGCTCTGGAACTGAATCCACTGCTCCCACCCGACTTCGCGCGCATCCTCGACAAGACCCTCGAGAAGGACCGCAACCTGCGCTGCCAGACGGCCACCGAGCTGAAGACGGATTTGGCCCGCCTGAAACGCGATCTGGAGTCAGGCAAGCGCCGCGCGAAGGAGAAGAGCGACTCGGATCCCGGTGTTCCGAAGCAGCACGCGGGAAATCCCATTGCGGTTCTCTATTTCGAGAATCTGAGCGGCGCCAAGGAAGACGAATACCTGCGCGATGGCATCACCGAAGATGTCATCACCGAGCTTTCCAAGATCCGCGGCCTGAACACTTTTTCCCGTCCCACCGTTCTGGCCTTTCGCGACAAGCCCGTCACGCCCGCGCAAATCGGCCAGCAGCTGGGCGCAGCCTATGTTCTGACCGGAACGTTGCGCCGGGCGGGCGCGCGCTTGCGCATCAACGCGCAGCTTGTCGATACGCACACCGATTTCCCGATGTGGTCGGAGCGCTTCGACCGGGAAATGAAGGATGTCTTCGAAATTCAGGACGAGATCGCGCGCAAGATTGCGGAGGCCTTGCGCGTCACGCTCTCGCCCCAGGAACTCGAGGCCCTCGCCGTCAAGCCCACGGAAAACCTGCAGGCCTACGATCTCTTCCTGCGCGGCAAGCGCTACGCCCGCCGGCAAACGCGCCAGGACCTGGAATTCGCCCTGCAAATGTTCGAGAACGCGGTGGCCATGGACCCCAGCTTCGCCTTGGCCTACGCCGCCTGCGCCAACGCCTGCGCCATGTTCTACTGCAATTACAGCCGCGATCAGGTGTGGGTCGAGCGCGCGCGCGAGGCCTCCGGCAAAGCGGTGGCTTTGCGCTGGGATTTGCCCGAAGTGCAAGTCAGCCAGGCCTGGGTCCTTTATGCCGCGGAACTGCACAACGAAGCGGTGCGCATGGTCAAGAAAGCCATCGAGCGCAAGCGCGACTGCGAAGGCGCCTACTACATGCTCTGCCGCGCGCTGTTTGCCGCAGGACGCTACCAGGAAGTCATCGATGTGGCTGAAACCGCGATCGAGGCCAGCGGCGAGGACTACAACGTTTACGTTCCCATCCTCAATTCGCTCGGCTCGCTGGGCAAGGAAGAGGCCAAGCGCAACATGAACCACCGCTTTACGGCCGCCCTCGAAGACCACCTGAAGCATGTCCCCGAAGACGCCCGCGCCCGCGTCCTGCTGGCCAGCAACTATGCCGAATACGGCCAGGTCGACAATGCTTTGCGCGAGCTGAACCTGGCCATCACGCTTCGCGCCAACGAAGCCTCGATCCTCTACAACGCTGCTTGCGTCTATTGCACGCTGCAAAGAAAGACGGAGGCGCTCACAGCGCTGCGCAGCGCTTGGGAGGCCGGTTTCAAGGACCCGCTATGGGCGCGTCGCGATCCGGACCTCACCATCCTCCACGGCGACCCCGAATTCGAGCGACTCTACCCCGAAAAGCCCGTTTCCAGTTCCGGTTCCCACCCCTCCATATCCAGCTAACTCCTCTGGCGAACAGGTCTCTGACCCTAAATTTTGACGCAGGATTGGGACTGCCAACGAGGGGTGCGGGGTGCGCTCAGGCGATTTTGGCCGATCTCGCCGGTTCGCGCGCAAGCGCTGGCTTGGCCGTTAACGGCTGGAGCGAGAAAGTCACCTTGGGACTCCGCTGGGTGCGGAGCAGTTGTTCCAAATAGGCTCTTTTCGCTTGCACGTCTTGCTGCATGCTGGTTGTCAATTTCGTTTCGCGCACCAAGCCCGCAGCTGTCCCGTAGGCCGACTCGGCTCGGCGGAGATTCAGAGCTATCCGCGAGGGCCTCTTAGACGTGGCAGCGGCGCGGCAACAGCTGATGCCCACGGCCAGCTCCGAAAGGATAAGGTGATACCGTACGTTGCGGTAGGAAAACACTGTCACCCGTCCAGGACCGAGCGGTGCTATGGTTTGCCAGTTGCGCGTCGATTGCAAGCCAAAATGAAACAACAACTGAAAAATAATATATACAAAGAAGGTCTAGGTTCGTTCATGCGCTGGCAACGGGTTTCAGTCGAGGATTCTGCTCCAGGGCCGTCCGATTGCGGCTTGGATTGACGCGCGGTCGCAGATCGGCCGCGCTGCTCTTCCCGTTTGAGTCATTGCTGCGACTGCCTTATAATGGCGTATTTTGGATGGTAGTGAGGGGCCTGTAGAGACATGCTAAAAAGCATTCAGCAACGCGATTTGGACCGCAATCGTTGGATCAAGATTTCCATGGGAGTCATCCTGGTCCTGATCTGCGTCAGTATGGTCATCACCCTGATTCCCGGCCTGTTCAGCGGCGCAGCCAGTGACAGCGCCAGTAATCCCGACGCCGCGGCGATAATTGGCGGGCAAGCCGTCACCGCCTCCGATGTGCAGCAGCGCCTCGATCAAATGAGCCGCGGCCAGACCATTCCTGCCATGATGCGCGGCTTGTACGCCCGCGAAGTGCTCGACCAGATGATCTTTCAGCGCGCCATGGACTACGAAGCCCAGCAACTTTCGATGGAAGTTACACCGGAAGAGGAGCGCCTGCGCATCGAGCAGATTCTTCCCGCGGCCTTTTCAAACGGGGTCTGGCTGAAGGACCAGTATGCCAATTTGGTGAACCAGACCGGGATGTCGATCCCGCAATTCGAAGAAACCGTGCGCGAAAGCATGATCGCCGAACGGTTCCAGCACCTGGTCACCGACGGAATCACGGTCAGCCCCGCCGAGATCCAGGAAGAATTCCGCCGCCGCAACGAGAAGGTGACCATCCAGTACGCGCTGATCCAGCCAGCGCAGATTGCAGCCACCATCCAGCCCACCGACGCGCAACTGCAGGCTTATTTCGCCAAGCACGCCTATAAGTACCAGATTCCGGAGAAACGCTCCGCGCAATACGCTCTCCTCGACCTGGCCGCTCTGCGCGCCCAAACCCAGATCAGCAACGACGCCCTGCAGGCCTATTACAACAGCCATATCGACCAATACAAGGTTCAGGACAGCGTTCACGTCGAACACATCCTTTTCAAGACCATGGGCAAGACCGATGCCGAGGTCGCCGAGATCAAGAAGAAGGCGGAGGACGTCCTGAAGCAGGCCAAAGCGGGCGCCAATTTCGAGGCTCTGGCGAAGAAGTACTCCGAGGACGACGCCTCAAAGGCCAAGGGCGGCGATCTGGGATGGCTCGTCCGGGGCCAAACCGTGCCCGCCTTCGAAAGCGTGGCGTTCAGCCTGCCCAAGGGCCAGATTTCGGGCCTTGTCCAGACGCCCTACGGCTTCGACATCATCAAGGTTCTCGACCGCCAAGCGGCTCACACCAAAAGCTTTGACGAGGTGCGCAGCTCGATCCTGCCGATCCTTCTCGATCAAAAGGTGAACGCCGAGGCCGACCAAATCGCTACGCGGATGGCTGACGCAGTTCGCCAATCCGATCGCCAGCCCATCGCCGACGTCGCCAAGAAGCTCAACCTGCAGCTCGGCACCGTGCCGCCCATCTCGATCTCGGATCCGGTCGGCGCGCTGGGAAGTTCTCGGGACGTCAGCCAAATGCTTTTTGAGCTTCAAGTAGGCGAATTGAGCGCCCCGCTGCAAGTCCAAAGCGGCTACGTCATCGTCACGCCCACCAAGATTATCCCCGCACACCAGGCCACGCTGGCGGAGGTTCGCCCGCGCGTGCTCAGCGATTACCAGCAGGAAGAGTCGCAGCAGCTCGCCAAGGCCAAAGCCGATGAGCTCGCCAAGCGCGTCAAGTCCGGCGAACCGCTGGATAAGGCGGCCAAGGCCCTCGGCTTGCCGCTGAAAACCTCGGATTCCTTCTCGCGCACCGGCACCGTCGGCGATATCGGGACCGCTGACCAGATCGACTCCGCCTTCACCATGAAGGTCGGCCAGGTCTCGGCGCCCAAAGAAGTAGGCGGGAATTGGGTCATCTATAAGGTCGTCGCTCACGAATCCGCTAACCCGGCCGATTTCGCGAAGCAGCAGCAGGACATCAAGCAGCAACTGCTGCAGTCCAAGCAAGCCGCCGCTTTCGACGCGTTCAAGACCGCGCTGGAAAACCACCTCAAGCAGGAAGGCAAGCTCACCATCAACGCCGACGTGGTGCAGCGAATCACTCAGCAGAGCCAAAGCTAGAACGGGAGGCTTCAGCATGTGGTCCAGAGAACCGATTCTGGGGGATCTGCGCGTTGCCACAGTTTGCGGCTGAAAACCGCTGTACAGAGAATCCCTTACGCCTTGTTTCGGCCCCTCTGCTTTTATAACATGCTGAATATAAATGACTTACTTGTACGATAGAACCCCTTGCCCTTCCTCCCGACCTTCGCTAGAATCCTTCCATCCGCAGTTCGCTGAGTTCGCCAGCGCAGCGAGACCCCAGCCCCGGGGTTCCTCCAGGGTTCGTTGGCGATTCATTCGGACCAATTTGGAGGCAGAGCGTTCTTTCCGGCGGCTCGACAAAAAACGGCCAAACGACTTTCTCAGGAGCTTTCTAGTGGCACTCAATCGCGCAAGACCAGGAAAGATTCGTGTCACCGTCCGGGGCAAGCGCAATCATGCGCGGTCTTCGTTGGTCCGCCAATTCGAGGTCAGTTCGGCCAACAAGCAGAGGGGAAACATGCACTCCAACCAATACCGTTGCACGATTGAAAGAAATCAGAACGGCAAGTACAACGTCCGCGTCCGGGCACAGTTCGACAGCGGTTCCCAGGCTTGGGTGCTGCCTCTCTATTTCCTGGCCTCTTCCTTTAACGCGGCCATGAAAAAGCTCGAGGAATCCCTGCAACTCTTACAAAAGAGCGAGGAAAAGCTGCGGTTCTGGGCGGTGGAGCGGACGGACGACCCCAATCTGGCGGGGGATCTGCTGCAGGACGTGGGCCTGCGGATCGACCGGCGGCGGGACTTCCCGCGGCGCACGGGCGAGATCGCGGTTCCCCGCGAGCGGCCCATTTCCGCCGCGGTTCTGGCGCCCTTGCGCCGGCTGCTGGCCGATGCGGTGGCCCAGGAGCGCGTGTCAGCCGCCGCGGGCGATTAGCCCTGGAAACCGGAGTTCTACCGCGTTCCCCTATTTCTCCCGCACCAACACTTCCGGGTGCGCGATTACCACGTCACTCAGCGATAGCCGGTACTTATACGAGCCCGGCTTCGTGCCTGGACGGACCGGACCGCTCGACAGCCTTGCTCCCGCAGGCGCCTGGAACACATTGGAGGAAAAAGGGCAGCGCTGCGCGTCGAACTCGATCTTGACGTTCCCTGCATTCGAAAACCAGGTGACCTGATCGCCC
Source organism: Candidatus Acidiferrales bacterium (assembly GCA_046705825.1). Taxonomy (GTDB): domain Bacteria; phylum Acidobacteriota; class Terriglobia; order Acidiferrales; family UBA7541; genus Palsa-295. Next base: position 6,244 of record JBJKQB010000326.1, read on the forward strand.
GGATCCAGGGCCACCACCTCCGGAATAATCCCAATTACCGCCAGTCGTTCCGCCACTGCGCTTCCTTTCCGCGTGCCGCGTTGAGTCGCGCCAAACCCGTTGCGAGGGAGCAACATACCACATCCGAGCCGCCGGTGCTTCGTTGCCAGTTTCGCTGGAATCTTCGATCAGGGCAGCTGATACCGCGCAATCGCGCAAGTACCAAGCCAACCACCTGCCCATTGACAGCTGCCTGCCGAGCGCGTACTTTTGGGCCCACTTCTCTTCTTTGTAACCGGCGCTTACGAGGCGTCCCTTTGCCGTGATGCTCCTCACAAGCCCGGCAACGGAGCGTATAGCGGAGGGCCCACTCGTGAAGCCTCTGAAGCGCCTCATCCTGGGTGTGGCTTTAATTCTGATCGCGGCCTCTTTCTCCAGTATTCCAGTTTCCGTGGCCGACGACTGGTTGCCCATCGATCCGGCCGATCTCGCGCTCAAGGACAACCCCAAAAATCCCGGCTCGGACGCCATGATGCTTTACCGCGAACGCAAGGTGAACGAGCCGCAAGCCTACAGCCGGGAATATACGCGCATGAAGATTTTCACCAAGGAGGGCGCGAAGTACGGGAAC
>JBJKQB010000327.1:0-3511 GCA_046705825.1 Candidatus Acidiferrales bacterium
CCCGGCGAGCCTTATCATCGTTGTTAGTAAGCTAGGTGTGTTGCCGTAGATTTTGATCTTCCGCCATGATTTACTTTTATCGTCAATCCGCTCTGTCTTCAGCACAAGCGAATCGAGTTCGACGCAAAACGCGCCCTTCAACAGTGAAACGTGGAATCCCCATGGAAATATGAGAGAAGCCTCTCAGCGGGCTAGTACTACTGTGTTATAAAATGGTGCAGGCGCTTTTTGGAGCGGGATGCCCGTCATCGACAGCAAGATTCAGACTGTGGAGGACATCTATGGACTCGTCTGGACTGCGGTGGTCCACCGGCGACCCATCCGGGCGATCTATAAAGAGCGTCCGCGGCTGCTGTGTCCGCACCGGTTGGGCCGCAACCGGGCTGGACAGCTGCGCGTGCTCTGCTACCAATACGGAGGCGAAAGCGAGAGCGGTTTGGAGACGAGCGGGTCAGCGGCCAACTGGCGCTGCATCGTGCTGGAGAAACTCCGGGCCGTAGAACTGCTGGAAGGCTCCTGGAGGACCGCGCCGAATCATTCCCGCCCGGCCACCTGCGTGATCGACGCCGACATCGATGCCGAGGATCAACCGGAGCGCAAACCGCAGAAGGGGCAGCGCGGGATTCCCTCCAGCAGATGATGGGCGAGGAGGATTCTCAGAGTCGCGATCGAGTTCGGATTATGCCGCTCGGCCCGAACGCGGCGAACCGCGCGGCCGAAAGTCCGGTGGAGATTCGGGGGCGGGTAATCGCAGATGGCCGACGCGTGCTGAGGGGGAAAAACGATTCCGTTCGGCCACCAGGAACCCATAGGCCGCGATACATAAGGTGGCGTGATGATGAAACCCGCGCCAGCCGCGACCTTCATAGTGGCCCAACCCCAGTTCCTGTTTCAGTTCCTGGTAATCGCGTTCGATGATCCAGCGCTGTTTGGCGAGCCGCACCAGGTCCTTCAGTTTGGCGCCGACGGGCAGCGTGGAGAGCCAGTACTTGGTCGGCTCCGATTCCCCCTTCGGCCATTCCATCAGCAGCCATTCTTCGGGATGGGGCTGGCCTTGCCAATAGTCGCGATGTGCGGGCCGGACGCGCATGGCGGCAAAACGGGAGCGGAGTTTTTGTCGTGTTCCTTGCCGCCAACTGACGGTGGTCCACACGTTCGCCGGTAAAGAGAGCGCCAGTTGTTTCGCTGCTACCGGCTGATGATCTTTATCCCGGCGCAGCAACCGCGGAGGGCGGCCGGTCGGTTTGCGCGGCAACGGTGGCAAAGGCTCCTGGCCCGGTTCCCACACCGTGATGGAGGACTGTACGCCCAGCACATATTGCAGACCCAGTTCAGTAACCCCGGCCCGAAACTGGCTGTCATTCCCATAGCCGGCATCGGCCGCCACCACGCCACCAGGAACTTCTTCCCGCACCGCCTGACGAATCTGCTCGAGGGCGATCTGCGGTTTGGTTTGAAACGGAACCGCCTGAGGAATCCCGCTTTGCTTTCTCCGCTTCGGGTCCGTGGCCCAGGCCTCGGGCAGGTACAAACGGTACGCGATAGGCAAGCTGGAGGACCACGTGGCCACCGAAAGGCTCACCGCCACCCGGCAGTTATCCTGCTTCCCGGTTTGACCGCAATACTGCCGTGCGACTCCCACCGATTGGCTGCCCTTCTTGGGGAACCCCGTGTCATCCACAATCCAGCACACGATCCGGCCGCGCTTCTGCATCGCCGGCAGCACGGAACTTCGCACTTGCTGCAAGACCGCCGCATCGCTCCAGGGAGCATCCGCCACCACGTGATGCAGCGACTGGTGCATGCGCCGGACATTGTCGGGAGCCAGCCGCGCCGCCATCGGCTCCACGCTCTTCCGCTCGCCGGGCAACAGCAGCCCCATACAGTAGTTCTTCAGCGGAACATTCCGATCGGCATGCCCTGCGGCCTGCGCCAGGCCATCCATGTAGGCCGCAAAGCGTTTTCCTTGTGGGCCTGGCGCGGTGCTTGTTCCCACAAAACAATTCTACATCGGATTGTTCTTTTATAACACAGTAGTACTAGCAGCGCGTGGTGAAACGAAACATGTGACCTCAGCAATGTTTTGAACGTCCTTCCAGCATGGCGATGGGAAGACGAAAGAAAAGGGTGCGGCAGGAAGGGTTGTGGACACCGACAGCGGCGCTGCCAGTGGGAGCGAGTCATCCGTTCTACGAACGTGTAAATCAGATCCTGGACCAGAAGAAGTTTGACGAGTTCGTCGAGAACCTGTGTGAGGAGTTCTACGCCGGCGAAGTAGGCCGGCCGGGATTGTCGCCGGGAATCTATTTTCGGCTGTTGATGGTGGGCTACTTCGAAGGCATCGATTCCGAGCGCGGAATCGCCTGGCGCGCCAGCGATAGCCTGTCGATCCGATCCTTCGTGCGGATTGCACCGGATGAAAGCGTGCCGGATCATTCGACGATCTCGCGGACCCGCCGGTTGTTGGATGTGGAAACGCATCAGGCCGTGTTCCAGTGGGTGCTGCAGATATTAGCGGAAAAGAAACTGCTGAAGGGGACAACGATCGGCGTAGATGCAACGACGTTGGAAGCGAACGCGGCCCTGCGGTCGATTGTGCGGCGCGACACCGGCGAGCGCTACGAAGAGTTTCTGACGCGGCTGGCGAAAGAGAGCGGCATCGAAACGCCCACGCCGGGAGCAGTTGGCCAAGCTGGACCGCAAGCGTCCGAAGAAAGGCTCCAACGACGATTGGAGGAACCCGCATGATCCGGATGCCCGCATCACCAAGATGAAGGATGGGCGCACGCACCTGGCTCACAAGGCTGAGCACGCGGTGGACATGGAGACCGGAGCGATTGTCGCGGTCACGCTGCACGGGGCGGACGTGGGAGACACGGCCACGATTCCGGAGACGGTAGCCGAGGCTGGCGAACGTATCACGAGTGTGGTGGCGGATGCCCACGACGATAAAGCCGTGAAGCAGGTCAGCGCCGACGGGCCGCACGAAGTGGTCACCGACAAGGGCTATCACAGCCGTGCGCTGGTAAGCGAACTCAGCGAATGGGGCTTGCGCACGTACTGCTCGGAACCGAATCGCGGACGGCAACGGTGGCGAGGGCAATGGCGGGAACAACAAGCGGTGTATGCCAATCGGCGGCGCATTCGTGGAGCGCGAGGGTTGCGGCTTCTACGCCGGCGCGGCGAGAAGTTGGAGCGATGGAATCAGCATCTGTATGATCGGGGCGGGATGCGTCGCCTGCACTTGCGGGGGCGGGAAAACATTCTCAAGCGACTGGTGATCCACTCGGGCGCGGCGAATCTCGGGTTATTAATGCACAAATTGTTCGGAAAAGGCACGCCGCGGGGACTCGCAGGAGCACGATCCGCGCTTTTGTCCGCTCTGTTCCGCTTAGGGTCGGCGTCGGCGGTGCGGGTAGGAACTTTCGGCAACCGAATTCAGGGCGCCGAGCAAAGTCAGTGGATCACTTCCGCGGTCTGAAAAACTGGCTGTTTCGCCACGCGCTGCTAG
>JBJKQB010000328.1:0-7860 GCA_046705825.1 Candidatus Acidiferrales bacterium
CCGGATGGGCGGTCGCCAGAGAATTGATCGTTCGTGACCTGCGAACGCCGGTGATATGATGCGCGCGTTCGTTGGCTCTTAAATTTTTGGGCGGAGGCGCCAAGTGAAATTTCCTCGATGGGTATGCGCGTTCGCGCTGACCCTGGTTCTGCCTGCTCTTCTACCGGCCGCTCCGGCCGGCGCATCTTCTCCGGTGGTGCACATCGCGACGGGCCGCGTCCGCGGCGTGGAACGCGGCGGTTTGGCGATCTTCAAAGGGATTCCGTATGCCGCTCCTCCTGTGGGCCGGTTGCGCTGGCAGCCGCCGCAGCCGCCGAAGCCGTGGACCGGCGTGCGCTCCGCAACCGCATTCGGCCATGACTGCATGCAACTTCCGTTTCCCGGCGATGCGGCGCCGCTACGCACGACGCCGAGCGAGGATTGCCTCTACGTGAATGTCTGGGCCCCGGCGAAACACGCCGGCAATTTGCCGGTAATGGTGTGGATTTACGGGGGAGGATTCGTGAACGGCGGCAGCTCGCCGGCCGTTTACAGCGGCGCCAATTTTGCGCGCGACGGGATTGTGTTTGTCAGCTTCAATTACCGGCTCGGCCGTTTTGGGTTCTTCGCTTTTCCGGCGCTGCTCCAGCAAGGCGGCTTGATGGGCAACTACGCCTTCATGGACCAGATCGCCGCGCTCAAGTGGGTCCGCCAGAACATCAGCGCGTTTGGCGGCAACCCGCATGAGGTCACCATTTTCGGCGAATCGGCCGGCGGCATGTCGGTGAATCTGCTGATGACGTCTCCGCTCGCGCGCGGACTGTTCGAGCGCGCCATGGTCGAATCGGGCGGCGGCCGCGACAATCTCCTCGGCCCTCCACCGCTCGCTCATCCGGGGCCGCATGGCCAGAGGTCCGCAGTCGAGGATGGAGTTGCCTTCGCGCAAGCCATGGGAATCAAGGGCACGGACGCTGCCGCGCTCGAGGCGCTGCGAAAGCTTCCCGCGGAGAAAATCGTCGACAACATCAATATGGCGTCTATGGGCGCGCAGCGCGACATCTATTCCGGGCCGATGGTGGACGGCAAGATCATGGTCCACACTCCCGAAGCTGTCTACAAAGCGGCCGGCGAGGCAAAAGTACCGGTCGTGGTGGGAGCGAACAGTCTGGATATCGGATTCTCCACTGCCAAGACGATGGACGCGGTATTCAAGCCCTTTGGCGCGCGCGAGGCAGAAGCGCGCAAGGTGTTCGATCCGGCCGGCCACGAAACGGCGCAGGCTGCGGCTTACCGCGTCGCCGCCGTGCGGATGATGCTTGAGCCGGCGCGCTTTGTCGCTCGCGAACTGGCGGCAGCCGGCCAGCCTGCGTACGAATACCGCTTCAGCTACGTGGCCACGGCGGTGCGGCAGAAATTTCCGGGCGCGCCGCATTCGTCGGAAATTCCGTACGTTTTCGACACCATCCGCGAATCCATGTGGTCCGGTTTCGGGAAGGGCATCACAAGCGCGGACCTCGCCGCCGCGCGCGACATGCACGCCTACTGGGTCAATTTCGCGAAGACCGGAGATCCCAACGGTTCCGGCCTTCCGCGCTGGTCCAGGATCACGCGTGAGGGTAACGAGCTTATGGACTTCACCGAGCAGGGCCCGAAAGGCGAAACCGATCCCGCAAAAGCCCAGCTCGATTTGGTCGAGCCGCTACAACCGTAAGCGGAGCAGTTTGATCTCTGGACGTTTGTCGCGCGCCTTCGAAGAAGTGTGGGGCGTCGAACCGTCGGTAGGGGATCGCGAGAGAATCCGGTGAAATGGTAGGGCCACCCAGACTCGAACTGGGATCTACGGTTTAGGAAACCGGAGCTCTATCCACTTGAGCTATGGCCCCGCGGAGGCGATTGTAGCATGGGTCTCGGGGAGCATCCGCGGGTGTGACCAGCCGGCGAAAAACGGGCATTTTGGCGAAGAAAAAGAGAAGGCGAACAAAACGCATTTTGTTGCGATTAGAAATTTGCATGTAGCTGATTCCGGGCAGCTTGCGGTTATTTCTATTCGTAAACGTGTTGCGATTAGGAGTCGTCTGTAGGACCCGTCCCGGGTGGCAAACGCGACCGATTTCAGCGGCGGTCGAGAAGCACCTCGACGCCGTAGGCGGGCAAATCGACGGAAGATTCTTCGCGTCCCGCGAGCAGCGCTTGCATTGCGTGCGGCAGATCGACATGCTGCTGTTCGCGCTTGAAATTGATCATCACAAACAGGGTTTTGCCCTGACCTTCACGCCGTGAGACATAGACACCCTCCGGCACGGGACCGAACGCCGGCTTGACCCCGCTTTCGCGAATCATCCAATCCGCGGCTTTGCCCATGAGGTTGGGATCGAGAAGCGCGCCAATATAAGTGATGTGGCCTTTGCCGTAGGCGTGTGTCAGGACGGCGGGCTGGCCGTCGAGCCAGCCATTCGACGCACCGTAGCGCAACAGGACTTGCGTGTCCGGATTGGTGACGCCGAGCTGTTCGGCCCAAATGGTTGCGTCGCCACTGCCCCATTCGCCCGATAGCGGGACGTCTTTCAGCAGCGCGTAATATTGCTCGACGCGCCCGCCCAACGCATCGACAACATAGCCGGGCTGGCGCTGCGTCAGCAGCGCGTTGTACTGATCCTTCATGCCGGAACGCGGACCGAGGATGAGATTGCCTCCCTGGCGCACGTAGGCGAGCAGATGTTGCGCCAGGTCTTCCGGCAGGACGTTCAAATCGGGTGCGACCACGAGTTTGTAAGCGTCAAGGTCCGAATAGGGATTCACGACGTCGACCGATTGAGCGCGCTCGCGCAGCGCCGCGTAATAATCGCGAAGCACGGCGAGCTGGTCGTATTTGTCGCTGTGTTGCTGGAAATCGATGGCCCAGCGGCTGTCGTAGGAATAGAGCAGGGCGACCTGCGAAACGGGAGTTGTGTCGCGGAATTCGCCGCCGATTTTGGCGAACTCCTGCCCGATTTGCTTCACTTCGCTGTAGAACGGCACGGGTGTTCCGTCCGGCGCGACCAGCGTGCCGTGATATTCCTCCTGGCCGTTGAGCGCGCTGCGCCACTGCCAGTATTCCACCGCGTCGGCGCCGTGTCCGATGGCCTGCCAGGCCATGGCTCGCGCTTCGCCGCGATTCAGATAATTATTGATGGGCGCCCAGTTGACCTCGCCGGGCTGCGTTTCCATCACCCAGAAATTCTTGTGCTTCAAGCCACGATTCAGGTCGTGCGTCAAGCCGTTCATGTCGGGATTGACTTGGCCTTCGCCAACGTAGTCATCCCAGGAGGTTAGGTCGAGCGCCTTGCTCACCACGTATTGATCGAACCATTCGAAGAAGCCCATGAAATTCGTGGTGATGAACTGGCGCGGATCGGCGTACGGGCGGATCGCTTCGATTTGATTCTGCTGATAATCGGCCCACGTATGGCTGATGAAGCGCATGAACTCGAGGCGCAGGCCGGGATTGTTCGGCCCATTACCCAGCGGAATTTCCGACCAGTTGTCGTAGGTCTGGCTCCAGTAGGCGGTGGTCCAGTGATCGTTGAGATTGTCCAGTGTCCCGTACTTGGCCTTCAGCCACTGCTGGAAGAGCTGCTTGGTGTAGTCGTCGAAAGAGGGCTCAGCGTATTCGTTGTCGATCTGCCAGCCGATCACGTTAGGATTGTGGCCGAAACGCTTGGCCATCTGGCCGGCGATCTCAGCGCAGAACTTGCGGTAGCGCGGGCTGGTGAATGAAAACTGCTGGCGGTTGCCGTGCTGCGCGCGGCGGCCGTCCTGGCCGATGCGCAGCGTGTCCGGATATTTCTGCGTCAGCCAGGCGGGAGGCGCGGCCGTCGGCGTGCCCAGAACGATAGCGATGTGGTGCTGCGCAGCCATGTCGATGGCCTTTTCGAGCCAACCGAAGTCGAATTGGCCCTCGGAAGGCTCCATGCGGCTCCAGGCAAACTCGCCCACGCGTGCGAACGTGATATGCGCGGCTTCCATCAGGCTGAGGTCCTTGTCCCAGCGCGATTCCGGCCACTGTTCGGGATACCACGCCGCGCCAAGCAGCAGCGCGTTGTGGTGCGCGATCGCGCCTTTTTCGTTCGCCGCCTGTGCGGCCGAAGAACGGGCGCGCGCCGAGAGGCTGGCCGGGAAGAAGCTGGCCAGAGCGACGATCGCCATTCCGATCGCGGAAAGAACAAAGAAGGAAAGCACACGAACACGGTCTCGCGGATTCACGTGGCGGCTCCTGTTTACGTCCGACGAGCTGCGAAGACGCGCCAAGCCTACCACAACGCCGCGGCGCAGGTTCACGGAAGATCGGAGATGCCGCAGAGAACTGTCCATCGTGAGTCCGACAAAGTCTCGCGCGGCGCTTTGACACGCACTCGCTTATAGTTCTGTGATCCGCAGGATCGTGTCCCCGAGTCGATGGTGCAGCGTTCTCGTTGCAGCCGGGGGCGTTGTGGCACAATCAGGAAGACATCTTTCTTGGAGGGGCAACCGTGAAGTACCGCAGACTTGGCCGAACGGCGATTCCGGTCAGCGACATTGGATACGGGCTCTGGGGCATGAGCGGCTGGAGCGGCTCGGACGACCGTCAGTCCCTCGAGTCTCTGCAATTGGCCGTCGATCTGGGCTGCAACTTTTTCGATACGGCCTGGGCGTATGGCAACGGGAAGAGCGATGGCTTGCTCGGTCAGCTAATCGCGCGCAATAAAGGAAAACGCCTCTACGCCGCGTCCAAGATTCCACCCAAGAACGGCCAGTGGCCCGCGCTGCCAACATACAAGTACCGCGACGTCTTCCCGGCGGAGCACGTCTTCCAGCATGCGCGGCTGATCCGCGAAAAACTGGGCGTGGATAAGATCGACGTCCTGCAATTTCACGTTTGGGACGACGGCTGGACGCAGGAGTCGGAATTCCGCGAGACGGTCGAGAAGCTGAAAGCGGACGGCTGGATCAGCTGGTTTGGGCTGAGCCTGAATCGCTGGGAACCGGAGAACGGCCTCGATGCGATCCGGGCAGGGCTCGTTGACGTCGTGCAGGTGATCTATAACATTTTCGATCAAGCGCCTGAAGATAAGCTCTTCCCGCTGTGCCAGGAAATGAATATCGGCGTGATTGCGCGCGTCCCGTTGGACGAAGGCAGCCTGAGCGGCAAATTCACGGCGGAAACAACGTTTCCCAAGAGCGATTGGCGCTCGCGCTATTTTGGCCCGGAAAACCTGGCGGCCACACTGCGGAGGGTGGACGACCTGAAGAAGCTTCCGGCGGACGGCATGAATCTGCCGGAGATGAGCCTGCGATTCATTCTGTCGAATCCGATCGTGAGCACCACCATTATCGGGATGCGCAAGCCGGATCACGTCAAAGAGAACATTGCCACCAGCGACGCTGGCCCGCTCGATGCGGAACTGCTGCAGAAGCTGAAGGCGCATCGCTGGGACCGCAAGCCCCAGCGCTGGTCCGATTAGCCCTTGCAGCACAACCACCAACACAATTCAGTAATGATAGAATGAGCATGCTATTGTCCATCTGTCAGAAGGCCGTCGAACGTGAAGACCCATAACCAGATTTACGAGCAACCCGCGTACGGCACGGTCGAGGCAGCCGTCTACCTCAAGGTGCCGTATCAAACGTTGCGCTACTGGCTGACCGGCTTCAACAAGAGAGCCCCCATCGTCAGCCCCGCACAAACGGAGCCGATTCGGCTCTCTTTCCTCAATCTTCTTGAGTGCCACGTTCTAGCAGGAATGCGCAAGATCTACGACTTGAAGCTGCCCAAGGTGCGTAAAGCTTTACAGACCCTCAATCAAGCCGGGTCTCACGAGCATCCGCTCGTCTATCAGCAATTTCTGACCGACAGGAGAGACCTTTTCATTGAGCGTTTAGGGAAAATGGTCAATGTTTCGCGGTCCGGTCAGTTGGGTTTAGATTTCTTCCATACTCATCTCGAAAGGGTCGAAGTCGATCCCAAAGGAATGTTTCGATTTTTCCCGTTCGTTGTTCAGCCAAAATCCGATGAGCCCAAATCCATCGAGATTAATCCCATGATCGGTTTTGGCAAGCCTGTCATTGCTGGAACGGCAATCTCGACTGCTATAATCGCGTCGCGTTTCAAGGCGCGGGAGTCCATTGCTGATCTAGCAGCCGAGTATGGGCGGTCGACACAGGAGATCGAAGAAGCAATCCGCTGGGAACAAGCTCTCCCTATCGCCGCCTGAAGAATTCGTTCTCTACCTCGACGAGAATCTCTGCAACTGCACAGCTATCCAGGAGTGTTTAGGCCGGCTGGAGGTCCGGTTCGAACGTCACCTGTCGCATTTTTCTCGAGGAACTGCCGACGAAGAGTGGTTGCCCACGGTGGGGAAGAACGGATGGGTGCTGCTCACCGCCGACAAGCAAATGCGCTATAACCTGCTCGAGAAGCGAGCGCTTGGAAACCACAAAGTCCGCGAATTTGTTTTCGCTTCCGGGAACATGTCAGGCGCCGACATGGCGGCGGCAATCGAGGCGGCTTTATCCAAAATGAAAGGATTGTGTGCGAAACAACGAGCTCCATTTGTTGCCGCGATCACGCGAACCGGCGCGGTGCACTTACGCTGGCCAAAACCTGGATTGTCATGAACTTGGCGGGCGGTGGCACAGGCTTGCGAATACCGTTTTTCCACAAGCGGCTACGAAATCCACAGATGGGGATGTGAAAAACACATTACAGCCGCTTGACGAAATACAGGAAACTGCTATACTCTCTGGATGTCAGCGAAGCCCGGCTTGCGGGGATAGTTCTCTGACGAACCGGGCCTTCTCACTGATCATGAGGTGAGGTTGGTTACGAACACCGGGTTGTTGAACAACGAGTTTCGAGCATATCCGTTCGGGAGGGTGCGCGACTAGACAGCCACCCCCAAACGAAGACGGACATGCCCGGCGCTCGACGCCGGGTTTTTTATTGGTACACGCAGCATCGGCTCCAAACCGAGGCTGCGCTCCGCCGGGAGCGGAGATCCCGAGAGTAAGTGGAATCGGGAAACGATCTTTGACAACTGAAGGAAGCTGGCATCCCGGTGACGGGCCGCTGTGCTGTATCGCAGCGTTTCGTTGCCGTGGATAACCGCAAATTTTTGCTCAAAGTAGCGCAATGTGGAAAGGCGAACTTGCACATGCGTTGTGAGCATGGGTCCTGAGCCGCGGTTTGGCGAGGGGCTATGCACACAGCCTGCAAGAGCGAGGCGGCGGAGCTTGCAAGACTCCGCATGGCTCGTTCTCGCGGGTCCTTGATCGGAACAGATCGAGGCGCGCTGGGTAAGTTTTATGGTCAAGCTACTAAGGGCGTACGGTGGATGCCTTGGCGCCAACAGGCGAAGAAGGACGTGGCAAGCTGCGATAAGCCCCGGATAGCCGCAAGCAGGCTTTGACCCGGGGATTTCCGAATGGGGAAACCCAAGCCGGTAAAACCGGCCTACGGCCCGCTGAATCCATAGGCGGGTGCGAGCCAACCCAGGGAAGTGAACCATCTCAGTACCTGGAGGAAAATAAATCAAACGAGATTCCGAAAGTAGCGGCGAGCGAAATCGGAACAGCCCAAACCCCGGTGCTTGCACCGGGGGGTTGTAGGACCGCGTGAGTAGAGTTACCAATCCGGAGGCTAGGCGAATCTGCTGGAAAGCAGGGCCAAAGAATGTGACAGCCATGTAGCCGAAAGCTTACCGGACTCGAAGCGGTATCCTGAGTACTACGAGGCACGAGAAACCTCGTGGGAAACCGGGGAGACCACTCTCCAAGGCTAAATACTCGTTGGCGACCGATAGTGAACTAGTACCGTGAGGGAAAGGCGAAAAGCACCCCTGCGAGGGGAGTGAAATAGAACCTGAA
>JBJKQB010000329.1:0-3943 GCA_046705825.1 Candidatus Acidiferrales bacterium
CAACAAGCCATGGTCGAAAGCTAGTGGCGCCGCGGCGAGGTCCGCCGTCGCGCCGGGAGGCATTGCCGCGCCGGTGCCTGCTGAAGGGTTGCGAGCAGTGGTTTCGGACGCGGCAAGCGCAGCAGCCCTATTGCAGTTCGAGCTGCCGCGAGGCGGCGCGGGAGTGGTCGCGCTGGAAGTCCCAGGCGCGGTACCGGGCCACAGCGGCCGGCAAACAGAAGCGCAACGGGCAGAGCCGGCGCTATCGGGAGCGCGTGCGGAGCCGAAAGCAGGCGAAGAAAGATGCGGTTGCGGAGCCCGCGAGGGTAATCACCAACAACTTTTTTCGATGCCTGCTGCGACCGGCCTGGCTGCTATGAGGGATTCGTCAGCCAGCCGCGCTCGCCGCTGCAGCGGTTCTGCTCGCAGGCGTGCCGGCGGGCTATGGAACGTGTGTGGGAGCGGGAGCGACGCTGGAGAAGGCTGCATGGGCCGGCAGCGAGAGTGACCGCGCCGCCTCTCCGGAAATGAGCTTGAGATATTGATCGCCGCGGCGGGCGCGATTACATTCAACCTGTGCTGCGTTGGGCGAACCAGAGCCTGCTGGAGCTGAGCTGCGAGGACATCGGCGAGCACTACGGGCGCTATCGCCTGCACCTGCCCGATGCCGAGCGGACCATGGCGCGATCGCTCAAGCGTTACGGGCAACTGTCGCCGGTGGTCGTCTGCCGGCGCGAGCAGCGCTACGAGCTGATCGACGGCTTCAAACGGCTGGGGGCCGCGCGCACGCTGGCGCCAACGCCGCGCCTGTCGGCCCGGCTGCTGGAAGCGGACGAGCGCACCGCCAAGGCGGCCATGTACGGGCTGAACCGCACCGGAGGCCGCACGCGGGAACTGGAAGAGGCCTGGATCATCCAGGCGCTGGTGAGAGAAGACGGGATGAGCCAGGTGGAAGTAGCGGAGCTGCTGGGGCGGCACAAAAGCTGGGTGTGCCGGCGGCTGGCCCTGATCGAACGGCTGGGACCCAAAGCGCAGGACGAGTTGCGCGTGGGACTGCTGACAGCGACCGCCGCACGAGAGATCGTGCAGTTGCCGCAGGGCAACCAGACGGAAGTGCTGGAAGCGATGCGGCGCGAAGCGCTGTCGAGCGCCGAGCTGGCCGGCGTGGTGAAGCTCTGGCTCGGCTGCTCCGAACGGCGCCAGCAGGAATACCTGCTGGGGCATCCACGCGAAGTGCTGTCGCAGGCCAAAGGAGTGCTGCCGGCGGTACACGATCCCCGTCTGAGCGAGGCCGGCAATCATGTCTGGAAGCGCGTCGGGCTGCTGCTGGACGTGCTGAACCGGATGGAGGTGTGGCTGGCGCACCAGGGTCGCACGGGACTCACCAAAGAAGACCGCGTGATCCTGCTGCCCCGTTTTCAGAAGCTGGCGCGGGACGCCGCATCGGTGGCGGCGCTGAGTCAGGACTTCGCCGGCGAACTGGAGCGACGATGAACGAGTCGCGGCGCAATGAGATCGTCCGGCTGCACTACGGCGGAGCGTCACAGCGCCGGATCGCGCGGCTGCTCGGAATCGACCGCAAAACCGTGGCGCGCGTGGTGGCCTCGCACGAGAACCGCCGCGCCGGAGCGGCGGAAAAAGAGCGTCCCCGCCGGCCGAGTCTGCTGGACCGGTTCGCGGATCAGATGGCGCAACTGCTGGAGCGCTACCCGAACATCACGGCGGTCCGGCTGCACGAAGAGCTGCGCCGGCTGGGCTTCGAAGGCCAGTACACGATCGTGCGCGAACGGCTGCGGGCGTTGCGTCCGCATCTGCCGCCAGAGCCGGTGCGGCGGTTCGAGACCGGACCAGGGGTGCAGGCGCAAATGGATTTTTCGCCCTACCCGATCGCGTTCACCGCCGAAGGCCGGCGCCGGGTGCATGCCTTCAGCTATGTGCTGGCGTACTCGCGCCGCCAGTACGTGCGGTTTGTGGAGTCGCAGGACTTCACCACCGCGATCCGCGAGCACGTGCGCGCCTTTGAATACTTCGGCGGCCTGGCCGCGACCTGTCTCTACGACAACATGAAAGTCGTGGTCACCGGCTACGATGGCGACCAGCCGATTTATAACACCCGGTTTCTGGCGTTCGCGACTCATTATGGGTTTCAGCCCTGGGCTTGCCGTCCGCACCGTCCCCAAACGAAGGGTAAAATCGAACGCCCATTTTCGTATATAGAAAAAAACCTGCTCAATGGACGGACGTTCACTTCGCTGGAGCACCTGAACGAAGTCACGGCGCAATGGCTGGCTGAAACCGCCGACGTACGCTTGCACCAGGAAACGAAGCGCCGGCCGATCGACCTGTTCGAAGAAGAGAAGCCACACCTGCTGAGCCTGCCGGCGCACCCCTACGACACCGCCCAGGTCCTCTACCGGACGGTGAACAGCGAAGGTCATGTCTTCTATCGGCAGAACCTCTACTCCGTTCCCTGGCAGCGGATCGGCGAGCTACTGCCGGTGCGCATCACCGAAGACGAACTGATCGTGTACGGTCCGGACGTGAGGGAGATCGCTCGTCATCCCTTGTACGCTTCCTCAACGACGGGCGAGAAACACACGCTTCCGGAACATTCGCCGGGACGCGACCATCAGCAGAAATATCAGCTGCTCAAAGAGCGCTTCGCCGAGTTCGGCCCGGATGGCGTTCTGTTTTTCGATCAACTGATCCGCACCCGCCGCTGCGGGAAAGACGAGGCCGCACGCGTGCTTGGCCTGCTGAGCACCTATCAACGCGCGGACCTGGCGCGCGCGCTCGAGCGCGCCACTCGCTACCGCGCGTATTCCTGGTCGGCGGTGGAACGGATTCTGGCGGCGCAGGCGCGCCCGCGGTCGGTCTGGGAATCTCTGGCGGCCGAGGCGCGGGAACAACTCGATGAAGTGCTCCGGCAGGCGCCCCTCTCGACCCGGCCTGTGGCCGAGTATCAGTCCCTGCTGGAAGAAGTGGCGAACCGCGATGAAGAAGACGACGAAGACAACCACGGCGGCCCCGCTGCGTGAGCGGTGCCTGGGCCACTGCTCGGTTCTGGGGATTCCGCTGGACGCGACCACGCTGGACCAGGCCCTGTCCCGGTCCGAGAAGGAGAGTTTCTCGCATCTCCAGTTCCTCGACCTGCTGCTGGGCGCACAGGCCGATGCACGCCGCGAACGCGCGGTAGCACGCCGCATCCGCGAGGCTCGGTTCCCTGAGGAGAAAACGCTGGAGGCATTCAACTGGAACTTCAACCCGACGACATTCCGGCGGGCGCAGATGGAAGAACTGGCCACGGGCGACGTCATCCGACGCCGAACCAACCTGGTGATGGTGGGCTGGAGCGGCATCGGGAAAAGTCACATGATCCAGGCGATCGGGCAGCGAGCCTGCGTCCATGGGTATCGCGTGCTCTATCAGACCTCGGCCCAACTGCTGGCCGATCTCACCGCTTCGCTCGCCGACAAGACGCTGCCCGCGCGGCTGCGGCGCTATGCGAAGCCGGATCTTTTGATTGTCGATGAGTTCGGGTTCGACCGCATCGAGCGCAACGAATGCCCGCAGGCGGCTCACCTGCTGTACAAGATCATCGCCACCCGCAATCAGAAGCGCTCGACCGCGCTGGTCACCAACGTGGACTTCGAAAAATGGTCTGAGTACCTGTCCGACGGACCGCTGGCCATGGCCTTTCTGGACCGACTGGTGGAGCGCGCGATCATTCTCCGAGTCAAAGGGAAATCCTACCGCGCCTCGCAGTCCCAGGAGCTGAAGGGCGATCCGGAGTAGCGCCCGCCGGGTTCGGCGCCAGCACCTTCCGCGCGTCCGCTGGAGGCCATGGCGCAACCCTGCCGCTGGCCCCTTCTATCCCGCCAAAATGGACCTCTCCCCCACCGCCATCGACAGAACCGGGCCCTGCATGCGGTCAACACCGGAAAGGCGATCCCTTCAACTGGGG
>JBJKQB010000330.1:0-10248 GCA_046705825.1 Candidatus Acidiferrales bacterium
GTTTTGGCAATTCTCGCAATCGCATTCGCGTTCGCGGCGTCCCCGGCGCTCGCGCAACAACCCAAGAGTCTGTTCTACATGACGCGCGATCCGAACTCTGTGCGCTCGTTTCTGGCGCACGCCGACAAGATCGATATCGTGGTGCCGGCGTGGTACACGGTCGACGCCACGGGCCTGGTGTCCGGCGGGCCCAATCCGCTGGTGATGGAGACAGCGCGCCGGGAGCACGTTCCGGTGATGCCGATTGTGGCGGGCGCGAATTTCGTGCAGGCGGACGTGCACAAGCTGCTTACGACGCCGGCGGAATGGCCGGTGGTGGTGTCGCAACTGGTGGAAGCGTGCCGGGAAAACGGCTACACAGGCATTCAATTCGATTTCGAGAATGTGAACTGGACGGACACGCAGGCTCTTACGAATTTCATTTCGGCGATGGGCGAGGGTCTGCACAAGCAGCATCTCGAAATCAGTATCGCCACAGTGCCTAACGCGCCGGGCCATGCAGGAGAAACCGGATTCGATGCGTGGCTGTATGAGAACTGGCAGGGCGTGTATGACCTGAAGGCGCTCGCGCCGATTGTCGACTTCGTTTGCCTGATGACATACGACGAGCACACGCGCTGGACGCCTCCGGGGCCGGTGGCTGGTTGGGGCTGGACGGTGGAGAATCTCGATTACGCGCTGAAGTCCGTTCCGAAGGAAAAGATCTATTTGGGAATTCCGCTGTATGGCTATCACTGGTTTGCGGGCACGCCGCTCAAGCCCACGCCGGCGCATCCGGTGGAGGAGCCGAATCCTTCGGCGCAATACATCTCGACGCCGGACGCGCTCGATTTGGCGCACGCGTATGGCGGGCACATCGAGTGGGACCCGGTGGACCACACGCCGTGGTTTTATTTCTATCGCGACAACATGCGCGAATGGATTTTCTACATGGACGCGCGGGCGTTCCGCGATCGCTACGATCTGGCCAAGCAGCGCGGCCTGGCGGGATTCTGTTCGTGGGTGCTGGGCACGGAAGACCCGGGCATTTGGGACGTGCAGCCGTCGCACGGGCATTAGAGGGCGGGGGCGACAATTCCAGGGGGAGTCTCGCGGGGCGCAGCAAGCCTTCACAAAACCCGTTCAGGCCAGGGCCGCGCCCGAACAGTTTGGTACCGTATGGCGGCGGATGAAACCTAGGCGCGGCGGGAGATGTTGCGGATTTCTTTGCGGTAATCGGGGGCGACAATTTCCACGGTGCGGCACATCTCGTACAAGCGGGAGCGAATGCGGGTGCCCACGCGCTCGCTGAGGGTGTCTTCCATGGCCGGGGCGCGGCCAAAGCCTGCCGGAGGTGCGCTTCGTGGCGCGGCGGTGTTCGCGGGGGATTCGGCATCGAGAAAATTCGTGGTCAGCAGGGTGACGCGGCGCTCGTTGTAGCGGGTGTTCAGGATGTGGCCGACGGTCTCGAGGGCCCAGGCGGAAGGCTTGCTGGAACCCACATCGTCGAGCACCAGGACCTGCGCTTTCAGCACGGGCTCGAGCACGCTCATTTCGGTGGATTGGCTCTCCGCGTTGTAGCTGTCTTGAATCTCCTTGAGCAGCTCGCGGTAGTCGTAGAAAACGGCCGCATGGCCGCGCGAGACGATCTGCTTGAGGGCAGCCACGGCGAGATGCGTCTTGCCCACGCCGCAGGGACCCATCAGCAGCAAGCCCTGCTCGAAACCGGTCTCGGGGGTGGCCGGCATGTATTCGTCTGCGAAGCGCTGCACGATCAGCTTGGCCTGCTTGATGCTGTCGTTCCACGTTTTCGCGGAGCCGTGTTCGTAGAGATCCGTGTCGTAGTTCTCGAAATCGCAGTGGCGATAGCGCTCGGGGATGCGGGCGCGAGCAAAAATGCGCTCGCCGCGGTCGGAGGCCGTGCAATCGCAGGGGACGGCCCAGACGGTTTTTGCGGCAGCGGCGGAGGCGCCCGATGGCGCTGCTTCGCGCGTCACGACGGCTTGCGCACCTTCCGCCGTGCGCTCAACAACTTTCCACCCGCTTCCGCCACAAATGGGGCAATCCGCTCTGGCCATGGCGCAACAATACCCGCTAGGCGCGCGCGCCGCAAGCGCGGGCGTCCTGTGGAATTTCAGAACATCTGTGGAAAGTTAAATTTGGCGCTTTGCGGTTCAAAGACAGCGTGTATACTCGGCCAAATTAAAAGGGGGAGGCTGTCATGCCCAAATTTGTGATCGAACGAGAAGTCGCTGGTGCCGGATCGCTGCCGCCGGATCAATTGCAGGCCATTTCGGCGAAGTCCTGCTCTGTGCTGAACAAACTGGGCCCGCAAATACAGTGGGTAGAAAGCTACGTCACGAACGACAAGATCTACTGCATCTACATCGCACCGAACGAAGAGATCGTTCGCGAACACGCCCGCCAGGGCGGTTTCCCGGCAAACCGCATTTCAGAGATAAGAGCAGTGATCGATCCGACGACGGCGGAAACGACATGAAAACCAGCCGGGAGTCGCCCCGGAAATTCCGGTCGAGACGAAGCTTCTGCGTCATGTAGGCGGCTGGGCCTCATTCGAGGCGAAGCGGCCCTCACCAAACTCCGCAGTAGAAAAACGATTCACATTCCATAAAAGAGGAGGTTCGTCCGATGCTTGGAGAACTCATTGGTGAAACACACGGCAAGAGGGGTGCAAGAAGGGTGCTGTCGTCCACTCCCCCGAAGGTCGAAGTAAGCTTCGAGGACGCCGGCAAGATGTTGGGCGTCGAGGTCAACGGCTTTGGCACCTACACTTCCGAGGTCAGGGCTGATGGAAGCATCTTTGGAGAAGGCAGCGGGATGTATATGAGCGCGACGGGAGACATGTTGGCCTGGCAAGGGTCCGGACTGGGGAAGTTTGGGGAGGGCGGAGCCGTAAGCTATCGGGGTATCCTGTACTATCGCACGACCTCGCCGAAGCTGGCGAAGTTGAACGCAGTGGCAGGGGTATTTGAATACGAGGTCGACAGCAAAGGCGGCACGCACGCCAAAGTATGGGAGTGGAAATAGACTAGCGGCGTTAACGCGATCCAAACGCGGGTTCAACAGGGGGAATTCGGAGAGATCCTGAGCCCCGCACAAACCGCGGGGCTCAGGATGACGATCCCTGCCTGCGGCAGGCAGGCTGGTCGGATCGTCACTTTTCGACGCGGATGGCTTGTTTGGGGATGGCGCGGACAATGGCGTGACGGCTGGCGCGGCGATTTTCGGCGTTCAGATCGCGGGCGACTTCGTTGCGCACAAACTGGATGAATTGCTCCATCTGCTGCTGCATTTCGGCCATTTTGTCGCGCATGTTGAGGATGATTTCGATTCCGGCGAGGTTGACGCCGAGCTCGCGGGTGAGATTGAGGATCACTTCCAGGCGTTCGAGGTCGGCGTCGGTGTACAGGCGCGTATTGCCCTGCGAGCGAGAGGGCTTGAGCAAGCCCACGCGTTCGTACAGGCGCAGCGTTTGCGGATGCAATTTGTAGAGCTCCGCAACCGCGCTGATCATGTATCCCGCTCGGGCCTTTTTCTTTCCACGGGCCATGTTCCATTCCCTCTACAATTCATTCCGCACAATGGGCGGAGCCGAGAAAAGCAGATCCCTCACCCCCATTCCCGCAAAAGGCGCGGGACTGGGTTCGGGATGACAGTTCGCAGTGCGCTCCGGGTTCATCCATTACGCTCCGGCTTCATCATTAAACGGCGGCGTTCGCGAAAATTTCGCGCCGCGGATCTTCGTGTTCAATCTTGCCGAGTTCGCGCAGCAGCTGGCGAACGCGCTCGTCTTCCGGCTTGGGAACCACGACCTGCACTTCAATGATCTGGTCGCCGCGTTTGCCCGGACGGCCGGCCGAGGGCGCTCCCTTTTCGCGCAAGCGGAGTTTCTTTCCGCTGTTGGTGCCCGGGGGAATACGCACCTGCGCGCGGCCGTCGATGGTAGGCACTTCGACTTTCGCGCCGAGCGAAGCTTCCGCCACCGTGACCGGGACGACGGTGTACAAATCATCGCCGCGGCGCTCGAAAAAGGGGTGCGGCTGAACGTTGGTGATGATGTAGAGATCGCCCGGCGGCCCGCCGTGCGTTCCGGCATTGCCGCGGCCGGCGACGCGCACGCGCGAACCGGTCTTGGCGCCCGGGGGAATGCGCACTTCCAGGCTGTCGACGCGGGCGACGCGCCCTTCCCCGCCGCAAGTGCGGCACACCGAGTGGAGCTTTCCGGAACCGCCGCAGCGGGAGCAGGTGATCTGGAAGCGCATGCGGCCGCTCACCTGCGTGGTTTGCCCCGAACCGCCGCAGGTGGGACAGGTTTTTTCGTCGCCGGGAGCAGCGCCGGTGCCGTGACAGACCGGGCAAACATCCAGGCGGGTGATCTTCAGCCGCTTGGCTGCACCGTGCATAGCCTCGGCGAAGGAGATGTCGATCTGGAATTCAAGGTCGGTGCCGGGCTCGCGCTCGGAGGTGGCGCGAGCGGCATTGGCACCGCGGAAAAACTGGCTGAAGAGGTCGCGAAAGCTGGTGCCGCCGCCTCCGCCACCGCCACCCGGCGCCGCTCCGCCGAAATCGAAGCCGCCAAAATCGAAGTGAATGTCCTGCGGCCCGGGGCCGTAGCCGGTCCCGGGAGGGGGCACACCCTGTCCGGGCGTGTTGAACCCGAACTGGTCGTACATCTGGCGCTTCTTGGTGTCGGAGAGGACGTCGTAGGCTTCCTGAATCTGCTTGAATTTTTCTTCCGCGGACTTGTCGCCGGGATTGAGGTCGGGATGATACTTGCGGGCGAGCTTGCGGTAGGCCGCGCGAATCTCCTTGGCGGAGGCCTTGCGCGAGACCCCCAGCAATTCGTAGTAGTCCTGTTTGGTCGCGGTGGCCATGGAGAGCCAAAAGTTAAAAGTTCAAAGTTGAAAGTTAAGAGTTGAAACCGATCAAAGCGCGGCCCAGCGGGCGTTCCATTCCGCCAGTTCCCGCGCCTCGCGTTCGGCTTCTTCCTGCTTTTGCCGCTGCGCTTCCGAGCGCCCCGCCATGGCCGCTTCTTTCAGCGACGCTTTTTCCATCCATTTGTCGAGCGAAGCGATGCGCTGCTCGACGCTGGCGGGATCGGACTTGAAGCGCAGGAGCGTGCCCGTGATTTCGATCGCGCGCGGGCTGAAATCCGCTTGCGGGTTGCGTTCCGCTTCGTAGAACAACCGCCGCCAATCGGCGCTGGGGCTGGCAGAAATGGCCACCTGCAGCATGTAGACGCCTTCGCGTATCTTCTGGATCGCTTGTGGCGGACCCGTCCGCCGAACCCCACTCGCAGTCAACTCGTTCTCCGATCTGTGCGCCAGGAAATGCGAACGCGAGCGGGGCACGGCATGCCGCGCCCCACACGAGCGCTCGCGCCTCGTGCTTAGTTCGGCTTCTTGGACTCGTCGACGTCGACGAATTCAGCGTCGACGACGTCGCCCTGCCCTTGTCCGCCCTGCGCACCGCCTGCCGGCCCGGCGCCCGGCTCGCCCGGTTGCCCTCCCGGCCCGCCGGCGGACCCGGCCGCCGCCTGCTGAGTCTTATACATGGTTTCGGCGATGCGGTGGGAGGCCTTGGTCAAGTCGTCGACGGCGGTATTGAGTTTTTCCGAGACGCCTTCGCTGAGGGCGCGGCGCGCTTGCTCGATGGCCTCTTCGGCCACCTTGACATCGGCTTCCGGGAGCTTGTCGCGATTTTCCTTGATCAGCTTCTCGGTGGCGTAAACCAGGTTGTCGAGGCGATTGCGCGCTTCCACTTCGGCGAGATGCGCCTTGTCCTCGGAGGCGTGCGAATCGGCTTCCTTCTTCATGCGCTCCGCTTCATCCTTGCTCAAGCCGGTGGAAGCGGTGATGGTGATTTTCTGCTCTTTGTTGGTGGCGCGGTCCTTCGCCGACACGTTCAGGATGCCGTTGGCGTCGATGTCGAAAGTGACCTCGACCTGCGGGATGCCGCGCGGGGCCGGCGGAATGCCGATCAGGTGGAATCGCCCGAGAGTGCGGTTCCCGCCGGCCACCGGGCGTTCGCCCTGCAGGACATGAATTTCGACCGAAGTCTGGTTGTCGGCAGCGGTCGAAAACACTTCCGACTTGCGCGTGGGGATGGTGGTGTTGCGCGGGATGAGCACGGTCATCACGCCGCCCAGCGTTTCGACGCCGAGCGAGAGCGGTGTAACGTCGAGCAGCAGGATGTCTTTGACTTCGCCGCCCAGGACGCCGCCCTGAATGGCCGCGCCGACGGCGACGACTTCATCCGGGTTCACGCCCTTGTGCGGCTCTTTGCCGTTGAAGAGGTTCTTGACGATGTCGACCACGCGGGGAATGCGCGTGGAGCCGCCGACCAGGACGACTTCGTCGATCTTGTCCGGGGTGAGTTGCGCGTCGCTCAAGGCCTGTTTGACCGGGTTCACGGTGCGCTGGAGCAAATCTTCCATCAACTGCTCAAGCTTCGAGCGGGTCAGCTTGAGCTGGAGGTGCTTGGGGCCCGACTCGTTGGCGGTGACGAAGGGAAGATTGATTTCCGTCTCCATCAACTGCGAGAGCTCGATCTTGGCCTTTTCCGCCGCTTCTTTCAGGCGCTGAATGGCCATGCGATCTTTGCCAAGGTCAATGCCCTGCTCTTTCTTGAATTCGGCAACCAGCCAGTCGACGATGCGCTGGTCGATGTCGTCGCCGCCCAAGTGGGTATCGCCGTTGGTCGACTTCACTTCGACGACGCCTTCGCCGACTTCGAGAATGGAAATGTCGAAGGTGCCGCCGCCGAGGTCGTACACGGCGATGGTTTCATCCTTCTTCTTGTCGAGGCCGTAGGCCAGGGCCGCGGCGGTGGGCTCGTTGATGATGCGCAGCACTTCCAGGCCGGCGATTTCGCCCGCCTGCTTGGTGGCCTGGCGCTGGCTGTCGTTGAAGTAGGCCGGGACGGTGATGACCGCCTGCGTGACTTTCTCGCCGAGAAAATCTTCGGCCGCGCTCTTCAGTTTCTGCAGAATCATGGCCGAGATCTCGGGCGGGCTGTAGACCTTGCCCGCGAGCTCGACGCGCGCGTCATCATGCGGCCCGCGCGTGACCTTGTAGGGCACGCGCTTCATCTCCTCGCTGACTTCGCCATAGTGGCGTCCCATGAAGCGCTTAATGGAATAGACCGTGTTTTCCGGATTGGTGATGGCCTGGCGCTTGGCTACCTGCCCGACCAGGCGCTCGCCGCTCTTGGTGATGGCGACGACGGAGGGCGTGGTGCGCGCCCCCTCCTGGTTGGGAATGACGACGGGCTCACCGCCTTGCATAACAGCCACCACCGAGTTAGTGGTGCCCAAATCAATACCGATGATCTTGCTCATGCGTTCCGCTCCTATGACGATAGTGCTGCTGGTTGATAACTGCTTCTGCAGCCCGCAGTCTTCCCTTGCTTCTTACGCCTCCGCCCTGCGCGACGGCATGGGGAAACAAGGGCCATTGTACACATTGAGCGTATGATTGTCAAGTTTGGATTTATCGTATCTAAGCTACTATATTCATTGCACTTATTTCATACCGTGAAACGGTCGTAGCTTGCGCCCAAGGCATTCACCCTGCGAGGGTCCGGGCCCAGGCCCGGGCCGTCGAGTCTGCGGGGCTAAGCGCTGTGCTTCGTGGAAGTTACCGCGGAGACCGGAGGCGAAGTGACGACCTGGTCGGCTGTGGCACGCGAAAGGGAGCGCCGTGGACCTCCATTTCGACGATCCTCTGCAGCGAACCCGTGCTTTATCTGCAGCATCTCAGTGATGACTCTTGATCCAACGGCTGACATGGATTTCGTTCATGAGGCAAGGCGTTCGCGCTACAATAGCGCGGATTTGAGCGTTTACTGATCGTTGGAGGGGATGCTTAGAGATGCCAAACCTGTTCACGCCCGGACAGACCGGCGGCGCACGCCGCGCGCTGCCGACGAGATTTGCCGCGTGTCTCGCCGCGACCGCGGCGCTGATTGTGGCGGGATTGAGCTTGACCTCATCTCCGGCAGAAGGCCAAGCCAGGATTCGGCGTGCGCGGCTGGCGCGGGCGGCGGAAGGTCTGCCGGCGCCGGTGAAGGCGTACGGCTCGAGCAGCGCGCCCATCAAGATGGAAGTGTTCACGGATTACGAATGCCCGATGTGCCGGAACCTGTACGAGGAAACGCTGCGGCCCATGATCGAAGACTACGTGGCCTCCGGCAAGGTTTACCTGGTGCATCACGATTACCCGCTGGACCTGGCGGAACATAAGTACTCGGGCCAGGCGGCGCGCTGGGCCAATGTGGCGGCACAGTTCGGAGAATTTGAGGCGGCGGAAGCGGCGCTCTACGGCAACCAAGCCGCATGGTCGGCGGACGGCAACATCGCCAAGTACATGGCCGGGGCCATGCCCAGTTCCGATTTCCGGCGCCTCGAGAAAGTCATGGGGACCTGCGAAGGGCCGGGCCCCAAAGGGCGCCCGGGAGGCATCATCGCGCCGCCGCATCCCTGCGAGGTGGACTCTTACATCGAGCACGACATTGAACTGGGAAATCAGGTGCCAGTAACGGGCACGCCGACGTACGTGATCACGTACAAGGGCCAGCGCTTGCCGCCGGGCTCGGGATTCGTGTCCTGGCCGGTGCTGAAGCAGTTTTTCGACAATCTGATGCGGCAGTAAGGGCAGCGAGGCGCGGCGCGGAGAATCGAAGTTGGCCGCTCGAGCGAATATCGAAGGCACGTTGAAACGGAGCTGGCGGCCACATAAGGGGTTGGCGCGGGTGCGGCCGGCCGCGTTGGGTCTGGCCGGTTGCCTGATCGCGCTGGCCGCGAGCGCAGGTCCGATCCCCACGCCCGTTTCCAAGACGCGCAGCGCACAGACGGCGAAAGCGGCGCAGAGCGTTCTGCTGAAAACCTACGGATCGAAGAATGCTCCCATCACCTTCGAAGTGTTCACGGATTACGAATGCCCGATGTGCCGCACACTGTACCAGCAGACGCTGCGGCCTATGATCAGCGAGTACGCGGCGGCAGGCAAAGTCTACGTGATCCATCGCGATTACCCCATTGGGCGGCCGGATCACAAGTATTCGGGGCAAGCGGCGCGCTGGGCCAATGCCGCGGCGGAAATCGGGCAGTTTGGAAAGGTGGAAGCAGCGCTGTACGACTATCAGACATCGTGGGAGCAGGATGGGAGCATGGAGAAGTACATCGCCGCCGCGTTATCGCGCTCCGATTTCGAGCGCGTGCGCAAGCGGATGAGCGGGTGCCAATCTCCAGGGCCGGGCGGGCTTCCGGGCACGTTTATTCCCTCGCCGCATCCGTGTGCGCTGGACGGCTACATCCAACAGGACGTGGAGCTGGGAAATCAGCTGGGGCTGAAGGGCACGCCGACGTTCGTCATCAGCTACAAGGGGCGGCGCATCACGACGGCATCGGGATATGTTTCCTGGCCCGTGCTGAAGCAATTCTTTGATAATCTGCTTCGGCAGGCGTAGGGCAGAAGGCGGATTTTTGAAGGGACGATCGAAGGCACAGCGCCGGCGCAAATCGAGCCTGAGAGACACATGAAATCGCAAACGAGCGCGGGACGAATTCTGCTGATCATCGGGCGCGTCGTACTGGCCGCCATTTTCCTCTATGCGGCTTACGGAAAGATGAAGCCGCAGGGGAACATGGGGTGGTCGATGGGCTCGGTGCGGGTTTCGCTTTCGATGTTCGCGATGGAAGTGGACTCCTACCAACTGCTGCCGACTTGGGGAGTGAATCTGGTAGCGCACGCGCTGCCGCCGTTCGAGGTGTTTCTGGGGCTGTGGCTGCTGAGCGGACTCGCGCTGCGCTATTCGTCGGTGATCACCACGGCGCTGCTGGCCGCGTTTTTTGGGATACTCATCCGGGCCTACGCGCTGGGGCAACAGATCAGCTGCGGCTGCTTCGGTCCAGGGGAGCAGATCGGGCCGAAACGGCTGCTGATCGAGAGCGGGTTCTTCGCGCTGGCGCTGGCGGTAACGATTGGAGCCTTCCTCGTCCATCGGCACCGCTCGAGCGCATTGAACGCCGCGACCGCGGTCGAAACGCGCTAGGCGGCGGCGAAATCCAAGCTTTGGCTAGCCCTCACCCCGCGCATCATTTGAATCCGAAGCAGGACACGGTCCCGCCTCGTCTGTAGCGACGTGCTACACTCCGCTGCTCCACAGATTGCGGCGCTCGAAACGAGCCCGTTTTGCGAGGGATAGAGGCGTGTCCAAAATAAACTTGAGCGGGCGGCTTCTGCCGGC
>JBJKQB010000331.1:0-13385 GCA_046705825.1 Candidatus Acidiferrales bacterium
CGCCACAGGTCCCTGAGGAGACCGCACCTTCTGGCTGTCGATCGGGCCGGGCACTTTCGCCTGGAAAATAAAGAGTTCGTCGCGCGGGATATTCGCGAACTGATTCTTATTCACGCCGAAGTTCGCAGCCAGCACTTCTCTGGGGGTGCGCGCAAGCAATTGGGAAATGGAAAAGGTGCTGCCCTCTGAAAATCCTCCATCATTGAAGATCAAGAGAAACTCGCAGCCGGGCCCCAGCGCCTGAATCGAGTGGGGAATACCGGGCGGGAAATACCACAGATCGCCCGCTTGCACATCGTCCACAAAGTTGCGGCCGTTTTCATCGACGGCGGTGAGACGAGCGGCGCCGTCGATCACGTAGGACCACTCGGCCTGCTTGTGCCAATGGAGTTCGCGGAATGCGCCCGGCTTCAGGCGCATGTTGACACCAGCGAGGGTCGTGGCGACCGGCAGTTCGCGCTGGGTGATTTCACGCGACCACCCGCCGTCTTCCAGGCGCTGGTGCGTGTCGCTGAATGAAAACCTGAGGTTGGGGATAGTGCCGCGATCGGTACCGGGCGGAGCGAGGAGGTCGGGATTCTCGCGGTCGCGCGTCAGGTTGCGCGGCCCGGGATCGTCCGCGCCTTCCCCATTTCTCTGCGGCTGCGGGACTCGGCTGAAAATGCGTAACATGGCGAAAAGCCCTTGCGGACACCACTGGCGCTGCGATGATTCCGCATCGACTTCGAAGTCCAGCAAAACACGCGAAGACAGTTGACGGACATCCGTTGATTCCCTGTTTTTGCGGCCGGAAACTGCCGAGGCACGCCTCCTGGGGCGTGAGCGGATGCGAACACAAAGGGACTTCGAAGAGCGGCACCTCTCTGAGCGCTGGTGGCAGCGCCCGAGCGAGCGCGTGGGTATCGCCCACGCGCGGCGCTCGCGCACAAAGGTGTGCAACGAAAAAATGTTATCGAGCCGAAAAGCGGAACTCAGTAACCTGGTGATAGTGCTGGCCAGGCTTCAGCTCAGTGCTCGGGAACTTCGGCTGATTGGGAGAGTCGGGATAGTGCTGCGTCTCGAGGGCGAGCGCGCCGCGATGGACGTAGACTTTGCCATCCTTTCCCTTGATGGTGCCATCCAGGAAGTTGCCCGTATAGAATTGGATACCCGGCTGCGTGGTCCACACTGTGAGGACGCGCCCGGAAGTGGGATCGTAAACCTCGGCCGCCTCGCCAAACTGGCCTGCGGGCTTGTCGAGAACGAAGTTATCGTCGTAGCCGTTGGCGTTGTGCAGCTGCTGATTGTTTTCGTTGATGCGGGAGCCGATCACGGTCAATTTGCGGAAATCAAAGGGCGTGCCGGCGACGGGCTCGAGAACTCCGGTGGGAATGAGCTTGGCATTGATGGGAGTGAAATAATCGGCATTGATCTTCAGCTCGTCGTGGAGAATCGTGCCGTTTCCCTGCCCCGAAAGATTCCAGTAGGAATGATTGGTCAGATTGACGACGGTGTCCTTGTCGGTGGTGGCCGAATAATCGATGTGCAAAGCATGTCCGACGAGGGTGTACTTGACGACCGCGGTGAGCGTGCCCGGGAATCCCTGATCGCCGTTGGGGCTGACGTGGGTGAGCTCAACACCGTCGGGGATTTCCTTGGCCTTCCAGACGACCTTATCGAAACCGCGCGTGCCACCGTGGAGCGTGTTGCCGTGATCGTTCTTGGGCAGAGTGTAGGTGTGCCCATCGAGCTTGAACTCGCCATTGGCAATGCGGTTGGCGTAGCGGCCGATGAGCGCGCCAAAGTAGGGTCCGGGATTCTTCTCGTAGCCTTCCAAAGAATCGAATCCGAGGACCACGTCGGCCATTTTTCCCTTGCGGTCGGGGATTTTGACGGTCTGGACGATGCCGCCGTAGGTCATGATGCGCACTTCGGCCGTGGCGTCCTTGAGAGTGTAGATTTCGACCGGAGTTCCGTCGGTGGTTTTGCCGAAAGGCTGTTTAGTCACTTGGGTTTTTGCCTCCACATGAAACGGCAGCATGCTGACGGCCACAATCAGTGCGAATTTCCATGATGCATTCGACCAGTCCATTCTGCGCTCCTTTGATGAGACCTACGCGCCCCACTGCACCACCGAGTATGAGCGGGCGGGCACTTCGAAAGTTGTCCGGCCGTTCGAGGTCGACGGTTTTTCCAGATCGTGCGGCACGACGTTGCGCGGCGAAGCAAAGCTGTTGGACGCTTTCAAATCGTCGCCGGTGAGGACCTGCGAGACCCGGACCTGCCCCGGCGCCTGAGCTTCCCAAGTTACCTCGACTCTGTGCGCGCGCGACAAATCCCGGTTCAGCACAAACAGCGAAACGACTCCTTCGTTGGTGCGCGTGGCCACTACATCCAGATAGGGAACCTGACCGATTCCAGGGACCTCATATGTGGGCGACTCGGTCAGAACATTGAGCACCGAGCCGCGAGCGTAATGCAAGCCCCAGCTATAGGGGTAATAGATCGTCTGAAGGTAAAGCCCGGTCTCGTTGGTCATGATGGGAGCGATGACATTGACCAGCTGCGCCAGACAAGCGATCTTGACGCGGTCTGCGTGGCGGAGCAAGGAATTAACCAAGCCGCCGACGAGCAAGGCGTCCTCCAGATTGTAAATCTCTTCCAACAGATGCGGGGCGATTTGGCGATGACCATCGCCGCGGGTTTCGCGGTACCAGACATTCCATTCGTCGAAGGAGAGCCAGAGCCGCTTAGGGGAGCGATGCTCCCCCTGCACCATGTCGCAGACCGCGAGGGTCTGCTCGATCTGGCGATCCATGGTCAAATTCAGAGCGAGGTACTTGGAACTCTCGCCTCCGGTTTGCTGCTCATTGTTGCCGAAATAGCGGTGCAAAGAGAGGCCATCAACGTAGTCATGGCACTGTTCGAGGACTTCGCGGTCCCACTCGAGATATGTAGGCATGAAGGGACCGCTGGAGCCGCAAGCCACCAGCTTGATCGAAGGATCCACGTCGCGCATTTGGCGCGCCGCGTCGGCGGCCTTGTAGCCGTAATCGGTGGCAGACATGTGGCCGATCTGCCAGGGACCGTCCATCTCGTTGCCCAAGCACCAGTGCTCGACGTGATAGGGATCGAGGTGGCCGTACTTGCGGCGCAAGTCACTCCACTGGGTGCCCTTTTCGACGTTGCAATACTCGACGAGCGCGGCGGCCTGTTCCGGCGTTCCGGTGCCCAGGTTGAGTCCCATGAGCGGCTTGGTTCCAACGGCCTTGCACCAGGCCATGAAATCGTCGGTGCCAAATTGATTCGTCTCGAGAGAGTTCCAAGCCTTATCGAGGACCACGGGGCGATCTTTCTTCGGGCCGATGCCGTCGAGCCAGTTGTAGCCGGAAACGAAATTTCCTCCGGGATAGCGAACGATGGGGACGCCGAGCTTGCGGATCTGGTCCATCACGTCGGTGCGAAAACCGGTGGCGTCCGACAATTTCGATCCAGGCTCGTAGATGCCGCCATAGATGGCGCGGCCGAGGTGCTCGAGAAAAGAGCCGAAGACATTGGGATCGAGTGCGCCAATGGTCCGGCGCGAGTCGAGGTAGACGCGCGTCGCGGCCTGCGGATTCGAAGGCGCGGTTTGCGCCCCGAGGAAACGGCCGAAGGCGAGGTCGGCGGACCAAGCCATGCCTGCCATCGCTGTTTTTTTCAGGAAGTCTCTTCGCCAGGGGGAAAACATTCTGCGATCTCCTGAAGTTTCTGCTGACGCGGCGGTCACAGCCGAGGCGAACGCCGGGATGCGCGTTGCGCGCGTAAACGCTTACTCGAACGCGCAACTATAGTGGCTGGCAGGCTCGCAAGGCAAGCATTTTCAGCGGGCTACACAGGTTGCGCCAAGGCCCTGCGCCGAAACCATTTGCGGTTGAGCGAGCGCGGTCAGGCCACGCGGCGGCCGACGGCCGGGGCAATGATCCGAATCTCAGCCATGAGCTGCGCGAATTGATCCGGGTAGAGCGACTGCGCGCCATCGGAAAGCGCGCGCTCCGGGTCAGGATGCACTTCGATGATCAGGCCGTCGGCGCCCGCCGCGACGGCCGCGCGGGCCATGGCCGACACTTTGTCGCGGCGTCCGGTCCCGTGCGAGGGATCGGCAATGATGGGAAGATGAGAGAGCTGTTTGATAACGGGAATCGCGGCGATGTCGAGGGTGTTGCGCGTGTAGGTCTCGAAGGTGCGGATGCCGCGCTCGCACAGAATCACTTTGTAATTTCCGCCGGACATGATGTATTCGGCGCTGAGCAGCAACTCTTCAATGGTGGCGGACATTCCGCGCTTGAGCAGGACCGGCTTTTCGATCTCGCCCAAAGCGCGCAGGAGGTGGTAATTCTGCATGTTGCGCGCGCCAACCTGCAGAACGTCGACGTAGGGCAGCATCTGCTCCACTTGCGAGGGATCCATCACTTCGCTGACCACCACCAGATTGTGGGCGTCGCCCGCCGTGCGCAGCAGCTTCAGGCCTTCTTCGCCGAGTCCTTGAAAGCTGTAGGGCGAGGTGCGCGGCTTGAAGGCGCCGCCGCGCAGCATTTTCGCGCCCGCGCGGGCGACGCGCTTCGCGACTTCATTGATCTGCGCCTCGGATTCGACAGCGCACGGACCCGCCGAGACGATCACCTCCGTTCCGCCAATAGCCACTCCCTTCCCCAACTCGACGACCGATCCTTCGGGACGGCATGTGCGCGAGGCCAGTTTGAAGGGGTGCGAAATCGGCACCAACTCTTCCACGCCCGCCGCCGCCCGCAAGGCTTCCAGCTCGCTGCGATGCTTGTTGCTGTTGCCCACGACTCCGATCACGATGCGCTCCTCGCCGCGAATCAAGTGCGCCTGAAAGCCGCATTCCTTGATGCGCTGCACCACATGATTGACCTGCTCTTCCGTAGCATTGCCGAACATGTTGACGATCATTTGCGCTCCCCTAGTCTGGAAACCTCCGCCACGCGCGCGGAGGGATATGAACCTAAAATGCGTAAGCCAACGACGATTTTTCCCAATTCATTCAGCGCTGCCTGCGCTCCGGCCTCGCCTTCGGGCACCTGCAAATCGAGATAGAAGCGGTATTGCCAGGGCGAGCCGTGCACCGGGCGGCTCTCGATTTTCATCAGATTGATTCCGCGACTCGCAAAGGGGGCGAGCGCGTGATAGAGCGCGCCCGGACGATGGTCCAGCTGGAAGACGAGCGAGAGTTTGTCCGCGTTCTGTGCGCGCGCGTTTTGCGGCGCGAGCAGCAGGAAACGCGTGTAATTTTCGGGGTCATCCTCGAGGTGCTCGCGCAGGATGGCTGCGCTGTAAACTTCGGCGGCGCGGCGGCCGGCGATTGCCGCGCGGGTATTGTCCCCTGCGCGCATCACGTCACGAACGCTGCCTGCGGTGTCCTCCGCGGCGATGCGCTTTAGTCCCGGGTGCTGGGTAAAGAAGCGCTCGCACTGGGCGAGAGCGACGGGATGGGATTGCACGGCGGTAATGGGGTCGAAGGTGGCGCCAGGAAGTCCGATCAGGTGATGGACTATGGGAATGATGACCTCGGCGACGATGGTCAGCTGGCTTTCGACCAGCAAGTCGAAGGAGCGATGCACGGAGCCCGCCAGGCTGTTTTCAATAGGCGCGAGAATGTAGTCGGCTGCGCGTTCGTTGATCGCGTTGAACATCGAGTCAAAGCTGCCGCGCGGGACGAGGGTGATGCCCTCGCCGAGAAGCTGAACGGCGGCTTCTTCGCTGAAGGCTCCCCGCTCGCCCTGGAAGGCGACGCGCGCGTTGGTGGGAACGTTCATAGGGCCACGAGTTTTCGGGACTTGTTGCGGGCGGCGCGCACTTCCGGTTTGTCGGGGGCGGCCTGATCGCAGCCGTTGGCCACCTGCGTGCGAATGGACTCGTCCAGAATGACCTGGTAAATGCGTTCGATCGCGGTGGCGTCGAGCGGTCCGGGATTGAGGCCTTTCATGCGGTTCAAAATCTCGCGCTCGCGCTCGGGAACGCGCAGGACGAGCCCGGCCTGCCCTTTCAGCTTTCCCACCTCGAGAGCGAGCTCCGTCCGCAGATTCAGCAAATGAAGCATGGCTGTATCGATTGCGTCGATTTTTCTGCGCCAATCGTCGATTTTCATGTTGTGTTGCCCTCCCGTTCAAACTGCGCGCCAAAAACAAAAAAGGCCGCGAACCCTGTTGGGAGTCGCGGCCGGTATCTCGAAACTTTGTGCGGCTTCTCAGGTCATGCTGCGTGCCGCGCGAGTCTCGCCCGCCCGCTCCCCCGCAAAGGAGAAGCGGTAAGTAAAGGCGAAGTTGCAATAATACGAACGCATCGCGCGGACCTAGACTCCTTCAGCCTTTCCTGCAGAGAAAGAAGGAACGGCTACTATACGGTTTCCGCGCCGCGGACGTCAAGGCGTAATTGATGCAGCGGGTCGAAACGGGCATGGGCGTAGCACAGTCGCTCTGGACGATTTGCCTCGCTCCGGATAAGCTATGGCCCCTATGAGTCAAACTCGACCTCGTTTTTCTCCATTGCTCGCACTCGCGGCTGTTGCCGTCTTCATCGCTGGCTGCGGTCCGCACTCGGGGCCGCCACGGATCGTCGGCCAGCCGGTAAACCAAACCGCTCCGGAGGGTGAAAGCGCGATTTTCGGCGTCCAGGCGCAAGGCGAACGGCCGCTGAAATATCAGTGGCGCAAGAACGGCGTGGACATCTACGCCGGGACATTCCCCAACTACGCGACCCCACCGCTCACGCCGGCCGACAACGGCGCGAAGTTCGACGTGGTGGTCAGCAACTCGAAGGGATCGGTGACGAGCCGAACGGTGACTGTGACGGTAAAGATCACCGCTCCGCCGCCGGCGCCACCGCCGGCCGCGAAAGCCAAGAAGACGAAGAAGAAAGTAAGGAGACGGAGGAGGAGGTAGCGCTTTCGAGGAATTTCTCGACGCGCTACAACCGCAATCCGCGGCCGGCTCGCGCCTGTGCGGCGATCAGTTGCTGCCGCGCTAAGGCCCGTGCGTTCGCCGGCAGGCAGAGCACCCCACCGAGGTAAGACCAATTCGTTCGCGAGATGTCACGGCAGGGCTGGACGATCTTCGCCGATGCAACTAAGCTGGTTTCATGGTGAGACGCGTTCAGTTCCAGCTGGGAGTTGCAGCGGTGGCTTTGGCCGGATTCGGGATTTTCGGCTATGGCTGTTCCGGGTCGGGATCGCATGGGGGATCGGGCGCCGCTCCGGCGATCACGACGCAGCCGTCGAATCAAAGCGTCAGCGCGGGACAAATGGCCACGTTTTCCGTCAGCGCCACGGGGCAATCGCCGCTGACGTATCAATGGTCGAAAAACGGAAGCGCGATCAGCGGCGCGACCTCCGCGACGTACACCACTCCCGCAACGACGACGGCGGACACGGGGTCGAGCTTCCAAGTGACCGTCAGCAATTCGCTGGGCTCCGCGACCAGCAACACCGCCACTTTGACGGTGACCTCCGGGTCGTCGGGCGGCAGCACCGCCAGCGTGCTGACCTACCACAACGACGTGGCGCGCACGGGCCAGAATCTCAATGAAACGACGCTGACGCCGAGCAACGTGAATTCTTCAGGCTTCGGGAAAACCGGTTTTCTGGCGACGCAGGGCAAAGTCGATGCCGAGCCTTTGTACGTCCCGAATCTGCAGGTCGGCGGGGCCACGCACAACGTGGTTTTCGTCGCGACCGAACACGATATGGTCTACGCGTTCGACGCCGACAATTTTTCGCAGCTCTGGCAGACTTCCGTGCTGGGTTCGGGCGAGACGCCCAGCGATGCGCATAACTGCGGCCAGATCACACCCGAAATCGGAATCACATCGACGCCGGTGATCGATCCGAAGGCCGGCCCAAACGGAACAATTTTCGTTGTGGCCATGTCGAAAGACGCGAGCGGCAAATACCACCAGCGCCTGCACGCGCTCGATCTGGCCACGGGCGCGGAGCAAAGCGGCAGCCCTGTCGAGATTCAAGCCACATACCCAAGCGCCAGCGGGCAGGATACCTTCGTCGCGTATCAGTACGCGGAGCGCGCAGGCCTTCTGCTGCTGAATGGCACCATCTACATGGGCTGGACGTCTCATTGCGACGAGACGCCCTACCAGGGCTGGCTGATGGGCTACAACGAATCGACGCTGCAGCAGACGAGCGTGCTGAATCTGACGCCGAACGGCTCGGAAGGCTCAATCTGGATGTCCGGGGCGGGACTCGCCGCCGATTCTTCCGGCTTCATTTATTTTTTGGACGCGAACGGGTCATTCGATACGAGCTTGAATAGCAATGGTTTCCCGGCGAATGGGGATTACGGGAACACGTTCCCGAAAATCTCGACGAATGGCGGATCGTTGAGCGTCGCCGATTATTTTACGATGTCGAATACAGTCGCCGAGTCGAATGCGGATCAGGATCTGGGCTCGGGCGGCGCGCTTGTCCTGCCGGACCTTCAGGATTCTTCCGGGAACACGGTGCATCTGGCGGTGGGCGCAGGCAAGGACGGGAACATCTACGTGGTGAATCGCGATTCGATGGGCAAATTCAATCCGAACAGCGACAGCGCGATATATCAGGAGATTGACGGCGCGGTGAAGGGAGGCGTTTTCGGGATGCCGGCGTATTTCAACGGGACCATCTACTACGGGCCGGTGAGCAGCACGCTGAAGGCGTTCCCCATCACGAATGGCAAGCTGGCCACCTCGCCTTCGTCAAGCAGCGCCGCGACGTTCGCTTATCCTGGCGGCACGCCGAGTATTTCCGCGAACGGCACTTCGAACGGGATCGTCTGGGTCATCCAGAACAGCGGTGGGAACGGCATTCTCCACGCTTACGACGCCGGCAATCTGGCCAACGAGCTTTACAACAGCACACAGGCGGCAAACAACCGCGACGCCTTCGCCGACAATAAGTTCATCACGCCCACGATCGCCAACGGCAAAGTGTATGCCGGCACACCGACGGGCGTGGCCGTTTTCGGCCTCCTCAAGTAACTGCGTGTGCGGAAGAGCGCGGCAGGCGCGAGTTTGCGCGGCTTACGGCTTACAACGAGCGTTCGATCAGGGGATAAACCGCATTCAGCGCTTTGTCGATGCCGGAAGCGTCGCGGCCGCCAGCTTCGGCAAGGTCGGGGCGCCCGCCTCCGGAACCGCCCACCAATTTGGCGATTTCCTGGATGATTTTGCCGGCGTGCAGCTTGGGAATCAGGTCCTTGGTCACTCCGGTGATCAAAGCGACTTTGCCGTCTTCCGCGCTGGCCAGGACGACCACGCCTGAGCCGAGTTTCTGGCGCAGGGTGTCGACCATCTGGCGCAGGTTTTCGCGGTCGACGCCGGAAACCTTCGCGGCGACGACCGAGACGTCCTTCACCTTGCGAACACCTTCCAGCAAGTCCTGAGCCTGCGAGCCGGCCGACTTGCGCTTCAGAGCTTCCAACTGTTTTTCTAGTTGGCGCGTGGCTTCGAGTTGCCGCTCGATGGCGGCCAGCAGTTCGTCCTCGTTCGTGTTCAGCAGGCTTGCAGCGGAGCGCAGCGTGGTCAACGCGCGCTGATACTCGGCGAGGCCGCGGTCGCCGGAAATGGCGTCGATGCGGCGGATGCCTGCCGCGGTGGATTGCTCGCCGACAATTTTGAAAATGCCGATTTGGCCGGTGCGCGCGACGTGCGTTCCGCCACACAGTTCCTTGCTGTAGAAGCCGCGCGGATTATCGGCGTCGGAAATGGTGACGACGCGGACGTTGGCTTCCGGATACTTGTCGCCGAAGAAGGCCAGCGCGCCGGAAGCCAGCGCTTCGTCAATGTTCATGATATCGGTGCGCAATTCGAGGTTCTTGACGACCTCTTCGTTGACCTGCTGCTCGATCTCCGCAATTTCGGAGGGATCGACTTGCGCGAAATGCGAAAAATCGAAGCGCAGATGCTCCGGCGCAACGAGCGAGCCGGCCTGCTTCACGTGCGTGCCCAGGATGTTGCGCAGCGCGGCGTGCAGCAGATGCGTTGCGGTGTGGTTGCGCATATCGCGGGCGCGGCGCTCGGCGTCCGCCACCACGGTGACGCGATCGTGCACCCGCAGCTCTTCGTCGGCCACAATGCGATGCGCGATCAGGCCGCTGACCGGATAATAGGCGCCGCGCACATCCGCGAGGCGCAGCGATTCCGAATCGTTGTAGAACGCTCCGCGATCGGCGACCTGGCCGCCGGACTCGGCGTAGATGGTGGTGCGGTCGAGAATCACTTCCGCCTCGACGCCGGGCGGGATCGCGCCGACGAGCTGGCCTTCGGTGGTGACGATGGCTTCAATGCGGGCGTCCGCGGTGCGCGTGCCAAAATAAAAATCGGGCTCGGTCTTATAGGTTTCGCGCAGTTTGGTGTAGACGGGCTTGGCGACTTCCTTGTGCGCGCCTTTCCAGGAGGCCTTCGATTGCGCGCGCTGCTCCTCCATCGCGCTCTCGAATCCAGGCTTGTCTAGCTGAATTCCGCTGTCGCGGAGAGTGTCCTCAACGAAGTCAAACGGCAAACCATACGTGTCGTAGAGTTTGAACGCCTCGCCTCCCGAAAACACAAACGTCTTGCCGGTAACTTGGAGCAATTTCTCGACTGCCTGGCGTACTTGCGTCTCCGCGCCTGGAAGCGCTTTCCTGACGGCTGTGTCAAATCGTCTCGTAACTTCGGACGGGTGCCCTCCAAGCGGCATAGGTCCTGACATCGAGTCAGCGAGGCGAGTGCGACTGTGCTCCAAGACGTTTGCTTCCGCGTGCAAATTCGCGTGGCGGAGGGCGCTCACCAAACTCGTTAGCTTCGCGTCCTCCAGTCTCCCCAAGTTGATGCTAATCATTCTGCCGAATCGCTGCTCTTCGTCATCGAGGAAACCGTTGACACGCTTGGCGTGTTCTTCCAGTTCCGGATATGCGCCGAGCATCAGGTTGCGCACCTCGTCGGACATCACGGACAAGAACGGCGAGGGCGCGTTGAGCATGTGCGCGTGGCGCAGGGCGCGGCGAATGATCTTGCGCAGGACGTAGCCGCGGCCCTCGTTTGAAGGAATCACGCCGTCGGAAATCAGGAATGTGGCGGCGCGCGAGTGGTCGGCGATAACGCGCAGCGAACCGGCCATCTTCTTCCCTTCCTCGGCTTTTTCTTCCCGCATCAAATCCAAGCTGCAGAGTTCGGCGGCGCGTTTCATCAGCGGAACGAAAAGATCCGTATCGTAATTGCTGATTTTGCCTTGCAGGACGGCGGCGGTGCGTTCGAGGCCCATGCCGGTGTCGACAGAGGGCTTAGGCAGCGGATTGAGCTTCCCATCCGCGTCGCGATTGAATTGCATGAAGACGAGATTCCAGATTTCGACGTAGCGGCCGCACTCGCAGGGGAATTTGCAATCCGCGTGGCCCTGATCGGAAGCTTCCGGTCCCATGTCGTAGAAAATTTCGCTGCACGGGCCGCAGGGCCCCGTGTCGCCCATCTGCCAGAAATTTTCTTTCAGGCCGGGCACTTCGATGACACGGTCTTTGGGCGCGCCAGTTTCGATCCAGAGTTTCGCGGCGTCGTGATCGGGCTTCAGCTTGGCGCCCTTCGCAATTTCGGCGCCGCCAAACACAGTGAAATAGAGTTTCTCAAGCGGAATCGCGTACCACTCGGGCGCAGTGACCAGTTCCCAGGCGTAGGCGATCGCGTCCTTATTGAAATAGTCGCCAAAGGAAAAGTTGCCGAGCATCTCGAAGAAGGTGTGGTGGCGGTTCGTGAAGCCGACGTTTTCGAGGTCGTTGTGTTTGCCGCCCGCGCGGACGCATTTCTGGCAGGAGGTGGCCCGGGAATAGTCGCGCTGTTCGAGGCCCAGGAAGACGTCCTTGAACTGATTCATGCCGGCGTTG
Organism: Candidatus Acidiferrales bacterium; assembly: GCA_046705825.1. Classification (GTDB taxonomy): domain Bacteria; phylum Acidobacteriota; class Terriglobia; order Acidiferrales; family UBA7541; genus Palsa-295. Next base: position 11,883 of record JBJKQB010000331.1, read on the forward strand.
GTGAAGAGCAGCGTGGGATCATTCGTGGGGACGAGCGACGAGCTGCGCACCGGGCGGTGCCCGCGTTCCTCGAAAAAGCGGAGGAACATGCTGCGAATGTCGTTGCCGGATAGCGGATTCATGTGGGAACCATTATCGCAAAGGCGGTGGCGCTTCGCCACGGCACCCAGGGCAAGCGAGCGGCGCGGCCGCGTTTGAGCGGCATTTCCAGCGATCTAAGGCGCGGGCTCTATGATGACGCGGTCGGAGGAATCCCAGCCGGCATAGTAGGTGTCGACGGCGAGGTGCGGCAATTCGCGGGCGATCTGATCGCGAGCGCAGCGCAGGTCCTGTTCCTGGCGCTCGCGCAGAGATTCGAGCGGCGCGTTGAGATGCGCGGACATGGCCTTGTAGATGCCGCAGTCCTGGTGCTGGATGAGAATCAGGCGAGTGAGGTTGTGCTGCTCGACGAAGAAGCGGAGCCACTTCCAGCTGGCCCAATGGTACTTCGGGAAAGGATCGAGCGGAGTCAGGGTAAGCGGGCCGCCGGGAATGACCATTAAATCGTACGTTCCGAGATTCAGCGAGCCGTTCAGAAATTGGTAGAAAGCGGCCTGGAAACGGTAATCGCCGCAGTGAATGACGAGGGCGGTGGCATCCGTGCGATTCAGTTTGGAAGTAAGGGTGAAGGTGTTCATCGCTGCGGCATTTTACATCAAGCCCAGGAGGGTCCGAAGAAAGCAGCAGAGAGTGCGGGAGGAAAACGGAAGAGAGGAAAGAGCGCAATTGGAAAAGTCAAAACATGACCACGGAGAACACCGAGAAAGACCGGAGGGCACAGGGACGGGTTCAGCAGGCCGTCTCTCGCAAGGTGCCGCTACTTTACCGCCGAGGCGCAGAGCTCGCAGAGAACGGCAAGAGCACCTGCGAGAGCAGGCTCAAGGATGCGGAAGGATGCTGGGGCGCGTTTCCGTGTATTTCAGGCGGAAGCGGCGGACGGGCGCGCCAATCAGAGCGATGATTATGACGCCGACGACGATGGCGGCGGCATCGCGCCCGGTCTGCATCGATCCCAGAGCGACGAGGAGGGTGGTCGCCAGAGCCGCGGGCTGGCTCGCGCGCAGGATCAAGTTGATGAGCGTGGTTAGCGTTGCCGCAAGAACGGCAGCCCAGGCACGCTCGGCCGTGATGCCTCCGGCGGCCGCCACAGCGGGGGCTTTCCACGCATGCAGGACGTAGAGCGAGAAAAAGGCCGCGCCCAAGCCAACCAGGTGTCCGACGATGACGTTGTAGGTACGAGCGCTGCGCAGGCGGGGCTGTTCAACCAACTCGTAAGCCGTGGGGCCGAGACTGGCGAAGATCAAAGGCTGTCGCGAGGCCCAAGCGATCAGAGCACTGACCAGGATGAGGCTGCCTTCTCCTAGCGTGGCCCAGAGCATATCGAGCGGCCGATTCACAGGACACCTCCCGCGCAAGGCAAGAGCGAAGCTTCCTCCTGTGATTGTAACGTCTACGACTCGGGGA
>JBJKQB010000332.1:0-6106 GCA_046705825.1 Candidatus Acidiferrales bacterium
CGCGGACGCGAATTGCGATGCGGCCCTGGCGCATGCGGAGTCGTGCGACCGCTGCGGCAAGCTGTTAACCCAGGTGGAAGGCATGAATTTCGCGCTGCGAACGATCGCCGCTCAGGACGCGCGGGAACACGCGCCCGCCCGCGTGGAAGGCGCGCTGTTCCGCGAGTTCCGCCAGCAGGTCGCCGCCCAGCGACGCGAGCGAGCCCGGCATGACTGGACGAGATTGGCCCGGGTCAAAGCCTACGCATGGTACGGAGCCGTCGCCGCCGCGGCAGTGGCGGCAGTGTTCGCCCTCGGCCTGATCCGTTCACGGGTCGGCCTGACGCCGGACCAGCCGGCGCGAAATACGCCAAAAGCGGCCATTACCGCGACGAACTCGCCCTCGCAGGGCCCGGCTATCGCCCGGAACCCGCTGCAGATGGGTCACGCGGTGGTTCGTCCCAGGGAGCGGCATCAAAATTCGCCCGCAGCCGAAGCTGAAAATTCGGAAGAGGCGGCGTTTTATGCTTTGCCGTATGCGGATGACCTCGCGTCCCTCGAAGGCGGTGCCGTCATTCGCGTCACTGTGCCGCGATCGGCGCTCGCATCGTGGGGCGTGCCCGTGTCGGGCATCGGCGGAGCCGGACCCCTGCCCGCGGACGTCGTGGTAAGCGCGGATGGAACGCCGGAGGCGATCCGCCTGGTCGCCCAGAGCAGCGACTAGCTGCGTGGTGAGATTCGCTGTTTCGATGAGATTAGACCTGCCCGCAACGGCGGGCAGCGCTCGCCTTCCAGCGAGCTTTGGAGGAACAAGTGATGGCTATGGCCACTCGAGCAGTTACCAAAATTGGCTTGGCCCTGGCAGCCGCAGCACTGCTGCTTTGTGGCGGAGTCGTGCGAGCGCAGGACAGCGCTCCCCCTCCGCCTCCTCAAGGCGAACCAGGCGGTCACATCATGATCCGCACCTTTGGCCCGGAAGCCGGAGGCATGGGGTTCATGCGCTTCGAGGCGGGCATCGCCGGCAAGACCGTCGTCAACGCCCCGTTCACTGCGACCGTGTCCACGCAAATCACGCGCACCTTGGCCGACGGCAATAAAATCGACCAGACCATCACAGGAACGATTGCCCGCGATAGCCAGGGACGCACGCGGCGCGATATGACCCTGCCCGGCGCGATTGTGGCCTCTACCAACGGAGGTCCCGCGCCCCACGCCGTCTTCATCAACGACCCTGTGGCGGACAAGAGCTATATCCTCCATCCCGACACCAAGATAGCCGTCCAGGTACCCTTCCGCCCGGTAAAACGCATCTTCCAGGCATTTCGAGATGACGTCGGCACTGGGGCCAAGCGGCGGTTTGCGAACGAAACGGCGACCACCGACCTGGGCGGCAAAGTGATCAATGGGGTGATGGCTCATGGCACACGCATCACGCGAACCATTCCAGCAGGGCAGATTGGCAACGAGCGGCCCATCATCATCGTGGAGGAGCGCTGGTACTCGCCCGATTTGCAGATGAACGTGTTGACCACAACCGACGACCCTCTTACTGGCAACACCGTCTTCCAGTTGACCAATATCCAGCGCGTTGAGCCCGACGCCTCCCTCTTTCAAGTCCCGGTCGATTACACGGTGCGCCACGGGCCCGGTCGACCGATGGTCTACCAGCAGCGAGGGCGCAGAGCAGATCCGCCCCCACCTCCGCAAAATTAGGGCAGCACCATCTAGATATCCCCGTAGTGGCTTACACTTACGGGCGGAATTCCCCGAACACGCTTCCGCCCGTAAGCCCCTCCTTGGCGCAAACGTCCCCCGAGCCGAGCGACGCGCGGTGTCGATGGTGGTCTTATCGGTGCGCCGGGGATCATCGGAAGTTATTGCTATCATCGGTAAACTTATGTTAATCTCATCTCCGTATTTGTTAACCTATTGGTGCGAAAAGGCTTAGCGTCGGAGCACCGGCCGATTGACGGTTAAGCGACAGCTACTCAAGTCCGCTTCGATCATAGCCTTCGCCACCGCTATCAGCCGGATTTGCGGATACTTACGCGATCAGCGCATCACCCTCCTGCTCGGCACGTCGCCCGCCGCCGATGCCTTTATTCTGGCCTTTCGCATTCCCAACCTCATCCGCCGCATGACTGGCGGCGGAGCGCTCTCCGCCTCCTTTATCCCTGTGTTTACGCGGCGTTTAAGGGAGGGTTCGCAAGAAGAGGCTCTGCTCCTGGCGCGCCGCATGCTCTGGGCCATCGCCGCGATCCTGGCCGTCGTGGCTGTTCTCGGCTCGGTGTTCTCCCGGCAGGTGATCTACATCTTCACCCTGTTTGGTGCCACGCACATGCGCTGGGACATGGCGGTCTATCTGAACCGCATCATCTTCCCCTGCGTGTTCTTCGTGGGAATCGCGGCGCTGCTGGGCGCGGTGCTCAACAGCTTCCACGAATTTGGCGTGCCGGCGTCGACGGCCGCAGTCTTCAACGTCACCATCATCCTGTTTTCGTTCGGGGTGTTGTACCGCCCGATCATGCGCTGGGCCCCGGCCGAGTTTCGCTCGCCGGCCGTGGCACTCGCCGCGGGTGTGCTGTTGGGAACGGTGGTGCAGTTCGTGATGCAGGTTCCCGCCGTGGCGAAGCGCGGCATGAAATTCGCGCCGTCCCTGTCGCTGCGGGATCCGGGCGTCCGGAGAGTGGGAGGCCTGATGGCGCCCGCCTTCTTCGGCATGGGCGTCTACCAGATCAACTTTTTTGTGGATACGGTGTTTGCGACATCCTCGCGCATGCCGGCAGGAAGCGTCACTTCGCTGTACATCGCCGACCGCGTCATGGAGCTGGTGCTCGGAAGCTACGCCATCGCGATGTCGACCGCGCTTTTGCCCACCATGTCGCGGCAAGCGGCCGAAGGGCAAGTCGGCGAGATGAAGCACACGTTCGCGTTCTCCCTGCGCATCGTCTCGTTCATCACCATTCCTGCGGCCGTAGGATTGATTTTGCTGCGGCGGCCGATCGTGCAGGTGCTGTTCCAGCACGGCCGGTTTGTGGCCGAGTCCACGGCGCTGACCGCGCACGCCTTGCTGTTCTATTCCATCGGCCTCCCGGCTTACGCGGCCATCAAGCTGATCACGCCCATGTACTACTCGACGCAGGACACCGCGACGCCCGCTCGCGTGGGCGCCTACGCGCTGGGCCTGAACATCGTGCTGAACACCTGCTTCCTGTTTTTGCTGCTGCGCTACTTGTCCAACGCCGCGCCCGCGCTGGCCAGTTCGCTGACCGCCTATTTCAATTTCATTCTCCTGTTTCTGATTTTTCGCCGCCGCTATGGGCGCCTAGGCGGCAAGGCGATTTTTCTGTCCATGACGAAAATGGCCTGGTGCGCGGTAGCGATGGCTGCTGTGTGCTGGACAGGACTGCGGCTCGCGAGTTTCCATCTGACGCAACCGTTTATGATCCGCGTGGGATTGCTGGCGGCCATCATCCTGGTCGCGGTGGGAGCCTATTTCGGGCTGGCCCGCACGCTGCGTTGCGAAGAGCTGCCTGAATTTCTGTTGCTCCTGCGCCGCGGCGGAACCGAAAAGGCCGAAGCGGCCGCCGCGCTGGAGCCGTAAGGAAGGACGCTGCACGATGAAAGCAAGAGCCCTGAGACAAACGAGCCGGCTGGCGCACGCCGACGGCGCTCTGCCTCCGGCCACCAACCCGCACATCGCCGCGTTTTTGCACTACGTGCGCGCCGAAAAGGGCCTGTCCACGAACACGATTCTGGCCTACCGCCGCGACATGGCCAAATTCGCGGAGTTTCTCGAGCCGCGCGGGATTTCCTTGCTGGAAGCCGAGCGCAGCGACGTCGTCGATTTTCTGAGCAGCCTGTACACCCGCGGCCTGGACAGCCGGTCGGTCGCGCGGCAGTTGGTCACGCTTCGGAATTTTTATCGTTTTTGCCTCGGCGACGACCTGATCACGAAAGATCCAGTGGCCAATATCGAATCCCCCAAGATCTATCGCACGCTCCCTCACTTCCTCAGCGTGGACGACGTGGACAAGCTGCTGGCTCAGCCGGACGTCAAGACGCCCATCGGCTTGCGCGACAAGGCCATGATCGAGCTGATGTACTCGACCGGGTTGCGCGTTTCCGAGCTCTGCGGCCTGTGCGTCTCCGACATCCAGATGAACGCGGGAACGCTGCGCTGCATCGGCAAAGGGAACAAAGAGCGCATGGTGCCCGTCGGGCGGAAAGCACTGGCGACCCTGACCGCTTACCTGCGCGACTCGCGCCCCAAACTCCTGCGCGATCAGAGTTCGCCCTACCTGTTCCTGGGGCGCCAGGGACGCAAGATTCACCGCATCCAGTTCTGGATGTTGCTCAAGGAATACGGAAAGATGGCCGGCCTGCGCGAGTCGCTCAACCCGCACATGCTGCGCCACAGTTTCGCCACGCACCTGCTGGACCACGGCGCGGATCTTCGCTCCGTGCAATTGATGTTGGGCCATGCCGATATTTCCACCACGCAGATCTACACGCACGTGGTGGAGGAGCGGTTGAAACAGGTTTACAAGGCGCATCACCCGCGCGCCTGAAACTCTTCGCGCGGCATTTCGAGGAGGCGCACACCTCATGCCCGATTATATGTTCTTGCTGGAAAGCCGGTTGTCTCCCGAGCAGCGCGCTGTCGTCGAGCGCGTGCAGGAGCTGGCGCGCGCGCTGGAGCTGAATATCTATCTGACCGGCGGCGCGGTCCGCGACCTGATTTCCGGCCAGCCCATCCGCGATCTGGATTTCACTGTGGAAGGCAACCCGGCGCGCATTGTGGCCGAGCTGGAAAAAGGCGGCGCTCGCGTGGCCGTTGAACACGAGCGCCTGCGCCACTACGAGATGGTGTTCGCCGGCGACGTGGACGGCTCCGTTTCTGCCGCGCGAGACGAGTACTACGAGCGGCCGGGCACCAGGCCCGAGCACCGCTTCTCCAGCATCATGGAAGATCTGCGGCGCCGCGACTTTTCCATCAATGCCATCGCCATCTCGTTGAACGCGCAGTCGCGCGGGCTCCTGCTCGATCCCACCAACGGCTTGGCCGATATCGAGAAGCAGGAAGTCCGCGCCCTTTCCATCCACTCCTTCACCAATCAGCCCATCCGCTTGATGCGCATCCTGCGCTACACCGCGCGCATGGGCTTTCGCATGGAGTCGCGCACGCAGGAATGGTTCGATCTGGCCCTCGAACGCGGCTTGCAGGAGCACTTCGAGGGCGCGGCCGTGGGCGAAGAAGTGCGCAGCCTGGGGCGCCAGGATACTCCGGTCGCTGTGCTGAAGCAGTGGGACGCACGCGGTTTCCTGGCCGCCATTCATCCGCAGCTGCAAAAGCGCAAGCCGGATTACGACAGCCTGAACAAGCTGGCCAAGGTGCGCATGAATTGGTTCGCGGCGGGGCTGCGCCCGAAGCTGCCGGTGGCGGTCACCTACTACACGCTGAGCCGGCTGAAATCGCGCGAGGCCGCCGCGGCCATGCGCAACATGGAATTCCGTTCAGCGGAAATCGAGGCGGTGAACGATCTGGTGCCCAAGGCGCAAGCGATCGTCAACACGCTGAAGAGCCGGAAAATGAATGCGCCCAAGGACGCGTATTTCTACCTTGCCTCGTTGCCCGTGGACATGCTCGCGTTCATCGAAGTGGAACTGCCGAACGCGGCCGCGCTCTCCAAGATCCGCGCGTACGTGCAGAAGTGGCGGCCCATGCGCCTGGCCTTGCCGGTGGCCGAGCTGGACGCCTTGGGCCTCCCGCGCGGGCCTAAATTCGATAAGGTGCTCGAGTATCTCTTCGAGCTGCTTTTGCGCGGCCGCGGCCGCGATCCGGAGTCGCGCGTCAAGCTCCTGCGCAAGTTGGCCGGAATCAAAGAGGAGAAGAAAAAGCCGGAAAAGGAAAAGAAGAAGCGCGAGAAATTGGGGGGCGCGAAAGAGACGGCCGGGCGGGAAGCTGCGTCGCAGCCACCCGCCGGAGAGACCGGCAAAGAAGGTTCCCAGCCGGCTGCCGCCGCGAAAGAAGCGGCTGGCGAGGCGCGCGGCGCTTCGGCCAAGGCATCCGGCCAGCAGGCTCGCAGGGCCGAAGCGGCGCATGCGCGAAAGCACGGGTCCGGCG
>JBJKQB010000333.1:0-3163 GCA_046705825.1 Candidatus Acidiferrales bacterium
TGCCCCGAATCTTCGTTGTCCTGGATTTTTCACGGGAAAGGATCAGGGGATGCCCTCGAAATCCGCCGTTGTCAAGCAGCGTTCGCTTTTCGGACTTGCTCATTGCACTTACGAATGCGGCTACCCATACGTTCGCGCTCCGGGACATGACTGGCGACGGCTCCTACAGCTACACCTACGACGCCGAGCACCGCATCACCTCGGCCAATGGTGTAACCTACACCTACGACGGCAACGGTCTGCGCGTGAAGAAATCGAGCGGGACGCTGTACTGGCGTAGCATTTCGGGCGAGACGATTGCCGAGTCGGACCTGAGCGGGAACATGACGAACGAATACGTCTTTTTCGCCGGACGGCGCATTGCGCAGCGGACATCCAGCGGCAGCGTCTACTATTACTATTCGGACGTGCTCGGCACGATCCACACGATCTCCGACGCGACGGGGCACCCGTGCTACGACGCCACGTTCACGCCCTACGGCCAGGAAAAGCTGAATCCGAACATAGCGCAGAGCTGTTCGTCGAACTACAAGTTCGCGGGCTACGAATACGATTCGGAGACGGGACTCTATTACGCGTACGCGCGGTACTACAGTTGGCGGCTGGGGCGCTTTATGTCCACCGATCCGCTCGGGGGAGCGGTGCCTGACCCGCAGTCGCAGAATGCGTATGCATACGTGGAGAACAGCCCAGAAAGCTTGATCGATCCGCTGGGTATGGCCCCCGGCGATACGTGTACAGTCAACGCCGATGGGAGAGTGAGCTGCCCTGGGACGACGGTGACGGTGAACGGGGGCGGCGGAGAAGACTGGTTGGATTGGTTCGCATTCTTCGGCTGGGGCTTTGGAGGTGGTGGCACTTTTGGGTCAGGACAGGTTTGCGGCGGCGGCGGTGGTGGCGCGAGCGGGGGTGGCCCAATCAGCATGACGCGCCGCATCCGAGCCGAAGGCGGCGGCCCTTGTGGCCACGGCAGCGGCAACGGCCCCGCGAACGGCGGCGGTATCAGGGCGGCGATTGCAAAACTCCTGAAGAACCCGAATTGCGCGTCTCTTCTGGGCGGTGAGAAGAGAGGATTGCAGATACTGAATCAAGCGAACTTGGTGGACGTCTCGGCACCGGGGTGGACCCCCGCGAACGCGGAAGATCGAACGGCTGCCGCTAATATCAATGGCGCGAGCACGGGCGGCGTAACTACGGTCGCTCAGACATTCTGGCCGACGGCTAGTTGTCAAGGCGTCATCCAGTGTTTCTTTGCTCCATGGTCGGGAGCGTCGTTCAACACCTATTACGGCTCGGTGTTCAATGCCAACTCTCAGAGCCAGCAAGAGACAATTCTAATGCATGAGTTCATGCACGTTGCAGCGCAGGGGACGTGGGACGAGAGTACAGTCGATTACGTTCCGCGCGGTCAAACATGGCAAGTCAGCACCACTAAGATCATGCAAGATTGCGGGACCGCTGCGCCTTCTGGGGGAGGTGGTTTGTGACCGTTTCTCCGAGGTGGTCACCGGTTGCTTGGGTTCTCGCGGTGCTGGCAGCGCTGGGTACCTCCGCCTCCGTTTCCTTGGGCCAAGAGGGTGGGGGCTATCCAGGCGGCGTCCAATTGCACATATCCGCGCTGAAGTCTCCTGTTCAGGTCGGTGAGCCGATCAAAATCAAAGTAGAAATCCTTAACGGAGGGAAAGAGGACGTCTTCATCGGTAGGACGATGCCGCAGATAAGCGGATGGATTTATTCTTTGCTATTCAACGTGATGACTCCTACGGGAAAAGGGACGGCACGCACGGTGGAGGGGCCGCCTTTCGTCCTGCCACCAAGTCCCAGGGAATCCTTTTCTGCGGCCCTTGCCAAAGATTGGGTATTGTTGCCCGTGGGATACTCCTATGGAACGACCGTGAGCCTCGACAGTAGCTTTTTTCCTGCATTGGGTAAGCCTGGCCGGTATCAAATCCAGGCCTCTTACTCTTCGCGGGGAATGGGCGCTCCGCTTTATTACAATCCTTTGTTCCGAAGCCCAGACAAAATCGCCCAGCTTCCCGGCAAGAGCTGGGTTGGCCTGATTGGAAGTAACATCGTTTGGGTGAAGATCGTCCCAGCCGCACAATCCTCCGGTTCCAACAGCAGGAGTCGCGCACACCCCACTAGAGCGGCCAATCCTGCGAGCTAATGGACACGGCAAAATGCCATCTTAGGGCTTCGCCCCCCCCAAAAGTTGAGTCCGATGTGAGCGTGGGGCTTTTCCCATACGAATGACGCGGTCGAGAGCCTGCACGAACACGCTGCGCGCTCTCACCGATCGCAGTCACGCACCGGGCATGGGGCACCCTCAGAACATACTCGCGAGTGAAGTGGCGCGATGGGATCATCGGAAATTGCCCTGGCGTAGTTGAAATCTGAACAAGGAGAGCAGCAGCTCTCGACCCGAACTCGGATAGAGTTCGGGTTGGAAACTCTTCTTGAGAGGAGAGCCGCTGTGAGGAAAACCTATCAGGGAACGTGCAGCAGGTCCAAGCAGAAGTTTGAGCTGGTGGGAAACCGGCAGTTGGCGGTGAATGTGCCACTGCCTTTGGTGGAAGTATGGGAGGAACTGCAGCCGGAAGTCGAGCACCTGACCGGGCTGGTGAGATTGAAAATCATTTGCGCAGTGATCGAGGAGGAAATGACGCGACGCGTGGGGCCACGGCATCAGCCCGACACCGAAACGCGCGGCGCGCGGGGGACGGCCTGACTAAGGTGAGGAATGTTTTGTCGGGCGAGTTACGGCGGGGTTGAAACCCCGCCCTCCTGACATGGCGGGCTGAAGGCCCCCTTCGCCACGGCACTCGGGGCAAGCCGGCGCTACAGTTACGTCTAAGCAAGAATGCCGGCACGTTCGCTGCGCTGCGTGTAAACGAGGCGGCGGTACTTCCGTGTTGCGGGCGCCCCGTGCTCGGGGAAACTATTCTTCGGTTTCGGAGCTACGAATCTGCTAACCTCGGCCACAGCCAAGTTGAGAAACACGTCTGTCGCGGCGCGGCGGAAATTGGCCGGCATTCCCAAGGAAGCCGCTGCGGTCCTGTTGTAGTTCCGGGAGGTTTTATGAGCGGACAGGTGCTTCTAGGCAAGGGCCGAGAGATTCGCAGCGCGCCTGACGACGAGTTCGTCAGGGCGATAAGGGAAGTGC
>JBJKQB010000334.1:0-2648 GCA_046705825.1 Candidatus Acidiferrales bacterium
GGATCGACGATATGTACATGATCACGATTGTGCAGGTGCAGGCGTATCGCGCGACAGGAGAGAAAAAGTATCTGGACCGCGCCGCGCGCGAGATGGTCGCGTACATCGAGAAGCTGCAGCAGCCCAACGGATTGTTCTACCACGCGCCCGATGCCCCGTTCTTTTGGGGACGCGGCAACGGCTGGATGGCCGCCGGAATGTCGGAGATCCTGCGATCGATGCCGGAAGATTATGCGCAGCGCGGGCGCATCCTGGCAGCCTACCGGAAATTGATGAAGGTGCTTGTCAGCTATCAGGGCCAGGACGGCATGTGGCGCCAGCTGATCGATCACCCGGAATCGTTCGAGGAAACCTCCGGCAGCGGGATGTTCACATTCGCGCTGATCACAGGTGTGAAGAACGGCTGGCTCGATGCGTCGACGTACGGGCCTGCCGCGCGCAAAGCCTGGCTCGCGCTGGCGGGTTTCGTGGACCAGAATGCGGACGTCACCAATGTTTGTGTCGGCACCGGCAAGAACAACAGCCTGCAATATTATCTGACGCGGCCGCGCCATACGGGCGACGACCACGGGCAGGCTCCCGTCCTCTGGGCCGCCTCGGCGTTGCTGCGATAGCCGGCTCGTTCTCTTCGGGGAATGCACCTCGCGCCGCCAATCGAGTGCCGCGTCTCGCGATCTGACATCTACATCGAGCCACGCTCAGAGGTATATACTGCCCGTCGCGTTGCGGCTGTTGCCGGAATCCTGATTCGATCGCAGGGAGGCTGGCTCGATGACACAAACCAGCAAGACACCCGGAAGATTCGTTCGGCAGGTGCTTCTCGTGGGCGCAGTGGCCGCTCTGGCATTTGGCGCGACGCCCGCACAGCCGGATCGCGCCGCTCCCCAGCACCTCCGCTGCGAATATCTCAAGAACCCCCGCGGCACTGACGTGATCCAACCGCGATTCGCGTGGTGGCTCGAAGCTACGGAGCGCGGAGAAGTGCAGACGGCCTATCAAATTCTCGTCGCCACGTCGCCGGAAGCCCTGGCGAAGGACGACGGAGGCCAATGGGACAGCGGCAAAGTAACCTCGAACGATTCAACGCAGGTTGCATACGCCGGCAAGCCGCTGCGCAGCGGCGAAACCTATTATTGGAAAGTCCGCTGGTGGGATCGCGAGGGCAACCCCAGCCCTTATAGCGACACCGCGCGATTTGAGATGGGACTTTTGCGCCGCGCGGAATGGCAGGGCCAATGGATCACCGGCGATCTGCTGCGCAAGGCGTTCACGCTGGGCGGGCCCATCGCGCGGGCCCGCGTCTACGTCACCGCGCTCGGGTATTACGAGTTGCATGTCAACGGGCATAGAATCGGCCACAGCGTTCTCGATCCCGCCTGGACGACGTATTCGAAGCGCGTCCTTTATCGGACCTACGATGTGACTTCCGCGCTGAAGCCTGGGCCCAACGCCATTGGCGTCATGCTTGGCGGCGGCTGGGCCACGCAATCCGCCGGCGGGCCTGCGGATTACAAGGCTCCCGCACTTCTGTTGCAAATGAACATACGGATGGCGAACGGCCGGGAAGTGAATATCGCCAGCGACGGCTCCTGGCTCTCGCATGCCGGTCCGATCGTGAGCAATAGCGTGTACAACGGAGAAGTGTATGACGCGCGCCTCGAAGAGCCGGGCTGGGATCTCCCGGACTTTGCTACCTCAGGCTGGCAGCCAGCGCAGGTCGTGCCCGGCTCGACCGGAGAACTGTCAGCCGAGATGATGCCTCCCATTCGTGTCACCGACACACTCGTTCCCCGGCGCTTGACCAATCCCAGGCCCGGTGTGTACGTCTTCGACTTTGGTCAGAACTTTGCGGGTTGGGCCGAGCTCCGCGTGCGCGGCCCGCGCGGCGTGCGCGTCGAAATGCGCTACGCAGAGCTGCTCTATCCCGATGGCACCATCAACCGCGAAAATTTGCAGCTAGCGAAAGCACGCGACATTTATATCCTCAAGGGCGATGGCAGCGAAACCTATCACCCGCGCTTCACGTATCATGGCTTCCGCTACGTTGAACTCACCGGCTTTCCGGGCACGCCGAGCCTCGATACTCTGCGCGCCGAAGTGGTTCACTCCGCCGTTCAGACCGTCGGAAGCTTCGTCGCTTCCAATCCCATCCTCAACGAGATTCAGCACCTGATTCACTGGGGCCAGCTGTCGAATCTGATGAGCATTCCCACCGACTGCGATCAACGAAGCGAGCGCCAGGGCTGGATGGGTGACGCGCAAGCCTCGGCGCCTGAAGCCGTGATGAACTTCGATATGGCGGCCTTCTACACGAATTTCATTCGCGATATTCACGACGCCGAAAAGCCCGACGGCGAAGTTCCCGATACCGTGCCGCACAAATACGGGAATTATCCGGGAGATCCAGCCTGGAGCACGGCTTATCCGCTGCTCTGCTGGCACATGTGGCAGGAGTACGGCGACCGGCGCATCCTCGAGGAAAATTATGACGGCCTGAAGAAATACGAGTCGTATCTCGAAAGCCGCGCACAGAACAATGTCCTGCGCTACAGCTATTACGGCGATTGGGTGTCGATCCAGCCGACCCCCGGTGCGCTGGTCTCCGATTTTTACTATTACGACGACACGCACATCCTCGCTGCGATCGC
>JBJKQB010000335.1:0-4942 GCA_046705825.1 Candidatus Acidiferrales bacterium
GCACGGGACAGCGCAGTAATTCGCTCCGCAAGGAGCTCGTCCGCTTTTCATACGTGTGCACTTCGTCTCTCCGCGTCAATCCAAACACATCGAAAGGAGACTGATCCACGGCCCAATGATTCTGGCACAGTTCTGCGCCCGCGCTGCTATTCGCGCGCAGGAACACGTACCCAAGTGTGTTTGGGAGAATTTGAGCCATCACTCCGGCACAAGCTCATTCATACCGCAGCGACACCATTGGATCAACCCGCGAGGCCCGGCGCGCGGGCACGTACGTTGCCAGCAGCGAAACTCCGCTCAGCACCGCCACGACAGCCACAACCGTCGTGGGATCCCATGTTTTCACGCCGTAGATCATGCCCGACATCAGGCGCGTGAGCCCCAGCGCCGCGCCCACACCGATGATCACGCCGATGCCTGCCAGCAGCATTCCTTGGCGCACGACCATCCCGCGCACCTTCTGCGGGCTTGCTCCCAGCGCCATGCGGATGCCGATCTCCTGCGTGCGCTGTTGCACCGAATAGGCCATCAATCCATAGATTCCGATTGCGGCCAGCAACAGCGCAACGCCGGCAAAAATCGTCAGCAGAGTCGTATTGAAATCGCTTTGCGCGAGTGAATCGCCGGTGACCTGTTCCATTGAGCGGACGTTGCCGACGGGCAGTCCTCCGCTGGCATCGCGCAGTTGGTGTTGAATCTCCTGGCTCAGCGAAAACGGCTGCATTCGCGTGCGCACCACCCAGATCACAGGCGCGATTCGGTTGTTGAGCGCAATGACTCCGTTGTTCACCTGGGCGAACGGCACGTACATGGTGGGAAAGGCGGGATGATCGAGCCCTGCCTGACGGACGTCTCCGACGATGCCTATGACCTGCCGCGGCCCTTCTTCGAATTCGGGACCGACCCCTTTGCCGATTACGATCTGCGATCCGAGAGCATCGTGCTTCGTCCAGTATTGCCTGACCATGGCCTCATTGATGAGCACGACGCTGGCCGCGCCGCCGCTGTCCTGGTCGTTGAATGCGCGGCCCGAGATCACCGGAATGCGAAAGACTTTGAAATATTCCGGTGTGACGATCATGTAGCCTCCGCCACCTGTGTACGGACCCTTCTTTGGCGGCTGGCCGACGATGTCGAAGGGCAGCCCGTAACCTCCTTCGTAGGGCAGGCAGCAGGTCATGGCGGCGGCCTCGACGCCCGGCACTGTCTCGACGCGCTGGCGGCCGTTGCGCTCGAGCAATTCGACTTCGGAAGCTTTGGCGAAGCGGCCTCCGGCGAGCGACATGTCCATGGTCAGGATGTTGTGCGGGTCGAATCCGGGATTCACGCCGCGCAGGGCGGCGAATGTGCGAAGCAGGAGGGCCGCGCCCACCAGGAGAATCAGCGCGAGCGCCATTTCGGTGACGACCAAAATCGAGCGCGCCTTGTTCTGCCGCATGCCGCCGCCCGAGCGCATCCCGCTTTCCTTCAGCGTCGCGCTCAAATCGGCGCGGGATGCGCTCAGCGCCGGAATCAGCCCGAAAAGAATCCCTGTGACAATCGCGATCAAGAAGGTGAAGGCGAGGACTCGCCAGTCGAGCGCGACCGCCGCCCCATTCTCGCCGATTCGAGGTATATGGACCGGATTCGCCGCCAGCAGCGCTTTCACGCCCGCATAACCGATGACGAGTCCCAGAGCGCCTCCAACCAGCGAGAGCAAGATGCTTTCGGTCAGCAATTGCTCGATGATTCGCCGGCGTCCCGCTCCGAGCGCCGCGCGAATCGCGATTTCGCGCTTGCGCAAGGTTGCGCGCGCGAGAAGCAGGTTCGCCACATTCGCGCAGGCGATGAGCAAGACGAAGCCGACGGCGCCGAGCAAGAGCAGCAGCCCTTTTTGGACGTCGCCGACGAGGGCGTCTTTCAACGGAATGGCGCTGAAGTTGACTTGCGGCGGCATAAGCCTGGGATCCGGCAACTTTCTCCGAAACTCCGCGGTGGCGAGTTTCAGCGCGGCTTGTGCCTGGGTAAGAGTGACCCCGGGTTTCAGCAGAGCGGTGGATATCAGGTAATTTCCCTGGTCGGTGCTGTTGGGATCGGCGCGGAGCGGAAGCCACAGGTCGGACTGCGGATCGCTGTGGAACGTTGGGCCGGTGACGCCGATGACCGTGTATGCGTCGCCGCCCAGTTCAATCGTTCGGCCGATGATGTGCGGATCGCCGCCGAAACGGCCCTGCCAAAGCGAGTTGCTGATCACGACCACGTCCGGTCCGTTCGGAACATCTTCCTGCGCCGTGTATGCACGGCCGCGCGCCATCGGCACGCCGTAGACGTCGAAATACCCGGACGAGGCGTGGATTCCCTTCAGTTGCTCGGGCAGGCCATTGCCGGTGAGATTGATTCCCGGGCCGGAAAAGTCGTAGGCAGCTACGGCCTGGAATACTTGCTTCTGTTGGCGCCATGCATTGAAGTCCGGAACGGAGACGGAGTATTGGCTGCCTTGGGGAAAGGTCAAGCCGAGCTGGACAAGGCGGTCGGCGTGGGGATAAGCGAGAGGCGCGAGCAGGACGGCGTTCACCACAGAAAAAATCGCGGTGTTTGCACCGATTCCCAGAGCCAGCGCCGCAATCGCCGTCAGCGCAAATCCGGGGCTCCGCCACAGCATCCGCGCTGCATGCTTCACATCCGCGATCAAGTTATCGACGAATTTCACGGTTCACCCTGGGTCCGTTGAAGCGCAACCCTTTTGCGCTGCTCACCCAGCAGGCCTGGCATGAAGGTGCCCGACAAGAATACGCCCGAGGCACGCAAAAGGTTCGGCATTTCTCGAAAACACAGGGGCACAGCGCTGCTCTGCGTGAGCAAGGGATTCAGTCAAGGAACTCTACGGCGAGAAGGAAGAATGGTGCGGTCGAGTGGATTCGAACCACCACGGTATTGCTACCGCCAGCCCCTCAAGCTGGTGCGTCTGCCAGTTCCGCCACGACCGCGTCTCGGAACATCCTAAACGGCGCCCAATTCGTTGTCAAACAAGTGCATAGCGTTCTCGTTCCGCAGTCGGCTTTTGATCTCTTCTCGATCTCAGAGGGGTACCTGACCCCAAACTGCAGGGAAGTCATTGACTTGCGGTCACATCGGCAAACTTCCACAGGAAGGATAGAAAACTTGTTTCCTAATGCCTCGATAATCATCCAACCAGTCAGGTTTAGAGGGACCCGGCCAAAAAGGAGACCGACATGAAGCGATTGGAAGGAAAAGTAGCGGTGGTGACGGGTGGGAACAGCGGCATTGGCTTGGCGACGGCCAAGCGGCTGCAAGAAGAGGGAGCGCGAGTGGCAATCTCGGGCCGCAGCAGGCAAACATTGGACGAAGCGGTCCGAACGATAGGAAATGGCGTGGTGGCGGTGCAGGCGGACGTCGCCAAACCGGCGGACCTGGAAAAGCTTTATGCCGAGGTCAAAGAAAAGCTGGGCAAAATCGACGTGCTGTTTGTCAATGCGGGCGTTGCGAAGTTCGCACCACTTGCCAACACTTCGGAGAGTCTGTTCGACGAGAATTTCGACATCAACGTCAAGGGCGCGTACTTCACGGTTCAAAAGGCTTTGCCGCTACTAAACGATGGGGCGTCGATTGTGCTTAACACGAGCGTGGCGGACCAAAAAGGAAACCCAGGATCGAGCGCATATTCCGCGACTAAGGCTGCGATGCGGTCTCTGGCAAGAACCGCCGCAGCGGAACTTGTTGGGCGGGGCATCCGCGTGAACGCAGTTGCACCGGGCCCGATTGAAACGCCGATTTTCGGTAGGACTGGCCTGCCAAAAGAGCAAATCGAAGCGTTCGCCCAGGGGATTGCTGCCAGTGTCCCTATGAAGCGGCTTGGAAGGCCAGAAGAAGTCGCAGCAGCCGTGGCCTTCTTGGCATCGCAGGACGCATCGTACATCACCGGAACCGAAATAAACGTGGATGGCGGCTTAGGACAGATTTAATCGTTCCTGCGGGGTCACACTCATGCCTTCTCTTCCGCGAGCGCTGCCCAACGTCAGAGCAATCATTATCAGCTGCGCTGACATGCGTGTGGCCCCGGCTCACCAAAATCAAAACCCATTACAGCCCGCCTGCCGGTCATCCCTGGCGCAGGCCCTGGAAGCGGACATTTCTCCTTTGTGTTGACAACAAGCGCGTAGCGGGCAAAATTGCGCGCCGACCGGCCCAGCGCGTGGTGAAATTCGTCCTATAATCTTCGCTTCCCGATCCCCTGTACCGCGGAGGCAAGCCACGAGGCTCAGGGAACATTTTTCCAGGCGCTTCCGTACCACTGAGTGCGACGCGAGAGATCTGTGACTCCAGCGCTCTGAATTCGGAGCGGGGGCAGCAGGAGTGCATTGCGCGCGAACCGGAGGCAAAACATGAGGCAGCGGTTTTTGATCGCGGCAGGGGTTCTGGCAGCGGCTGGCGCTCTGGCGTTCACGCCGCCCGCCGCGCATGCGGACGACTGGTCGAAGACGTACGCCACGAATGGCCGCGCCGACCTCCACGTGCTGACCGATGACGGCAGCGTCAGCATCACCTCCGCCGACCAGAACGAGATCTACGCGCACGTCACGACCACGCGTTACAAGATCGGGCCGGATGATGTGCGCATCGAAGAGAGCCAGAGCGGAAACGCGATCACTCTTCGCGTGCGCATGCCGCATTTCCACTGGGGCTTCTGGAATGGGGGATCGGTACACGTTGATCTGCGCGTTCCGCGCAACCTCAATCTTGACGTGACCACGGGCGACGGCAATGTTGTGGCGCAACCCGTGGCCGGCAACATTCGCATCAGCACAGGCGATGGCAACATCCAGGCCAGCGGGCTGCGCGGCCAGGTCTACCTGCACTCGGGCGATGGGCGCATCGACAGCTCCGGGATGGAGGGCACGCTGGATGTCAACACGGGCGACGGGCACATCACCATCTCGGGCCG
>JBJKQB010000336.1:0-7142 GCA_046705825.1 Candidatus Acidiferrales bacterium
ATCCATTTCGCGGTGTCCTGGTCCTCGATGTTGGCCAAACCCTCGAAATAGTCGCGCGTCAGAAACGTGAAGTGCACGGGCGTGCGGTACGCGGCGATCTTCTCCAGCGCCGCGGCCAGATGCGTGATCGCGTCGTCCCCGCTGGGCAGGGAGCTGGGCCCCGGCGTGCCGCTGGCGATCACGTCCAGATTGCGCGACACCTTCTCGTCCACCTGGATGCCCACGTATTGCACCTTCCCGTCTTTCACCACCACCCGCCCGCCGTCATTGATGGCGAATCCCGCGGCCACTTTGTTCCAGTAATTCTCGACCACGAACTTCATGCCCTCGCTCGCCGTCGCGCCACCGTCGCTGTCCGCCAGAAAAATGACGTCGCGGTCCAGGTGCGCGTTCGAGCGCTTGAGCGCGATCAGCACCGCCATCTCTGCGGCCGCCATCGCTTTGCCGTTGATCGCTCCCCGCCCGTAGAGATAATCGTCCTGCACCATCCCGCCGAATGGGTCGCTCTTCCACTTCGACGCGTCCACTCCCGCCGTGTCCAGATGGCTGACCAGCAGCAGCGCCTGCGAAGGATTGGGCAGCGCTGTTGCCTGCAGGCGAGCCACCAAAAATCCCCGGTTGGGCCCGCTTTTGTAAATTTCCGCGCCGATCCCTTCCTTCTGCAACACCCCGGCCAGATAGTTCGCGGCAGCGAGATCGTTTCCAGGGGGATTTGTCGTGTTGACCCGCAGCAATCCCTGCAGCCACAGAATTGCTTCGCTCTCCAGGCGCGGAAGATCCAGTCCCGCGGCATTGGCCTGCGCCTGAGCCCCCTGCGGCTGGCTCGTCTGCGCCTCAGCTTGCGCCGCGCCGCCCGCTGCAAAAACGACCGAGAGCAGGAACATTCCCAAGACGCTGCGTGCCATCCATGTGCCTCCTGAACCTCTGGCCCTCGCGCTTCGCGCGTGAAAGTTCATCCCGGAAGCGAATTTCCATACTATCATGGCGCTTGCGAGCCGCCCGGGCCGCGCGCCGGTTTTCTGGACGGCAATCGACCACCCCGTTCCGGAGAAGCCGCATCCAACAGAGCGCAGGTTTTTGCGCAGGCAAAGTCGGGCACAGAAAGGCCGAAATGCAGCCGTCATCCTGGATTCGCATCGCTTTCTTGGGCGTGTTGATCGCTGCGCTGGGCATCCCGCCCGGCGCCGTGTTCGCCCGCGCTCAACAGCAGCAAGGGCCGCAGAAGCTGCCTCAGGCGCAGCAGCCCGCGCCGCCCACGCCTCCCTCGGGCCAGCAACAGCAGCAAAAACCGTCAGGCCCTCCGCCTCCCAAATCCGAAATCTCCACCCAAACCAACCTGGTGACCATCAATGCCACCGTCACCGATCAGGATGGAGACATCTTGAATGGCCTCAAGCAGGCCAATTTCAAAATTCTGGACGACGGCCAGCCCCAGCAAATCACCAATTTCGCCCCCACCGAAGCGCCCATCACCATCGTCATCCTCATGGAATTCAGCGCCCGCTTCGGCGGATGGTTCGGCTACAAGGCCAAATACTGGGCCTACGACTTCCTCAATCACCTCGGACCCAAGGACTGGGTCGCCCTGAAAACGTTTGACCTCAAGACTCATTTGCTCGACGACTTCACCCGCAACAAGATGAAAGTCGCCAACGATATCGCCTCGCTCTATTTCCCCGATTTCAGCGAGTCCAATTTGTTCGACGCC
The DNA here is from genome assembly GCA_046705825.1 of Candidatus Acidiferrales bacterium. Lineage (GTDB taxonomy): Bacteria > Acidobacteriota > Terriglobia > Acidiferrales > UBA7541 > Palsa-295. The sequence continues at coordinate 1,709 of JBJKQB010000336.1, forward strand.
CTGCTGGAAACCATCGATCAGATGCGCGACGTCCCCGGCAAAAAGGCCATTCTGGTTCTGGCCACCGGCTACGACACCTTCAGCCATCACACACTGGACCAGACCTACAAAGTGATGCGCGAGACCGATACCACCGTCTTTTGCGTGGGCATGGGCGAGGACATCGACCTGTACAGCCCGGGCGGCGCGCCCATCGGCTACTTGCAGGCCAAGAATCAGCTCACTGAATTTGCCAAGATGACCGGGGGCTATGCCTGGTTCCCGCGCTTCGAAGGCGAAGCCCCTTCCATCTTCAATTCCGTGGCCGCTTTTCTTCGCTCGCAGTACACCCTGGGCTTCAGCCCGTCCACTCCGCAGGACGGCCGCTATCACAAGCTGAAGGTGGAAGTCGTCGACGATCAGGGCAATCCGTTCACTGTCGAGAATCGCAAGGGCAAGAAACAGAAAGTGATCGTCTACGCCCGGCAGGGTTACATGGCTCCCACCGCAGCCGCTGCGGGAAACTGACCGGCTTCGAATCGCTTCAGCGCTGCCCGGCAATTTCGCCTGCGCGCCTGCGGACGGGGGCGAATGGGCCGTTGCCTCAGTAACCGCGCGTCAGATCGATCCGGTTCACTAGCTCGCGCCCGCTGAACCAGCGCTCCAGATTTTCCAGCAGCAAATCCGTTTGCCGTTCCCACAACTGCTCGCTCACCGCGCTGACGTGCGGCGTGATCAACACATTCTCCAGCCGCCACAGCGGGCTCTCCGCCGGCAGCGGCTCTTCGGACGTGACGTCCAGCGCCGCCCCCGCGATCCGCCTCTGCTCCAGCGCGCGCACCAGCGCCGGCTCGTCCACCAGCGCTCCGCGAGCCACGTTGACGAGGTACGCGGAGCGCTTCATCTGCGCAAATTCCCGCTCGCCCATCATCTTCGTGGTTTCCGGTGTCTCGGGCGCGGCTAGGATTACGAAATCAGCGTGCGGCAACGCCTCGTGCAGCGCCGTCGCGCGAAAAACGCGTTCGGCGACCGGTTCGCCGGCGCGGCCCGAGTGCGTCACGGCCCAGACCCGCATCCCCAGCGCGCGCGCCATCTTTCCCGCCTCGTGTCCCACCGCGCCAAAACCGACGAAGAGCGCGGTTTGCCCGCGCAGCTCGCGAGGACGCACCTCCGCGGGCGCTTCCCACAGTTCCCGCTGGCACCAGTGGCTCTGTTCCTGATAGCGCACGCAATCGGGAAAGCGCCGCGCCAGCGCCAGCACCACTCCGGCGATGTGCTCCGCCATGGGAACACTGTGCACCCCGCTGGCGTTGGTCACCTCGACGCCGCTCGCGCGCAGCTCGGGGTACATCAGCTGCGCGACCGCCGCGGCCGTCGCATGGATCCACTTCAGCTTGCGCGCGTATGCGAATTGCTGCGGCCGCAGCGAAAAGCCCACGAAAATATCGGTGTCAGGAAGCTCCTGGGTAAGATTGTCGTACGTCGGCAGATGCACCACGCGCATGCGCGGCCAGCGCTCGCCGATCCGCTTCATCATCTCCGGCGGCGGATTCCACAACGAAAAAGGATGATGCACGCAGATGAGCAGTTTCGTCTCGGCCGGTTCTGTGCGGTGATTCGTCCCAGGCATCCTCCCATCTTAGGCCAAGACCCCGCCGGCGTCCCGTTTGCGCTGCTTGCCCAGCGCCATCGCTCCGCTGGCAGTGAGCGCAGCGAATTCGCCGGCGTTCTTCTGCGGCCGCAGGCCGCTTTGGAGTGCGGCAGCTTGTTTACCCTAAGCGCAGCGAAGGGCTGCCGCCTTGTCCCTTCTTTTATTCAGAGCACCACGGCTCGCCGGAACCTGTCATCTCCGGTTTTCGGAGTCCGGCAGACTCCACCGTAGTCCAGGGAGCCGGACCCGAACCCGCTCGCGTTTTCTGCGAACACCCCCCGCTGTCATCCCGAACCCAGTTCCGCGCTTTGTGCGGAAATGGGGGTGAGGGATCTGCTTTTCACGGACCTGCTTTTCGCCCCCGAGTCCGCGCCGGATATTGGGCGTGTCGCAGTAGTTCGCGTTATCATTCCGATCGAGCCTGCTCGGGTGCGACGATGAAAGTACCTTACGCGAAAAAGTGGCAGAAGGAAGCAGACAAGCTGAGAAAAATCGCGCTCGACTGTGACCTGACCGAGGAGATGAAGTGGGGCAAGCCCTGCTTCACTTACCGCAAAAAGAATGTGGTGATCATCATCCCGCTGAAGGATGCGTGCGCCCTCTCGTTCTTCAAAGGCGCGCTGCTCAACGACCCCAAGCACATCCTCCAAACGATCGGTCACGTGCAGGCAGGCCGCTGGATCAAATTCACCTCCCTCAAAGAAATTGCGGCTATGCAGCCGATTCTGAGGAACTACATCTACGAAGCCATTCAAATCGAAGAGTCGGGAAAGAAGGTTCCAGTCAAGAAGGCTTCCGAATATGCGGTTCCTGAGGAGTTGCAGGCCAGGCTGGATGCAGCTCCGCAGCTGCGCGCGGCATTCGACGCGCTCACGCCGGGACGCAGGAAGTCGTACATCTTTCATGTCTCGGGTGCCAAGCAGGCGAAGACGCGAGCAGCGCGGGCCGCGAGGTGTGTCCCCATGATCTTGAGCGGCCGAGGGTTCAACGAGCGCTCTTGATAACGGCCGATAACGGCCATCGCGCTCACAGGATCCTGGACCTGGCCTGAGACCACCTTCCCGTCCCCGCACAAATCTCCGATTCCCCCTGCCGCCAATTCCTATATGCTTGAGCCGAAAGCATGGAGCATGGCATGGCTCATTGGCTGGCAGTGATCGTTGGCGCGGCTGTCGCGATTGCCGTCTCATTGAGCGTGGCATTTTATGCGCGCTCAACGAAGCCGGATGCGAACCGGGGAAAGCGCTCCGCTGGCGGGCAAGATTGAAACGGAAACACTGCCGCGCGGTGAGACACGCAATCGGGCGATTAGCCGGGAAACGGCATTCGAGTCAGGCAACTAAACCGCGACAGGCAGTCATGGGAGGCCTATGAACCGCAGGGCTTTTCTGAAGTGGACGCAAGCTGGGCTCATTCTGCCTTCCGCAAAATGGTTCGCCTCAGCGCCCGCTTCGCAAACAGCAGAGGAACACCCAAGGACGGCGCCGGCCGCGAAAGCGGACTCCCCCGAAACCATTCTGCTCAAAGATTATCGGCCGAAGTCGATCCACAAAGTGCCGGTCACGCAGATCGAAAAAGCAAAGTTCCCGGTCATCGACATGCATTCTCATCCTTACGCCAAAACTCCGCAGGAAATTGACCAGTGGGTGCGCAACATGGATGAAGTGGGCCTGGAAAAAACGATGATCCTGGCCATGGCCACCGGCAGAGAGTTCGACGACATCCGGGAAAATTACTCGAAGCATCCCGGCCGCTTCGAGACGTGGTGCGGCCTCGATTTCTCCGGCTACGACAGGCCCGGATTTCCCGCCTCTGCGATCGAGGAACTGGAACGCTGCCACAATGCGGGCGCGCGCGGTGTTGGCGAGATTCACGACAAAGGACAGGGCCTGCGTTCCGGGAAATCCACCGCTCCGAAGATGCATCCTGACGATCCGCGCATGGATGCGCTGTGGGAAAAATGCGGCGAGTTGGGCATGCCCGTAAGCCTGCACGTCGCCGATCCGATCTGGATGTACCAGAAAATGGACCGTCACAATGACGGCTTGATGAATGCCTACTACTGGCGGCTCGACAATCAGCCCGGAATCGTCGATCTCTCCGGCATGATCGACATTCTCGAGCGCACCCTGGCGCGGCATCGCAACACGACATTCATCGCCTGCCACTTCGCCAATCTCGGTTACGATCTCGCGCGGCTGGGCCAGGTGCTCGATCGCCATCCGAATCTATATGCGGATATCGCGGCGCGTTATGCCGAAACGGCTCCCATACCGCGCTTCACGGCCGCGTTTTACGCCAAGCATGCCGGCCGGCTGGTTTACGGCACGGACATGGGCTACGACAAGCCGATGTACCGCATCACGTTCAGAATTCTGGAATCTTCCGACGAACACTTTTATGAGATCGAGCAGTTCTCCTATCACTGGCCTCTGAACGGCTTGGGACTGAAGGATGAAATCCTGAAGCAGATCTATCACGAAAATGCCGCCAAGCTGCTCGCTTCACCTTCAACGTGACCCCGCAAGGGGTGCTGCATAAGTTGGCAAACCGCACATTCGGTCCCGGCAGAGCAAAGTTTTCGATCGCTCCGTTTGACGCGACTTCTTTCGTCGCAACCCTCCGGATTGCCTAACTTGGTCCCCCTGTGCCAGACTTGCGCCAATGTCGCACCCCGACACGAACGGCGCCCCGGATCGTGCACCGATAAAAGTTGGCGAGATATGGGAAAACACCGCCACGGGCGAACGCGCGACACTGCTCGAGCGCCCGTGGGACAACTCCGCAGGGCGCGCCACCGCCGAACTGACCGCGCTCGTTGGCGCGCGCGTGGTGGGAGAACACCGCCATCCCGCCCTTGTGGAGAGGTTCACCGTGCTCCAAGGTGGGCTGACCGTGAAGTGCAACGGGCAGACCAGCACTCTCCAGCAGGGCCAGACTGCCGTCATCGAACGCGATGTTTGGCACGATTGGTGGAATGCAGGCGACCGGGACGCGCGGGTGCGCGTCGAGATCACACCGGGCGAACGCTTCGTGCATATGATCGAAACTTTCTTTGGTCTCGCCCGCCTCGGGCACACAGACGGCAAGGGCATGCCGTGTTCGCTGCAACTTGCGCTCAGCGCCCAGGAGTTCAGCGATGTAATCGTGTTCCGTTCGCCCCCGCTGGCGCTGCAGCGCACGCTCTTCGGCGCGCTCTCACCCATCGCGCGTTGGCGCGGTTATCGCGCCACCTACCCGCAACTCTCCCGCACTGTGCTGGCGCCTCGCACGGATTGACTTCGGCGGCCACTGCCACGATGCCTCCGTGCTTGACGACGACCCGACTCAAGCGCTGCTAGACCTCGCCGGCATCACGCCCCGGGCGTCACCCTTGGAATGAGTTGCGTCTACCGCTCCTATCCCGTTTTCCGCGCGTATGCCGTCTACACTCGGCTCGACTTCCATGCTGCTCCGAGCCGCCTATCTGACGGTCCGAAGCCCCATTGGTGCGTGGCGACTCGTGCTCGTGGGGAACGCTGGCATGGTTGGCGCTGCTCCGACAATCAGGCCCGCGCTGCCATCGACAACGCGTACGAAGCTGGCTGCTCCCGTCGTCACATCAACCTTTTCCAGCTCGCTGACAGCCGACGGAAATCCGCCCGGAAAGCCTGTTAGGACGCCGTCAAAGGCGTAGAAGGTTCCGTTGACCTCAACCGCAGCATCCAGGTAGACGTACGTGGGTCCGACAAGACTCGTGCTTCCTGTCGCGGGGTCGATCTGATACAGCGCCGGGCTGATGCTGGGATCCGACGCATATTCGCT
>JBJKQB010000337.1:0-2984 GCA_046705825.1 Candidatus Acidiferrales bacterium
GTATAGCTGGCTGCACATGAATGACAACGTGATGGATCCGTTTCACGTGTACGTACTGCATTCAACATTTACCGGCGTGCAGTTTGCGAACCAGTTTGCGGTGATGCCCAAGGTGGATTTTTTTGCCACAGATGAAGGCGTTTGCTATTCGGCCAAGCGCGTGCTCGATGACGGACGCGAGTACGACCGCATCTCTTCGTGGATCATGCCCAACATCATGTCCGTTCCGAATCCGATCGACATCAATCAGGAGCGATCGAATATGATCGCCTGGGCGCTGCCGGTGGATGATTCGCATTTCACTATGGCCGCGGCATCGCGCGTGCCCAAGGATGCGGGCGGCTTGTTCAACGCTCGAGATGGCTTCCGATTCAAAGGCAAGCTCTGGCATGAAATGAGCATCGAAGAACATCAGGACACGCCTGGCGATTACGAGGCGCAAGCTGGGCAGGGCCCCGTTTCGCTCCATACGGAAGAGCATCTGGCCGGCAGCGACCGCGGCATCATCATGCAGCGGCGGATCCTGAAGCAGCAGATCAAGCTAGCGGCTGAGGGCGGCGATCCCGTCGGTGTAGCGTTTGACCCGGCCAAGGCTATGGTTAGGATTCGCTCGGGGAACTTCATGGTGACGCAGCAAAGCGCCTGATGGCCACGCGCGCGAGCGTCGGCACGAAATCCGCGATCCGCGTGATCGACGTGGAAAGCGTTCCCATGCTCGCGCGTGCGCACGTGCGAGCCGGAGGCTTCAGTTCGCGGCGCCTGCTCGATGGACGCGAGGGAACGCCCGGCAATTTTTCGCTGCAACTTTCGCTCACGCCGGATTCGTATTTTTCTCCGAGGCACCATCACAACTTCGATCAGGTGCGGTATCAAATCGAAGGGGAGTACGATTTCGCTTCCGACGGCGTGATGAAGCCTGGCACCGTCGCGTATTTTCCCGAGGGCACGTACTACGGCCCGCAGTCGAGTTCCGTCCGCAGCCTTACGTTAGTTTTGCAATTTGGCGGCGCGAGCGGGAACGGCTACATGTCTCCGGAGCAGTACGACCGCGCCGCTGCGGAATTGCGGCAGCTTGGCACGTTTGCGGACGGAGCGTACACTGTGATTACGCCGGACGGGCGCAAGATCAACAAGGACGCTTATGAGGCAGTCTGGGAACGGGTGAATGGACGGTCGCTGGTTTATCCGCGGGAGCGTTACTCTCGCCCGGTTTTCATGAAGCCGGAAAATTTCGCTTGGCTTCCTATCGAGGGCCGGCGGGGCGCTAGCCACAAATTCATGGGCGAATTTTCCGAGCGTGGGACAAAAGTCGCGTTCTATCGGATCGAGTCTGGCACGTGTCTGAGCCTCCCGGGGCATTCGATCTATTATGTCGCGAGCGGCTCTGGCCTCGCTGGTTCGCAGGAATTTCGCGCACACGCGACGATTTACATCGGAGAGGACGCCCCGGCCATCATTACCGCGCGCGAAATCGTGGAATTGCTCCAGATAGGCCTGGCGCGATTTTCCTGAGACGTCCGTCCGATCGCGCGGCTCCTGCTATAGTGATCGCATGCCGAAGAAGAGCGCCGGACTGCTGATGTACCGAGTTCGCGATGGCGCGCTGGAGGTTTTGCTGGTCCATCCAGGCGGACCGTTTTGGCTGCGAAAGGACGCAGGAGCCTGGTTCATTCCCAAGGGTGAAGTAGCGCCTGGTGAAGACGAGGCCGCCGCGGCGATTCGCGAATTTTCAGAAGAAACCGGGCTGAAGCCGCACGGGCCGTATCTAGGGCTCGGGGCAGTCCGGCACAATTCAGGAAAAGTAGTCACGGCGTGGGCGTTCGAAGGCGATTGCGATCCGTCCACTTTAACCAGCAACACTTTTTCCATGGAATGGCCACCGCACTCGGGCAAGCAGCGCGATTTTCCGGAAATCGACCGCGCAGCTTTCTTCACGGTGCGAGCTGCGAAACAGAAAATGCACGCGGCGGAATTCGAGTTCGTTTCCCGCCTCGAGGCCATGCGTTCGGGCCGCACCGCACCACAACGCAAAGCAGCCCACGCTTCCAAGACCGCCTAACTCGGTTTATTGCCTTCGACCCGCGTATGCGCCGTTTGAACATTGCCGAATTGCACGAACGCCCATGGTTTCCGCAGAATCTCCGGGATCTTTTCACTGATTCTCTGCAGTTCATTCTCAACGCCATTCGCTTTTATGAGCCTGTCTCGGAGCGGCTCAGGAGTGCTGTAAGTACCGCCCGCGCGGACCGCGTAGTAGATATTTGCTCTGGAGGAGCGGGCCCATGGTTGTGGCTGCACTCCGCGCTGCGCGCAGGAGCTTCTCGTGAGCTGCAAATTGTGCTCACCGACAAATATCCGAATCTCGCCGCGTTCGAGAACGCGCGGAGCGCCTCGCGTGGAGCGATTTCCTATTCAGCCGAGCCGGTGGAAGCCGCGCACATCCCGCCGCAGCTTTCGGGATTCCGCACTCTTTTCGGTTCGCTCCACCATTTTTCACCGGCGGAGGTCGTGGCCATGCTGCAGGATGCAGCCAACGAGCGGCAAGGTTTCGGCGCGTTCGAGGGGGCGCAGCGCCGCGCCAAAGCCATCGCGCGCATCCTTCTTGTCCCGATTGCAGCAGTGGCTGTCGCGCCCTTTGTCCGGCCGTTTCGCTTATCGCGGCTCTTTTGGAGCTGGGTCATTCCGGTTATTCCGCTGGTGCTGTTCATTGACGGCATTCTGTCGTGCCTGCGCGCCTATTCGCCGGCAGAGATGGTCGCGCTGTGCGAGCGGGTTGCCGCGCCCGGATATGTTTGGGACGCCGGCGATGCGCCCGGGCGGCTCGGCCGGGTTACGTATCTGCTGGGGTATCCGGCTGCGGCACCTGTGCGCCAGAGTGCCTCGAAATCTGCCTAGCCTTTCGGATTCTCGGATTCGGTGGTGAGAGGGAAGCGTAAGCAGGCCAGCGCTTTTGGCTTGCTAATTCTTTGTAGATTTCTTGACGT
>JBJKQB010000338.1:0-3605 GCA_046705825.1 Candidatus Acidiferrales bacterium
CTTCAGTCAGTGTGGGCAGATTATAGCGCCCTTCACCCCTGAAGAAGCCAGCGCGTCCCATGATAGTTCCCGCCCTGCCGTTTGCGCCTATCCAGATGAAGGCGATTGGCTGTCGCTGTTCGCTCCGAAAAACGCGGCTTGGAATTGTTCGGCTAGAAGGCCAAAACCAACGCTACCGGAAAGGAATGTTCCATGACACGAAAAACGAAACCAATCGTAGGCGAGAACGGACGGAAGTCACATGTGGCTTCGTGGGCTCCTAGCCCGCTTTTCGGTCTCCTTCCTCCAGGTGACGCTTGTAGGCGTAAATCACGGCCAACACCGGCGGGGCCAGAAAAACGCCCCAAAACGGAATCACGAACGCCAGTACAATGGGCGCCAGGATCGACGCCCAGATCGGCACTTTGGCGACCCGCTTCATGATATACGGCTGCAGCGCCAGCGCGTCCACCACCACGATCCCTGCATACAAGATCAGCACGTACAGCGGATGCCGCCAGTCGCCCCAATGGATTGCCGCCGTGATCGTCGGCGCCACCATGCCCAATGCCGGCCCTAGATGCGGCACGAACTGCAACATCGCCGCAACTGCTGCCCAGAGAGCGGCCAGCGGCACGCCCAGCGCGCGCAACCCGATGTACCACATCGCTCCGACCGCCAGCGAATCCTCGCACTGCGCGATCAGCCAGTTCTTCAGCGCGTTCCCGGTCAGGCGCAGATGCTGCTGGATGTCCATGTCTGTGAGATGCGGAACCGCTGCGTTCTTTGGCGCCGGTTCGCGCACTTGCCGAACCGGTGAGGGGACATTTCTTCCGTCGGGCCGATTCTCCAATTAGAGCGACGAATCGTCCCCATTTTTCTTAGTTGTACAGTATTACGGATGGACACGTGAGCAACACAATTCTTCCGGTCTGGAACAGGCGGCGCATTCGCGTATACTGGCCAGTCTTCCAGCGTTGCAATCAAAGGGGAAAAGACCGTGAGACGGTGCCTGCGGTTCGTCGTATGCGCAATGTTGCTTGTGTGGGGAGCACTGAGTGTTTCGGTTGTCCGCGCGGCCACGCGGAATTGGCGGAGGGCCCAAGCCGCGCAAGCAACCACAGCCGGGCAGAGTGCGGCCGGCGGACCCGCGGCTCAGTTGGAACTGATCCCGCAGCCGCGCGAAGTAAAGCAGACCGGCGGCGCGTCGTTTCGAGTGACGCGGCACACAAAAATTGTGGTCGAAAAGGACTTCCGGCGCGATTTTGAGGGCGCGCAAGCGCTGCAGGATGAGATTGCACGTTGGACGGGATGGAAGCTGCGCATCGAATTCGCCGATCATCTGCCGGGAGGTTCGGACTTCATTTACCTGGGCAATGCAACCGTCGATCGCCGGTTGCGCGAGGCGCTGGAAGCGAGCGGGCTGGCGATGCAGCAGGGGTTTAGCCCGCAGGGATACGCAATTTTGGCTGAGCGGCGAAGGATTTTGGTCGGCGGAGCGAGCGAGCAGGGCGCATTTTACGGCGCGCAGACGCTGAGACAATTGTTGCGGCCGGTAGGAGAGGCAACTGCGCAGGGTTTCGGAAACGGCAAAGCGGAGCGGTCGCCCGAAGCCGGTGGCAACTCCAGTAGCGCGAGTTCGTACGTGAGCGGGCTTCAATGTCCAGGGGTGGCCATTCGCGACTGGCCAGCGATGAAATGGCGCGGCGCGAGCATCGACATCAGCCGCGGGCCGGTGCCGACGCTGGCGTTCCTGGAAAAACAGATTCGCGTGCTGGCGGGTTACAAGCTGAATTTATACGCGTTGTACATGGAAGATGTGTTCAAGGTGAAGGGCAACGAGCTCTTTGCGCCGCCGGATGCGCTCTCGCCCGACGAAATTGCCGAGCTGGTGGACTACGGGAAGAAGTATTACGTGACCATCCTGCCGGAACTCGAGACCTTCGGGCATTTGCACAACGTTCTTCGCTACGACTTGTACAGCAATCTGGCGGAGACGCCCCACGGGGCAGTGCTGACTCCGACCGAGCCGGGAACGTACGACTTGCTGGGGAAATTGATTGCGCAGATGGCGCCGCTTTTCCCGGGACCCTTTTTCCACATTGGCGCGGACGAAACCTCTGAGCTGGGGCAGGGAAAGACCGCGCAGTTGATTGCCAAGGAAGGCCTGGGGCCGGTTTATCTGGCGCACATTGAGAAGCTGGATTCGATGCTGCAGCCGTATCACAAGCAGACGATGTTCTGGGCGGACATTGCGGAGAAATTTCCGCAGCTTTTGCCCACGCTGCCGAAGAACCTGATCCCTGTGATTTGGACCTATGGCGTCAAACCTTCCTACGACGCGGATTTGCAGCCGTTTAAGAATGCGGGTCTGCAGATCTTTGTCTCGCCCGGGATTGGCAACTGGCGAAAGATCTATCCGGATTTCAACGCGGGTTTCATGAACGTCCGGAACTTGACGCGCGACGGCCAGGCATACCACGCCATCGGCCTGCTCAACACGGAATGGAAAGATCTCGGCGAAGCACTGGGAGGAATGGACTGGCCCGGCCTGGTGTTTGGCGCAGCCTGCGGCTGGCAGCAGGGGCAATCCTCGATCGAGCAGTTCGAGAACAGCTACGATTGGGCGTTTTATCGCAATCAGGACCACACCTTCGAAGACATTTTGGCGAAGCTGGCGGCGACCAACACGCTGCTGGACGGCGTGAAGATGGATGCGACACACGTGTCGTATTTCCGGGCAAGTCCGTTTTCGGAGTTGGGGGTGGAAGAAGCGTCGACAGCCGCGCCGGTGGTGCAGCAGTTCCGGGTGGACGCGGAGCAGGCTTGGGAGTCGCTGCTCGACAGTGGCGCGAAAGCGCGATTGCACGCGAGCACGCTGCCGGACTTGATCTTTGCGGCGCAGCGCCTGGATACGCTGGGAATGAAATTCGAATACACGCAGGAGATGAATCAGCTGTACTGGAATGCGTACATGGACATGGTCAACCGGCAGCAGGTGGCGAATGATTTGTACCGGATTAGCGGTGTCAATGGGCGCTTGCAGGACCTCCGCGAAAAGGTGATGCAGCTCCGCGCGATGTACGCGCGGCAATGGCGCACGGAATACCGTTCGGCATGGCTGGGAGATGTGCTGGTGCGTTATGACGCGCTGGCGGGAACGCTGCAGGATGAAATCAGCAGGATGAACGAAATTCAGGACGAGTTTTCGCGCGAGGGGATTCTGCCCCCGCCGAAAGAAGCGGGATTCTTTGGCGAGCCACCGGCCCTCAGCACACCGTGACCTCTCTCCGGGTGTACAATCCACGCACGAGTGAACCTCTTGTCCAGGACACTATGGGACATAAAAGGAGACGCATGAAGCGCGATACGCTTGCGATCTCGTTTGCATTGATCTCCACATTCGGGCTCATCGCGGTTGCCCCTCCGGCCATGGGACAGATCGCGTGGACACGCTTTCAGGATCCCGCCGAGCAAGCCTTCACCGTGCAGGTTCCACAGGGCTGGAACGTGACGGGCGGGTTGTACCGCTTCGGCGTGCTCGATCCGCGCCCCATGACCGACATGACTTCTCCTGACGGCAAAACCAATATTCGACTGGGCGATGCCAACGTGCCTCCCTTTAC
>JBJKQB010000339.1:0-5683 GCA_046705825.1 Candidatus Acidiferrales bacterium
CAATGGTCGTATTCGCTGAAATGCCCTTCCACGAATCACCGTCAATTCGGCCAAGGCCATCGCTGACAGAACCCGCCCAGATGTTGCCGTCGTCTCCAGGTATCAATGCCTTCAGAGCGAATTTCGCTGGCAGACGGATCGGAACCAAAGCACCCCTGCGGAATTGGTCGAGCCCGGCCGATGTACCCACCCAAATGCTGCCTTCCCGATCTTTCAGAATGGAGGTTACATAGTCGCTAGTCAGACCATCTTTGCTGGTGAAGCTCTCGATCGCCCTGCTAAACTCGCCAATCTTCTGACCGTTGAGGCGGTCCGGATAAAGAACACGCCGCATTCCATCGCCGATTGTAGTGATCCATAGGCTGCCATCGTCATCGAAGAGGATCCCGACCGATCCCACTTGAATCTCGGGCTCGACACCGTGGTTGTTTGCAGGAAGCAAGATAGGACGAACCGATCTCGTCGTTTCCGCCATCCATAACTTGCCACACGGTGACTCAACGATTTGGTACGTTTGCCCGATCGTGATTCCGGTCCTTTGGAACTTCCTGGATCCGCGTGGCAAGAAGAGCACCTCGTGGTCCGAAGCAACCCAGAGAGTTCCACGACGGTCAACGAAAAGGGCCGCTGCCTTTCCGCGCGGATAATCCCAATCCTTCCCGACTTGGCGCCATTGACCATGGTCGAAACGAGCGAGACCTCCGTCGGTTCCGGCCCAGATCGTTCCGTCCCGATCCTGCACCAGCTTTGCTACTCTCCCCGAAGGAACTCCGTCCGAATTCATGTAATTGGTGTTCCGCCCGTCCCGTAACCGGCTCACGCCCCCATCGCGAAACCCAATCCAAAGGTCTCCGTTGGGAAGCGCCAGCAGCGACGTGACGAAGGAGGAAGGAAATGCCGGTCCGGATTGCGGCTTATAGCGTTCGAAAGTAATGCCATCAAACCTGTAAAGGCCCTGCATCGTTCCGAGCCACAGAAATCCGTCGGCGGTCTGCGCGAGAGCAAAAACATTACCCGGGGCACCGTCTTTCGCCGTCCACGCGGTATGAACGAACTGGCCGATCGTGCGATCGCTCGTTTGGGCGAACGACGATATCGAGCCCGCGGAAACCAGCAGGCAAAGGCACAGCAGTCGTACCTTGAATCTCGGCATGCCGATCACCCTCTTAGAAAAAAACCCCCGTCAACAGCCAAAGGCGATGCGCGGGCTGCCCAGCCAGATCTGCATCGACAACGTCTGGACTCCGTGAATGTTCGCTATCGATCAGCCGGCCACAACAGGTTTGCAGTGGCACACGGTATAACCAGGACGGCCCATGGAGAATGCGACGAAAGCTTCAAAGGTCGCTTCCGCGAGGAGTGCCTGAAGAAATCGATGCCACAACACCCGCTCTCGCGAGTGATCGATGACGTCTTCTGGAGACTAGCGCAGCAGCCATTCTAGAACCGCGTTCCAACAGGAAGCAACACCGGAAACGTTGCTGTACGACCACTCACCTCGCCAGCCTGATCCTTACGGCGCGCGGCCGCATAGGTGACAGTTCTTACCGGACGGGCGCACTCTGCTGCTGGCTGGCGCGGTGATCGGCCTTTGTGCTGCCCCCGTTGGATTTCTTAGCCGCATGACGCCTCTGATGCCCGATCTCGTCCTACTGGGAGGCACAGCTGCGCCTCAACATCCAGTCAATCTCCTGGTTTCAGCAGCGCGTCGAACGGGCTTTGTTGGGCCGCGTGAGGAGTGTCCTGATGTTTGCGGGCGTCGGGATCCTGCCATTCTTGTCCGCAATCGCAAGCGTTGCGCTGAACGCCAGCAAGCGGGAACCTTCCTCTGTGCAGTGGCCATGGTAATTCTGATCATTCTGCTCGCCGCTTCGCATCGCGCCGTCCGCGCAATCGATTAGAATCCCGGCATCCTTCGAGCACCTCTCGCTCGAAGTGGTCCGGCGTCCAAAGATGTCTTTGTTGTACCGATTGTCCCGAGATCGCAGCAAGGAAACGGAGCAGAAGGTGCGGCGTAAGCGCCGTAGAATGTTAGTAGTTCCGAAGAAGAGCGCGCGTAGCTCTGCAGGAGAGCACCTGCTTCAAGCTGCTTCAAGAGCAGGGGGTCATTGGCCAAGCCAATCCTGTTACAATCGTTTAGAATCACGGGCTTAGCGTGGGCGTGTAGCTCAGCTGGGAGAGCACCTGCTTTGCAAGCAGGGGGTCAGGGGTTCGAATCCCCTCACGTCCACCAGCCTTCGCCGGTCCAGCCCGGACACATGGGTTACACAACGTACCTAAGACATGGGTAACACTTTTGGGCCGAGTGGATTTTCGAGCGGCTCGGCAGGCCTCAGCCTCGGAACTTGCTTCCCTCTCTTTGGGCCCACATTCAAGCAGGGCAATCCCCCGGGCAATTCGCTTTTCGCGCCCGCATTTCTCTGCTAGCATTGATGTTCCGCTGCGGCGAGATTTTTCGCATGGGAGCAATCCGAACATGGCATTAGCCTGTGAAATTTGCGGCAAGAAGCCGTCCTACGGCAACGTGGTGAGCCACGCCAACAATCTGCGGCGGCGCCGGTGGAATCCGAACCTGCGCCGGGTGAAAGCCGTGGTGGGCGGAGTCCAGAAGCACGTGCGCGTCTGCACCGCTTGCATTCGTTCCGGCCGCGTCAAAAAAGCTGCTTAACACCTTCCCGCCGAAGGAGCGCCGCTTGAAGCTCAGCCCACTGCTGCTCGCGCTTGCGCTGGGGTGCGTGCTGGTTTCCTGCAACCGGGAAGTCGCCCCCGGTCCGGACGTTTGGGCCGTGGTCAACCGTACGCAAATTACGCGCGCGGAAGTGGAGAAGACCTACCGCTCGAGCGTCGCTCCGGACTCGCCGCCGCTCTCCCGCGTCGAGGCGTTGTCCATGAAGCTGCGCATCCTGGACGAGCTGATCAACAGCCAGGTCCTGCTCCAGCGCGCCGCCAAGCTGAATCTGCTGGCCACCGATGCGGAAGTCGAGAACAGGTTCGAGCAGGCCAAGAGCCCTCTCACCGGCGAAGAATTCCAGCAGAAACTGCAGCAGGCCGGGCTGACCGTCGACGATTTCAAGAGCGATCTTCGCCGCCAGATTTCCATCCAGAAACTCCTGAATCGCGAGGTGGCCGCCAAAGTGTCTATCACCGATCAGGAGGTCGCCAATTTCTACAATCAGAACCGCGCGCAGTTCGATCTGGCCGAACCCCAATATCACGTCGCTGAAATCGTGATCACTCCCCGGCCCAATCCCGCGATCCACAACCTGCGAAACGACAAGGCCATCAACCAGGCCACCGCGCTGCAAAAGGCCAACATGCTCTGGCAAAAACTCAAGGCCGGCGCGGATTTCGCGCAGCTGGCCATGGACTATTCGGAGGACGCCAGTTCCTCCACCGGCGGAGACCTCGGCTTCAATCCGCAGTCTGCCTTCAACCGCTCCGATCCTCTCCTGCGACAGACGATGCTCTCCATGA
This sequence comes from Candidatus Acidiferrales bacterium, assembly GCA_046705825.1. Classification (GTDB taxonomy): domain Bacteria; phylum Acidobacteriota; class Terriglobia; order Acidiferrales; family UBA7541; genus Palsa-295. The sequence goes on from JBJKQB010000339.1 coordinate 3,475, forward strand.
AAGTGGGGAGCTTCAGCCAGCCGCTGCATTTGAAGGATGGCCGCTACGTCATTCTCAAATTGCTCGGAAAAGAACCGGCGGGGCAGCGTGAGTTGTCCGATCCTCAGGTGCAGGAAGGCATCCGCCAGATGCTGCGCAATCGCGACGAGCAGCTCCTGCGCGCCGCTTATCTGGCCGAAGCGCGCGACGAATCTCACGTCACCAATTATCTCGCCCGCGAAATCCTGGAATCCGCCGGCAAGCTTCCCGCCGATTAGCGCATCGGCTCTACGCGGCCCGCTATCTCGGTATCAAAGAATTAGACACGGTCGATTTTTAGCTCTCGACTGCAGCCGACCCTAGTTTTTCCCTTCATACAACCACCGCCAGCACGTCGCCCGCATTCACCGCTTGCCCTTCGCTCACCAGCAGCCGCTCCAATTTCCCCGATTTTGGCGAGCGCAGCTCGTTCTGCATTTTCATCGCTTCCACCACCACCAGCCCCTGTCCCGCCACGACCGCCTGACCCGCCGCCGCCAGCACGCGCACAATCTTTCCGGGCATCGACGCGATCACCTGCTGCCGGCCTTCCGCCTCGAGCGATGCCCCGCGCTGCCGCCAGGCGCGCGGGTCCTCGATGCGAAACGCAAATTCGCGCCCGTCGATGGCCACCACCACTTTTCCAGCGTCTTCGCGCACATGCGCCTCGAACGAATGCCCATCAATCAATATCGAGAACAGATCCGCGGCGATGCTCGCGCAATCCGCCCGGCGCGGCCGCCCGTCCAGGACAATTGCCCCGTCGGGACCGAATTCGACCGTCCTTTGTTTCCCGCTGGTTTCCAGTGTGATTTTCAATTCCGCTTCGCCCGCTCCCTCACCGCGATGTTTCCCGGTTCATTTCTTCGGCGCGCCCTTCCGACTTCCATCGCGACGCTCCCGTTCGTGCGCCGCTCGCCGCTCCGTTCTGCTGTGTCGCGTGCTGCATCTGGCGCCACATCCCGGCGGCAATCGCGGCAGCATCTTCGCGCGGCGCGTCGTGCTCCTCGTCCGGCTTTTCCTTCCCCGCGCGCATGCGCTCCAGAAACTCGTCGAGCCACCGCGTGTGGATTTCCGCCTTCTGAAAATCCGCCGAAGCCAGGATGCGCCGGAAGAGCCCCACATTCGTGCGAATGCCCGTCGCGTAGTATTCATCGAGCGCGCGCTGAAGCCGCGCAATCGCTTCCACGCGGTCCGCGCCCCACGCAATCAGTTTTCCCAGCAGCGGGTCGTACTCGTTCGGCACCGTCCAGCCCGCATAGATTCCCTCGTCCAGACGCACTTCCGGCCCCGTGGGCACGCGCCGCTCCAGAATCTTTCCCGGCGACGGAAAAAAATTATTTTCGGGATCTTCGGCGTAAACGCGGCACTCGATGGCGTGCCCGCGAAATTTCACCTCCTCCTGCGCAAACGGCAGCCGCTCGCCCGCCGCAATGCGGATTTGCAGCTTGACGATGTCCACTGACGTGACCATCTCCGTCACCGGATGCTCCACCTGCAACCGCGTGTTCACCTCCAGAAAATAAAAATGCCGCTCCGCGTCCACCAGAAATTCCACTGTTCCCGCATTGGTGTATCCGCCCGCGCGCGCCAGCCGCATGGCCGCCTCGCCCATCTCCCGGCGCAACTCCAGCGTGACAACCGGCGAAGGCGCTTCCTCGATCACTTTTTGATAGCGCCGCTGCACCGAACACTCGCGCTCGCCCAAATACACCATCCCACCGTGCTGATCGCCCACAATCTGAATTTCCACGTGCCGCGGACGCCGCAAATATTTCTCCAGGTACATTCGGCCGTCCCCGAATGCGTTCTGCGCTTCCGATGCCGCATCGCGCCAGCCGCCTTCGAGTTCGCGCTCCTGCTCGATCAGCCGCATGCCCTTTCCGCCGCCTCCCGCGACCGCTTTCAGCACCACCGGAAAGCCGATCTGCTGCGCCGTCCGCAAAGCTTCTTCAAAACTGCCCAGCGCGTCGAGCGTTCCCGGAACGGTCGGCACGCCCACTCTTTTGGCCACGTGCCGCGCCGCCGTTTTCGAGCCCAGCATTTCCATCGCTTCCGCGGTCGGCCCGATGAACGTGATTCCCGCCGCTGTGCATGCGCGCGCGAACTCATGGTTCTCCGCCAGAAATCCATAGCCCGGATGCACCGCGTCGCAGCCCGCCTCGCGCGCCACGCCAATAATCTTCTCGAT
>JBJKQB010000340.1:0-13219 GCA_046705825.1 Candidatus Acidiferrales bacterium
CCGTCGCGCGCCTTCACTTCCTGCATGTTGGAAATGGTCTTCTCATAGCGCGTCATCGATGAGGGATCGGACTCGTCGCGCGTGGCGATCACCACCACGGGCAGATTCTCGTCGATCAACGCATTGGGCCCGTGTTTCATTTCGCCGGCGGGATAGCCTTCGGCGTGAATGTACGAGATTTCCTTCAGCTTGAGCGCGCCCTCCAGCGCGATGGGATAGTGAATGCCGCGCCCAAGATAGAGAAAGTCCAACGTGCGGAAAAAACGCCGCGCCAGTTCCTCGATTTCCGCGTCGTGCTGCAGGATGCTTTCGATCTTGTGCGGCAGGCGCGTCAGTTCGCGCATCAAGTCGAGCGAGCCGGCGGGCGTGAGCGCGCCGCGCATTTGCCCCAGATGCAGCGCCGTCAGCAGCAGCGCGGTGAGCTGCCCGGTAAACGCCTTGGTCGAGGCCACGCCGATTTCCGGCCCGGCGTGCGTGTAAATCGTGCCGTTGGCCTCGCGCGTGAGCATCGATCCCACCACGTTGCAGATGGCCAGCAGCTTCGCGCCTTTTTGCCGCGCTTCGCGTTCCGCCGCCAGCGTGTCCGCCGTTTCTCCTGATTGGCTGATGGCGATCACTAGCGTGCGCTCGTCGAGGATGGGGTCGCGGTAGCGGAACTCGCTGCCGTAATCCACTTCCACCGGCAATTGCGCGAGCTTTTCGATCATGAATTTCCCGGCCAGCCCGGCATGCCAGCTCGTGCCGCACGCCACGATCTTCACGTCGCGGAAATTCCGGAATTGCTCCGCGCTGATATCCATCTGATCCAGGAACACTCTCCCGGAGACCTGCGAAATCCTTCCCAGCAGTGTGTCGCGCACGGCGCGCGGCTGCTCGAAAATCTCCTTTTGCATGAAGTGCTTGAACCCGCCCTTTTCCGCCATCAGCGGGTCCCAGGAAATTTGTTGGGGCGAGCGCTTGATTTCGCGGCTCTCGAAGTCCATCAAGCGAATCCCCTGCGGCGTCAGCACCGCCATCTCGCCGTCGCCCAGGAAAAAAACGCGTCGCGTATGCTCCAGCAGCGCGGGAATGTCGCTGGCCACGAAAAATTCGTCGTCGCCCAGGCCCAGGACGATCGGCGGGCCCATGCGCGCCGCCACGATCTTGTTCGGGTCGCGCGCCGACACAGCCACCAGCGCGTACGCCCCGCCAATCACCTTCACCGTCTTCAGCACCGCTTCTTCCAGAGGCGTGTCCTTCGAGAACTTCTCGATCAGGTGCGCGATAACCTCTGTGTCCGTCTCCGTCTGGAACTTGTGCCCTTCCTGCGCCAACTGCGACTTCAGTTCGAGATAATTCTCGATGATTCCGTTGTGGACCACCACGATGTCGCCCGTGCAGTCGCGGTGCGGATGCGCATTCTCTTCCGTCGGGCGCCCGTGTGTGGCCCACCGCGTGTGGCCCACGCCGTACAGGCCCTCCAATGGTGTCGAGCGGACCGATTCCTCCAGGTTGCGCAGCTTGCCCGCCGCACGCCGGATTTCCAGCTTGCCGTTCTGGCTGACCACCGCGATCCCCGCCGAGTCGTATCCGCGATACTCCAGCTTCCGCAAGCCGTCGAGAATCAGTGGCACAACTTTTTTCGGGCCGATGTAGCCGACAATGCCGCACATGAAGCGCCGCTCCTGAGTTGAGTTTTTTCCAGCGGGCTGGACGCAAATTCAGGTTAGCACATTCCTCGAGCCAAACGGTGAAGCGGGGGAAAGCAATTATCCGGGGCAGCAGTGCGACCCGCTGTAGCGCGGGCTACGCGGCCGGGCCCCAGTTCGTGCGCTCGATGAACGACGGCGGTTCGTACGTTTGTCCCGCGGCCAGCCGTTTCTCTTCGCGGCGCGTGAGCCACAGCAGCACGGGCCCCAGAACCATGGCGGTAACGTGCGCCGTGACCGGAAACTCCTTCTGCACTTCGCGCCGCAACCTGCGGATTTCGGCGCTGACTTCTTCGTTCAGCTTGCGGAATTCCCGCTCCATGGCCCACAGCGCCGCGCTGTACGTGCTTCTCAGCTTTTTGGCCTGGCGCGCAAACCGCTCGTGAACGCGCTCGTCCGGCCATTTCTTGTACAGCTGCCATCCCGCCAGCATCGTGCGGCACATGCGATACAGGCTCGGCCCATTGCGCTCGAAATCCCGCCGGAAGGCCCAATCCAGGAATCTCTTGGAATCGTCGCGCGAGATGGCCTCATGCTGAAAGTTGAATTTGTACTGCCCGTGCATGTCGGCAAGGTCGACGTCCGCCAGCAAGCGCTTCTGCTCGGCCATTTCCTGATAGAGCGGCGTGCCCGGAATCGGCGTGTACAGCATGAATTGATGGAAATCGGTCTCGTAGCTCACCGCCGTCTCGATCTCCCTCGCGATGTTCTCGGGCGTGTGGTGTTCCAGGCCGATGATCGTCGATCCTTGCACGCGTATACCGTGCTCGCGAAGTTCGCGCGTCAGTTGCGCCAGGTCCGTGCCGTCGAGCTTCTTATAGCCGGCCTCGGGCGACTCCAGCCCCATCCAAACCCACGAAATTCCCAGATTCACCAGCTCCTGCATGGTGTACTTCCGGATCGCGTTGGCCGAAGCAAACACGGAAAGCTCCCAGCTTTTCCCCGCCTCCTTCATCTTCTCCAGCAGGCGCAAGGCCCGCGCGCGGTAGAGCAGGAAATTTTCGTCCATCACGAAGAACGAGTTCACTCTCAGCTCCGCCTCGATCCGGCACATCGTCTCGAACAGCTCGTCCCCGGTCTGGTAGAAGTTCACAAATTTCCCTTTGCCGCCGAAGAATGCCGAGGTGGTGCAGAAATTGCACCCCATGGGACAGCCCACCGACGGGATGATCGTCGCCGCCGTCCCTCCTTGGCGCTCCGGAAGGCGCAAGCCCATGATCCGCGCCTGCAAGCCTGAAACAATCGCGGGATGCTGGATCGGCGCGTGCTCGTCCTCGCCCAGGTACCGCCGCATCCAGGAAATGCCCTCGCCTCGCACGATGTGGTCCGCGTCGATCATCAGGTCCAGCCCCGGCAGCGCGGCCACGTGCCCGCCCACCACGATCGTCGAATCGGGCGACACCTCCCGCACCATCCGGCACATCTCGCGCACTTTGCGCACGTTCACGATGATCGACGAAATCCCCACGATGTCGTAGCGGTTCTCCTTCAACTCGCGGGCGAATCCGTCGCGCGACGGAAAATCCAGCACGGTGCAAGGGGCCGAAATATTCGCTTGAATCATCATGATGCCCCACGACCGGTGGAACATGCGCAACGAGAAGCTTCCCTGCGCGCGCGTGACTTGGTTGTGATACAGCTCCATTGGATTGATGGCGCGGCTCCCGAATTCATCGTCCTGCGCGTAGGGTCCGAACACGGAGCTCAGCAAAACGCGGGCGCGATTCTTCTTTGGGTGAGTTTCCATAGGATTTGATCCGCTTATTGTACGCGCCGGGGGCGCGGGGCGCTGTGACCCAGAGCACAGCTGGAGGGTCATTCGTTCAGGAACGCGCGGGATTGCCGTGCAGGCCTATTCGAGGATTTCGAAGCGGAACTCTTCGATGATGGGATTGGTCAGCACTTCCTTGGCGATTTGTTCGACTTCCTTTTGCGCTTCGTCGCGGCTCGCGCTCTCGATCTTCAGCACGAAGAACTTTCCCTGCCGCACATCCTTCACCTTCGAGTGGCCCAGCGACGCCAGCGCGCGCTGTATCGTCTGGCCCTGCGGATCGAGAACCGTCGTCTTGAGCATCACCCAAACATGTGCGGTCATTCGTCTTGTCCTTGTGCGTCGAAATTATAGCAGCGCGGCGGATTTTGCCGCCGCCCGAAATTGCTCGAGCAAAACGCGCTTCTCCTCGGCGGGAAGAAATGCCGCCTGAAAGCTCCGCTCTGCCAGCGCCAGCAGTTGCCCGTCAGTCAATCCCAGCGATGCCGCTTTCGTGTATTCCGTCAGCAGATCGGTATGAAACATCGCCGGATCGTCAGTCGACAACGCCACCGGAACGCCGCGCTCCAGAAATCGCGGCAGCGGATGATCCTCCAGCGCCGCCCCCGCCGTCCCCGTTTGCTTGGCCAGCGCGCCCGTGCACAGATTGCTCGAAAGACAATTTTCCAGGACGATTCCGCGCTCGATGCACAGCCCTGCCAGCGCGTCATCGTGCATCACGCCGATGCCGTGCCCGATTCGCTCGGCTCCCAACAGCTCGATGGCGTCGCGAACGGCCCCAGGCCCTCCTGTTTCCCCCGCATGACACACGATGCGCAAGCCTTCGCCGTGCGCGTGTTCGAATGCCCCTCGAAAATCCGCCGCGGGAAATGCGAGTTCGTCGCCGCCCATTCCGAAGGCCACGACTCCCGCCTTGCGCAACTTCGCCGCATCGCGCGCCACTTCCATGGCCGCCTCCGCGCCAAACTGCCGCGCCGCGTCGAAAATCCACGCTATCCGCAGCCCGCGCCGGCGAAACGGTGCTGCCGCGTCGCAAATCGCCTCGAAATTCGCTTCCACATCCTGCTGGCGCAGCCGCATCACGCCCGCCGAAATGGTGATCTCCGCGTAGACGACTTTCTGCAGGATCAATTCCTCCGCCAGCCCTCTCACGATGACGCGGTAATCGTCCGGCTCGCGCAGATACGAGGTCACCCACTTGAACGCCTCGACGAACCCGCCAAAATCGGCGTAGCGGTAGCGTTGCGCCACCTCTTCGACGCGGATTTTTTCTCTGTGGCGCGCGGCGAGCTCGACGGCCGTGCGCGGCCGGATCGATCCCTCCAGATGCAGGTGGATTTCGGCCTTGGGAAGAGCGTCGGCGATGGTGGGCTGCCGGTGCGGCGCCGGAGCGCTGCGCGCTTTCATCGCGAGGGCAATTGCGGCCGGCCCGCGTTGATCCACGCCGTCATCCAGTACGAGCCGACGTCCGTGGCCGCATCGGACAGCTGCCGGACCAGCACGGCGCCCGTCTGCGCGTAGAATCGGTCGTAATACGTGTCGTTGTACGCGTTCAGCCCGTGATGCGCGCGCTGATCGCCGAGAAGGATGTTTTCCAGCCAGGAATGCGCGCTCAGCGCCATCTCGAACGCGTGGTCCGTGGGATCGGAGATGAACGTCGCCTCGTTCGGCTTGATGAAAAAGAAAAGTTGATAGCGGTCCACCAGCGCCGATTCGAACCGTTCCCGCACCCCGGGCTGATTCGACAGCTTGCCGTCCGAATTCACCGTGGTGTTGAACGGGTCGTGCGCCTCCGCCACGTAATGTGCGAGCGCCGCCGCGGATACTTTGGCATCCGCCCAATCCTGCGCGTGAAATGCGTCCGTCAGTTTCTTGCTGTAGAGCCCGATCTGCCACGGCAGCAGGCCGTACTTGTCCACCGTGCGCCGTCCGTATTTTCGGATCGCCGCGATATAGGAACGAGGCAGCTCGGCAAACGGAAACTGCCCGTAATGGTCGAGCGCAATGAAATTCTTGTGCTCGTCCGCGGCGATTTTCGCGTCCAGCGCCCCCGCGTCGGTCACATGCTGCACCAGGTATTGCCGGTTGGCCTCGAAGAACGTGCCCATTTCGCGCGGCAGAGTGTCCACCGCCTTGTTCGTCGCCAGCCGCTCGGCGTTGTCGCCCCAGCCATACGTGCGCGTCAGCGCCAGCCCGACCAGCGCTCCCAGCAACGCCGCGCCTGCGACGACTCGGCGAAGCATCAATCCGCGTCCCCTTTCACTCCCGTGGCCTGCAGTTTCGCCGAAGAAAGCTGGCTATGCTGGTGCCCGTACAGCACGTAAAACACCAGCCCGATGAGCAGCCAGCCGAAGAACCGGATCCAATTCGTGATCGGCAAGCCCGCCATCAACAGCAGACACGTCAGGATCGTGCCGACGGGCGCAAGCAGCCCTCCCGGCGCTTTGAACGCGCGCGGCCGCTCCGGCTCGCGATAGCGCAGGATCAGCACGCCTCCCGCCACCAGCGCAAACGCGAACAGCGTGCCGATGTTCGACAAATCCGCCAGCGTGCCGATGTCCAGCAGTCCCGCGGGGATTCCCACGACGAGTCCCGCCACCCACGTCGAAAAGTCCGGCGTGCGGAACTTCTTGTGCACGCGGCTGAACACGCCGGGCAGCAGGCCGTCGCGCGACATCGCGAACCAGATTCGTGCTTGCCCCAGCTGAAACACCAGCAGCGACGAGATCATCCCCATGATCGCGCCGAACAGCACCGCCAGCTCCACGCTCCCAAAATGCAGCCGCCGCATCGTGTTGACCACCGGCGCCGCATCGTCCACCAGCGTCTGCCACGGCACGATTCCCGTCAGCACCACCACCACCGCGATGTACAGTATCGTGCAGATCGCCAGCGTCAGCAGGATCCCGATCGGCAAATCACGCTGCGGATTCTTCGTTTCTTCCGCCGCTGTCGACACTGCGTCGAATCCGATGTAGGTGAAAAATATGATCGACCCGCCCGTCAGAATTCCGGCCCAGCCGTTGGGGTCGAACGGATGCCAGTTCTTGGGATGAATCACCGGAATGGCGAAGCCGACGAACAGCAGGATGGCCACGATTTTCAGCAGCACCATCACGTTGTTCGTTTCCGCCGACTCGCGGATTCCGCGCACCAGCACCACCGTCAGCAGCATCACGATGATGAACGCGGGCCAGTTGAAACCGAAATGCCATCCCGGAGCGTATAGCACGTGACCTTGCAAATCGCTCAGCCCGCCGGGAAGGTACGCGGGAGTGATCCAGCGCAAGCTCGGATGCAGGTCGAACCACGCCAGCAGGTCCACCATGTGCGCGGAGAAGCCCACGCTCACCGCCATGTTCGAGACGGCATACTCCAAAATCAGGTCCCAGCCGATGATCCACGCGATCAGCTCGCCCATCGTCGCGTACGTGTAGGTGTACGCGCTCCCCGCGATGGGAATCATCGCGGCCAGCTCGGCGTAGCATAGCGCCGCAAACGCGCACACGATGGCCACCAGCACGAACGACAGCGCGATGGCAGGACCCGCGCCCGGGCGCCCGAACGAAGCGGAGTGGTGGATCAGATATTCCAGCAGCGGGGCGTTCACGATGGACTTTGCCTGGAAGTGCTGCCCCGCGATCGCTGTGCCGATCACGGTGAAAATCCCCGCGCCCACCACCGCGCCGATTCCCAGCGACGTCAGGCTCAGCCAGCCCAGCGTTTTCTTCAGCCGCTTATCGGGATTCTCCGAATCGGCGATCAGCTGGTCGATGCTTTTCCGCCGGAAAAGCTGCTGCGAATCCAATGGCCACCTTCCCGCACAGCCGGCCCTGCCTCTTCGCAGGGAGCCCCAAACTCTACCCCGCCCTGCCCCCTCGCGCAACGTGCGTGTCTTCGCCGAACATCACGAAACAAACTGTGGCTAAATCATCTGCAAATTCGCGTACCGCTCCACCAGCTTCTTCGCCCCGTAGTCCTGGAAACTGACCGTCAGCTTGCGGTCCTCCCCTTCTCCTTCGACGCCGATGATCGTCCCGACGCCGTATTTGGCATGCCGCACGCGCGTCCCGATCAGCGGATCGGCCGAGCCGCGCGCCGCCCGCCCCGGCTTTCCGTACGATGGCCGCGCCCCCGGTCTCCGTCGATAGAAATAATCCTGCGAGTACGAATATTCCGGATCGGGTTCATACCGCCGCGTTTCCCCCGGCTCGGAGAGCGATCCGCCCGCCGCCTCGATCAGCTCGCCCGGAATTTCCGCCAGGAAGCGCGATGGCAACGATGCGCGCTTGCGCTCTTCGCCATAATTCCGCCGGTAGACCGCCCGCGTCAGCACCAGCGATTCCTTCGCACGCGTCATCCCCACGTAAAACAGCCGCCGCTCCTCCTCCACGTCCTCCGGCTTGTCCAGCGACCGGCTGTGCGGCAGCAGCCCTTCCTCCAGCCCCGCCAGATACACCGCGTCGAATTCGAGCCCTTTCGCGCTATGCAGCGTCATCAGCGAGACGGTCGCGCTCTCGTCGTATTCATCCGCGTCGCTGACCAGCGCCGCGCGGTCCAGTATTTCTTCCAGCGTTTGCCCCTGCTCCGTCGCTTCCGCCACTGCATTCGACAGTTCGCGCAGATTCTCCGCGCGCGACGTGTGCTCCAGTTCGTCCTGCTGCTCGACGTATTCAAGGTACTTCGTGCGCTCCAGCACGTGCTCGATCAATTGCGCCGGCGCCAGCTCTTTGCATTCCTCCTGCATCCGTTCGATCGTTTCGCGGAACCCGTCCAGCGCGCCCGCTTTTCGTCCCGTCCCCGAGCCGCCGCCGCGAATCACCTCCCACAACGACTGCCCCGTTTCCCGCGCCTTCCCTTCCAGCGCCGCAACCGTCGCCGCTCCGATCCCCCGCGGCGGCACGTTCAGCACGCGCAGCAGCGCCACGTCGTCTTCGGGATGAAAGAGCAGTCGCAGAAACGCCAGCGCCGTGCGCACTTCCGCGCGCTGGTAAAAACTGAATCCGCCCACCACGCGGTAGCGTATGCCCAGGCGCCGCAGCATTTCCTCGAAGGACCGCGATTGCGCTCCCGTGCGGTACAGCACGGCGATATGCGCCTTCGGATCGCGCCGCGCCAGCGCCGCCACCTCGCCGGAAACGAATTCCGCTTCGCTGATCGAGTCCTGCGCCTCGAAAAAGCGCAGCGCCTGTCCCGCGCCCAGCGTCGCCCGCAGGTCTTTCCCCAGCCGGCCGGTGTTGTGATCGACCACTGCCGCGGCTGCGTCCAGGATGCTTTGCGTCGACCGGTAATTTTCTTCCAGCCGGATCGTGCGCGCCCCTGGAAAATCCTCCAGAAAACGCTTCAGGTTTCCCGCGCGCGCCCCGCGCCAGCCATAAATCGACTGGTCCTCGTCGCCCACCACGCACACATTTTTCCGCGTGCCGCCCAGCAGCCGCACGAGTTCTTCTTGCCAGCGGTTGGTGTCCTGGAATTCGTCAACCATGATGTAGTGGAAGCGCTCGCTCCACGCCGCGCGCGCGTCCGCATGCTCGCGCAGGATCTCCACCGACCGCAGCAGCAGATCGTCGAAATCCACCGCTCCCGCCTTGTGTAGCATCTCGTTGTACAGCCGGAAAACCGCGGCCACTTGTTCGCGAATGTCGTTGCGCGCGCCCGTCGCCTCCGCTTCCATTTCATCCGGCGTGATCCCGTGATTTTTCGCGTGGCTGATCTGCGCGCGTATGCTGCGCGGCGGATATTTGTCCGTCGCCAGATCGAGCAGCATCATGGCCCGCTTGATCGCCGCGGTCTGGCCGTCGTCATCGTAAATGGCGAAGTCGCGCGGCAGGCCGATGCGCGGCGCCTCCCGCCGCAGCAGCCGCGCGCAGAAGGAATGGAACGTCGACACCCACACGCCCGGCGCATCGCGCCCCACCGACCGCAGTAGGTCGCTCACGCGCTCCTTCATCACGTCCGCGGCCTTGTTGGTGAACGTCACGGCCAGAATCGCTCTGCCCGGCACGCCCTGCTCGATCAGTTGCGCCACGCGATAGGTGATGACTCGTGTTTTGCCCGTTCCCGCGCCCGCCAGCACCAGCAACGGCCCTTCCGTCGCGAGGACGGCTTCGCGCTGGCGTTCGTTCAAGCCGGAAAGAAAATCCGGAGTCTGTGGAGAGGAGGTCAAGTTCAAACACCGATTTTATCCAAGCGGCACCCATTCAGCAATTTGCCGCTTCCAACCCGCGCATCCCGGACGCCCCTGTGCTATGTTTCTCCCGCCGCAGAAGTGTGCGGCCGCAGGCCGCTTTGGAGTGCGGCAGCGTGCTGCCGCTTTTTGCCACCTCCCTGTGCTATGTTTCTCCCCGCTGTAATTGCTCGATGCGGTTGGTGCAGGCGCGGGCGCCCAAAAAGTAGTGCGCAATGAATGTTTGTCATCCCGCCCGCCCTGAGCGCAGGCGAAGGGAGCCCAGTCCCGCGGTTCTTGCGGGAATGGGGGTGAGGGATCTGCTTTTGCTCGATCGTTGATTGCGAATCTAGACGAATCTAAACCATGAGAATGCTACTCGTCTTTAATCTCGGCCTCATTCTTCTTCTCGCCGTGGCTTGGGCATCCGCCGCTCCCACCGCGCCCCAAATTGACTCCATCTTCTCTTCCGTGACCCAGCCCGGCGCACCCGGCCTCGCTGTCCTCGTCCGCCATGACGGCCGCACCGTCTTCGAACGCGGCTACGGCCTGCGCGATCTGCGCACCCGCGCCAAAATCGACGCCGCTACCAATTTCCGCCTGGCCTCCTGCACCAAACAATTCACCGCGATGGCCATCATGCTTCTCGTCCACGATGGCAAGCTCTCTTACGACACGCGAATCACCGACGTCTTCCCCAGCTTCCCCGCCTACGGAAAAGCGATCACCATTCGCAATCTGCTCAACCACACCTCCGGCCTGCTCGATTACGAGGACCTGATGCTGCTGCCCCCGCCCAACACTCCGCCCGATCAGCAGGCTCAGATCAACGATGACGGCGTGCTCGCTCTGCTCGAAAAACAAACCACCACGAAATTCCCGCCCGGTACCAAATGGGCCTACAGCAATTCTGGCTACGTCCTGTTGGGAGAAATTGTCGCCAAAGTTTCCGGCGAATCCTTCCCGCAATTCCTGCACGACCGCATCTTCGCCCCTCTCGGCATGAATCACACACTGGCCTACGTGAAGGGGAAGAACGCCGTCCCGCATCGTGCCTTCGGCTATTCGAAAACCGCGACGGGTTGGGAGCTGACCGATCAGGACTCCACCTCCGCCACCCTGGGCGACGGCGGCGTCTACTCCTCGCTGAACGACTTGGCCAAATGGGACGACGCGCTCGCCCATCACACCCTGCTCAGCGCGAAAGAAATGCAGCCCGCCCTTACTCCTGTTGTCGTTCCCAACGGCGGTCCCGTGGGCCCCAGCAACGAGCCCGCCGCCTACGGCTTTGGCTGGTTCCTGAATCCTTACCAGGGCCACCCCCGCATGTGGCATTACGGCGAGACCATCGGCTTTCGCACCGCCATCCAGCGCTTCACCCGCGACCGCTTGACCATCATCGTCCTCGCCAACCGCTCCGACCTCAACCCGGGCGCGCTCGCTGAACGTGTCGCCGGTCTCTTCTTTTCCAACGGAACACAAGCCCGGTGAAGCCGCTGCCGAACCCGCCGCGCCTTCCTCGCTGGCTGGCCAAGTTCGTCGCCGTCATGGGAGGTGGCGGCCTGTTCGTGGTCACCTTCCTCGATTCTTTCATCCTCTCGTTTCCCTTCGTCACCGACGCGCTGGTCATCGATCTCTCCAGCCAGCATCCCGCGCGCATGCCGTACTACGTCGCCATGTCCATCTTGGGCTCCCTGGGGGGTTGCCTCTGTCTTTACTGGCTCGCCAAAAAGGGCGGCGAGGCCTACTTTCATCGCCACGCCGGCCCCGGCGCGTTGAAAGCCAAACGCTGGGTCGAACGCCACGCCTTCTGGAGCATTTTCATCCCCGCGCTGCTGCCCCCGCCGTTTCAATTTAAGATCTTCGTCCTGGCGGAAGGAGTGTTTCAGGCGCCGCTGGGGACCTTCGTGGCAGCCCTCCTGCTGGGCCGCGGCCTGCGCTATTTTGCGGAGGGAGTTTTCGGAATCAAATACGGGCAGCAAAGCCTGGTGTTCCTGATGACCCATGGCCGCGCCTTCACCATTGGCGCCATCGTCGCCATCGCCGTGCTCTACATCCTCGCACGCCTCTTCTTCCGCGACGCCGCCGCCCCCCGCGCCTCCTAGCCGCGCTTGGCCGTACCGCTATTCGTATCGCAGCGCCGTCAACGCCGACCTGCGCCGCGCGCCTATCGCGGCGCCTTGGAGTGCGGGAGCTTGCTCCCGCTTTAGCCCGCTTCTTTTTACCCAGAGAACCGTAACTCGTCGAACCCGGTCATCCCGCTCGCCCTGAGGCACGAAGGGAACCCAGTTCCGCGTCTTTTGCGGAAATGGGGGTGAGGCCCTGCCTGCCGCAGGCAGGGATCTGCTGTTTCGATGACAGCGCTTTAGTGAGTGTCCCGGCACAAGGGGAGCACGCCCCGCTTTGCCTCTTTGCGACGCGCGCTCCGGTTGCTGCTCCTACGTCCCCGGATTCGCCGCGAAGAAAATGTCCTGCCGGACCACCCGCAGCTTGCTGTCCAAATCCACGCGCACGAACGTGTTTTCCGGGCTCATATCGTCCGGCGCAAACTGCAGGTCGTGCACCTCGAAGCGATAACCGTCCTCCCGCTGCGTCAGCGTCGCCAGGGGAAAGCGCGCGTACTTCAGATACAAAAGCGTATCCGCGGCCGCTTCGCCCGCTCGCACCGCCGCGGAATCCTGCGGTTTGAATTGCGTCAAACTGCGCTCCGGGTCGAATTGCGCTCCGGGCGAAAGCGACACCTCGATCTCCTCGATCGTCGTGTCCGTAACGGCTAGCCCGCGCCATTCAAGCGGCGAGCTGCCGGACGGAAACGCGCCCGCCGAAAGCGGCGTCCGCCCTCGATACACGCTCGACATCAGCACGTTAATGGCTCGGCTGTGCAGCATCGCGCGCGCGCCTCCATAGGCCGCAAACGCCGCCAGCGCCAGGATCGCCGCTGTGCGCCCGCGCACCTTCTTTTTCCGCTCACCGATTTCTTCGCTGACCAGCCGCAGCAGTTCGGGAATCAACAGCCCCGCCAGCAGCACGATCAGAACGAACACGTCCAGGTTCGCCAGCACGTGCCACGCGTACCGCTGCGCCCCAAACGGCCACAGCAGCTCCACTCCGACGCCGCTCGCGATCCCCAGCACAATATGCGCCGCCACGCCCACCAGCGCGGCAACCAAAGCTGGCAGGAAGCGCAGCGGCGGCTTCGCTCCCGGTTTTGCGGGAAGTCCTCGCCGTCGGCTGTCTATCGCCAGAAAAACTGCGGCGGTCACGCACGCGACGCATGCGCCTCCCGCCAGCGAGTGCAGCACCGCGCGATGCAACCGCAGAAACGCGCTGGCTCCCCCGAAGTAGCTCAAAAAATCGAGGTCGGGCGCCACTCCCGCCACCACCAGAATGGCCATGCCGTAGCGCGGCAGCCGCCGCTGTCCCGCGCGCGCCAGCGCCAGCGACGTTAGAGCGTTCGTGACCGGTCCCACAGCGCCCCTTTCGCCTGAACCTGAACGCGTCAGAATTGAGATCGTCAAAAACCCGGACGGAAGCCTGCGATTCTAACCCGTCTTCTTTCGCGCTCTTCGCTTTTTCTCGCTCTTCTTACCGCGG
>JBJKQB010000341.1:0-7407 GCA_046705825.1 Candidatus Acidiferrales bacterium
CAGTTGTCCGCATTCCCGCCTACGGACACGCCCGTATCGTACTCGTGATAGTTGTCTGATCCGCACAAGGTGCCACTGCTGTCAGCACAATAGTGCGACGACCCGTCGATATTGTGTTGGGGAGAGATAATGTTGTCCGCGCACGTGCCGCAGAGCGCGGTTGACGTAGTGGAGGTTGACACCGTCACGGACGGGTTGCAGTTTGTTGTAACTGAAGAGCTGCACGCCTGCTGGGTGGCCAGGTACAGGCCCACGTTGTCCCGCCCGCCTGAATTTGCCGCATTCGCCGTAGTGAGGATGTCGAAATCGGCGGTAAACGTAACGTTGCCCCCCTGGTAGCATGTCGGGCCGTTCGATGTGTTCTGGCCGCCCGAGATGATCGTAATGCGGCTCTGCGGAATTTGTGAGAGGGAGACATCGTTGGCCGTGCAGTTTAGTAGGTTGGAGTTGGGTGTGCTCGTGCACGCCTTAGTGACATTGTTCGCTTTATTGTACTCGTCTTGCAGGCAGCTCTGCGCGAGGGCTGTGCCTGAGGTCAGGGCCATCATCAGGGCGATGAGGGCGAAGCCGCCGAGGACCATCCAACAGCGCCTGCGGGTGATGCAGTCGATTACTGTTCTCATGCCTTTCTCTTCCCCCTTTTCTTCGGGGCACAACACTACCGTGCAGTCACCGACCGGCTCTGCAGTGGCCGAGCGTGCGACCGTCCAGTGGCCCTGTCCCCTTGTCCCTCCTCCGGGCTGGGCTATGCGAACTTCTTCAGGCTCAGGGTTTGCAAGCAAACCCTGAAACCCGCCCCGAGGCTGGGTTTTGATGCCGTGGCCCAATGAATCCCTGGCCCAATAATCTCGTCAACAGCGCAGAAACGGCTGCCGCAGCCGGCTGAGCCCGTTTTCGTGCGCCCGTCCACAGTCGTGGACTGCCTGCCGCTCACGAATGGACGCGCAAATCAGCGCGCTATAGCTCTCCAGTCGGGGCACAGATCGATCCTGTTAATCGACCCCCCGATCGAAAAGAATGCTCTGTTAGTGATTTAGATAAATTGGTTTGCCAGGAGTCAAACCTTGTGTGAGTCCTTTGCAATTTCTTCGCCGAAGCAGGATGGGTAGCGCGTCGTTGAAAATACAGCAGATGCTGTAGACCTAACCCGTCGACACTCTGTGGCACCGCACCTTTTGTGACATTCCTTGTCGCAAAAGGCGAAATTCTTGCGGCCTAGTACCTCGCTGCGCCTTTCGCGGATCGCTGCGGGATGCACTGGTGGCCGCACTGTAGGTGGAAAAACCCTGTGGCGACTTCCTACAAACGTCGTATCTGGCAGTGCCAACCAGGCCGCCATTCGCCAACGCCATTTTTGCCAGTTTAGGCGGTTTTAAGGGCAATTGGACATCAAGGTTCTTGATGTCGTTCGCGCAGTTTTTTGTTCGCCTTATGTTCGCTTTTCGAACGCGGAAATGCGGCCTGCTTGCGGCGCTGCCGGCGTGCCTAGGCGTGCAGCTTGCGCCGAAGAGCCCACACACCGAACAGACCCAGAGAGAGGAACAGCAGGCCCGAGGGCTCCGGCGTAGGCACCGGCGGCGGTGTCGGAGGCGGCGGATTGGGTGGCGGCGGGTTGTTGGGCGGAATATTGGGAGGCAAGCCTGGAGTTCCCGAGTCGCCCCAAATGGGAATGAACGGCGGTATAAAAATGCGTCCCCCGACCGGATCGACACTGGCGATTTCCGGCAGGGCGGCGATGGGCCGCGTAGCCGATTCGGGCAGGGCTTCCGGCGCAGCGGGGGCCAGCGGCACGGCCGGGCCCTCGAGCAAGGCGCGCGTCGGCTCTTTGGCGGAGATGGGGAGCTCGGGAGTTTCCGACAGGCGATTGCCGCAGCGCGTTCGCGCCTCATGCACGCCGTCGCTGAGCACCGGCTCGCCGCCCGGAATCTCCAGCCTCTTTGAAGTCCAATAAATGTGGTTGCCGACGCGGTAGGAGACGTACATGGCGCGCGTGCGGTCCATGCGGATCACGTGCGTCTCGGGCACATCAAAATCGGCGTAATGAGAGGCGGCAACGGGATCGTGCAGCAGGGCGTTCTTAAGTTGCTCTTCGGTGCGCGCACCCCCCGGAATCACGGAGAAGGGATACAGCCGGTGCGTTTGAAGGGCCGCGTTCGTCAGCGGGAGCCCGGGATTCTCGTTCGGCGCCGAAGCTACAGGGCGGCTCGATGCCGCCGCGCCGGCGCTTGAAAGATGCTGCCAATTCCAGATGAACAAAGCGAGCGGGAGAAGAGCGGCAACGAACAGGAGGACTTGATTGAGACGGCGAAACGAGGACAGCGACTTCTGACTCTTAATGCCAGGCTGGCTATACGGACCCATGGTCTATTCCGCTTCCCTGACAGCCTTCCGAGGATCCGGCTGTCTACCCTAAACAGTGCAATCGTGCTGCCAGGAACACTGCAGTACGCGCTACTGGCTCAATACAGCGTTTTCCGGGAAGGCAGAGGCGGAGCATACCCGTTTTCGGCATTTTGTGCACTATTTTTCGCCTGATTTTCACCCTCTTGCCCTGCCAAATGCCTTTTTCCGGGACAAAAGTTTGCGCATCCGGGACCTGAAAGGTTCATCCCTGAGGGCAAAAAGGAGCCGAAGGGCGCGGAGCGGGAGGTGATTTTGTGCGTGGCGCCGCGCATGCACGTGTGCGCGGCGGGAACAAGAGTCACCAAAAAGAGACGGCCAAGCACGCGGCGCACGAGCCTCGTTTCTGCAAACAAGATGGCGGGTTGAGGCAAGGCGAACGGAGTTCTAGCACGAAAAGGTGACTGCGCTTGCGGGAGGCAAACGAAAGTTGTAGTACGCGGCTACGAGAATGGTCGTAGACGCGTCGGGTTCGCGCTCAGCTCTGTCCCAGAGGCAAAAAGTACTGCGTGCCCTTCACGGGCTGGCGCAGGCGCCGCAACAGCTCTTGCAGGTCCTGGTTGCGCTGCACGAAGTCGATTTCGGACGTGTCGACGACCAGCAGGTTCGAGCCCGAATAACGAAAGAAGAAGTGCTCGTAGGCATTGGCGACGGCCTCGACATATTCAGGCGAGATTTGGGATTCTGCGGGGTCGGCCTTTTTCGCTACGCGTTTGCGCAGGACTTCCGGCTTGCCCTGAAGATAGACGACCAAATCGGGTGCGGCGATGGAGGGCGCGAGCATGTCGAAAAACTTCTCGTAGAGCTTGAGTTCCTCGTTGTCGAGGTTCATGTAGGCGAAAATCTTGTCTTTCTGGAACAGGAAATCGGCAACCAGCGGCGCTCCGCCATCTTCGGGACGGGCTTCGATGAGGCGGCGGTGGCGCTCGTAGAGGAAATACATCTGGGCGCGAAAGGCGGCGCCGGGCTTTTCATCGTAGAAGTCGCGGAGGAAGGGATTGTCCTCGACGTCGAAAATGCGGCGGGCGTGCAGGCTTTCGGCCAAGGCTTTGGCCAGTGTGGATTTGCCGACGCGGATGGGTCCTTCGACCACGATGTACCGCGGATGTTTGAATTTCGCGAGCGCCATGGCCCGCGAATTATAGCAGACGCTTGCCCGCGCTTCGCTCCGCCCAGGTACAATGGGTGCACGACCGTTGCCGCCCGGCGCAACAGCCGCAGCGTTCTAGAAAGCCCCCGTTGAAGCTTTCCGTTCAAATCCGGGCATTTGCAGCGCTGCCAGGGCGCTACAGTGTTTCCCGTATCGACTGCAGGTGCCCTTTACGTGTTTCATCATAGTTTCTTCGCGGCCGCAATGATGCATGATTGGATCGAAACCGGAACGATGGAACCAGTGAAAAAGCGAAAGGAATCTGCGGTTTCACGCCGCCATCAGTCGGAGGCGCGGCAATTCCGCTTGCTCGTGCAGCAAGTCCAGGATTACGCCATTTTCATGATGGATGCGGAGGGCCGCATCACGACCTGGAATGCCGGCGCGGAGCGTATCAAGGGCTACACCGCCGCGGAGATCATCGGGCGCCCCTACTCGACCTTTTTTCCGCCGGAGGACGCAGCATCGGGAAAGCCGCAGAAAATTCTGGCCACCGCCGCGCGCTATGGAAAAGCGGAAACAGAAGGCTGGCGCGTGCGGAAGGATGGTTCACGCTTCTGGGTGAACGCGCTGGTGACCGCCATTCACGATGAGTCCGGGAAGCTGCTGGGTTTCAGCAAAATCACGCGCGACGTCACCGAGAAGATGCGCTACGACGAAGCCCTCCGAAAGGAAATCGCCGAAAAGGAGCAGGCCCGCGAGGAACTGGTCCGATCGGAAAACTCGCTGCGGCGGCTCTCGCTCGAACTTCTGCGCACGCAGGATGAAGAGCGCCGGCGCATCGGCCGGGAGATGCACGACAGCATCGGGCAGTACTTGAGCGCGCTGAAAATAAAAATCGGACTGCTGGAAGCGAGGAACCCGAAACTCGACGCGCAGAGCCGGCGCGATCTTCAGCAATGCGGCACCGTCCTGGAGACATGCGTGCGAGAAGTGCGCACGATTTCCTACTTGCTTTATCCACCCATGCTGGAAGAAATGGGGCTGAAGTCGGCGATCACATGGTATCTGGACGGTTTCCGGCAGCGCAGCGGCATCCGGGTGAATTTCGAGGCCCCTGATTCTCTGGAGCGTCCCTCGCGGGACGTTGAATTGGCTCTCTTCCGTGTGCTGCAGGAGAGTCTCACCAACGTTCACAAGCATTCGGGGACTTCTGTGGTGGACATTCAGTTGTCGCGGGAAAACGGCGCCATCCACCTGAACGTCCGGGACTACGGCAAAGGCTTGCCCGCTGCGCTCGCCCGCGGAGTCCGGCCAGACAGCGTGCATCTCGGCATCGGGCTGCGGGGCATGAACGAACGGATGCGACAGTTGGGCGGGAGACTCGCTGTGAGTTCCGCGTCGCCCGGAACATTGGTGCGCGCTACCGTGCCGGCCCAGCAATCGCCCGAGTCCGAAATCAAACCTTAATCCGATTGATCTCGCGAGAGGTCGACGTCATAGTATCGGGAGAAACGAACATGAGCGGAAATCCAACCACCATCCTCGTTGTGGATGACCATGAAATCGTGCGTGAAGGCGTGCGCAGCCTGCTGGCTGCCTCCCGCCCGGATTGGAACCTGCTGGAGGCTGGCGGCGGCGCGCAAGCGGTGGAAACCATTCACGGCAATCGCCCTGATCTGGTGGTCATGGACATCACCATGCCGGACGCGAGCGGCCTGCAAATCACCTCGCGCCTGCGCAAATCGGGCTTTGATCGCCCTGTGCTCATCTTTACCATGCACGAATCGGCCGCGCTCACCGGGGAAACAAAGAACGCCGGCGCACAGGGCTACGTCCTGAAATCGCAAGCCACCCAGGACCTGGTTCGCGCCATTGATATTCTTTTGGCCGGGGGTACCTTTTTCGGAGCGCCCCCGGACCCAACACCCGCTCCGCTCGAGCCTCTTCCCGGCCTCATCTTCTTTCGGAGGTTCGCCGCGAGCTTCGCCTGAGCGCACCGCGCGCGTAACGCAAAAGCGGCAAAAAGCGGCAGCAAGCTGCCGCACTCCAAAGCGGCCTCCGGCCGCAGAAAAAAAACCGCGGGCGGAAGGCCGCTACAAAGCGGGCGCAGCAAGCCTTCGAGACTCAGGCCAGGGCCGCACCCCTACGCCAAAAGGCAAGGCCGCGGGCACATTCGCTCCGCTCCCTTCGCCAATTCACTCAAGCAGTGCAAGCGAGACGCCCGCGCTATATCAGGCCGCCACTTGAGGACTGAGGACTGCGGATGCTCGAGGGAACCCGCAAAAGCGGCAGCAAGCTGCCGCACTCCAAAGCGGCCTTCGGCCGCAGAAAACCTGCAAGCGAGACGCCCGCGCCACAATCTTAGCGGCCGCCGTCGATGGAGAGGGTTTGGCCGGTGATCCAGCCGGCGTGGTCGCTGGCGAGGAAGAGGACGCCGTTGGCGATGTCTTGCGGCGAGCCGAGGCGCCTGAGCGCAATATTTTCGACGAGGCGCCGCTGCCCCTCTGTGCCGTACGCCTCCCACTGCTTTTCGGTGGTTGGGTTCGAACGGACGAAGCCTGGAGCCACGCTGTTGACGGTGATGCCCCAGGGACCGAGTTCGTGGGCGAGCTGGCGCGTCAAGCCAATCTGTCCCGCTTTCGCTGAGGCGTAGGCTTGGATGCCGGTGAGGCTGACGCCCAGGCCGGCGCCGCTGGAGATGTTGATGATGCGGCCATAGCGCGCCGCTTTCATGGCCGGGGCGACAGCCTGGCTGCAGTAGAACGCGCCATCCAGATTCACCGCGAAGATGGCCCGCCACGCAGCCTCGGAAATCTCTTCGAGCGGCCGCCCGGCTTGGCCCATCACACCGCCCGCATCGTTCACGAGTATGTCGATGCGGCCGCTGGCCTGCAGGATTTGAGCGATGATGCCGTGCACGGCGGAGCGGTCGCTCACATCCAGAAGGCGAAATTCGAGCGGCGTCTTCTGTCCGTCCGCGAGCCGCGCTGTTTCCGCGAGTTCCGCCTCCACGATATCGAGAGCCACGACGCGTGCGCCGAGCTTCGCGAAATTCAAGGCGATGGCGCGGCCCAGGCCATGGGCCGCCCCGGTCACGATGGCGGTTCGACCTTCGAAGCGGATTTGCATGGCGTGCACTCGCGTGCAGAAGGATCGCGCTCGCAGGAGTGAAGAATTTTGCGGTGCGCGAGAGCGGGATTGTATCACTTCCGGCGATCGCGCGAGCACCGCCGGGGATGCAGGCGCGTTCTGCCGCCGGGCCCGTTCCACCAAGGACAAAGCGTACAAAACGCCGGCGAGACGCCGGCGCTACTGAGAGTCAGCGGCCGGGGAATTTCTTGCATTGGCGGCACCAGAGGCCTTTGCCGCGCGTGCCCCAGGTGAAGAGGTAGACGGCAGTCACCAGAAAAAGAAGACCGATGATCCAGAAGAGCGGGAGAAGAAAGAAAGAAGTGAGTGCGCCGGCAAAGAGGAGCAGGCTGGCGATCAGCAGGCTGGCGCGGTTCTTTTGCGTCAGCTCGCCGTTGCAATAAGGGCATCTCATCAAGCTACATAGTGACAGGAAAATGGAAAATGCAAATTCGAAAATGGGGAACAACGTCGGCGAAGCGGAGGTTGCAATCCCGCCGATGCGTCTGGGGGCAGCGAGTGGCTCGGCGCCGCGACATTGCATGTGAAGAGAAACAGAAAAATCGCCGGCGAGACGCCGACGCTACTTTGCGGCAAGAACGCCGCCCACGAATTGACGGCAGGGCAAGTCGAATCATTGGGGGAGGCGGCGGAAACGGGCGGTGAAGTGGCGCAGAAAGGGGGCTTGATAGGTGAGTTCGAGGCCGTGAATGGTGTCGCGGCGGCGCCAGACCTCTAAAATCACTTCCACAACATAGTCGATGTGGGATTGGGTGTACACGCGG
>JBJKQB010000342.1:0-8153 GCA_046705825.1 Candidatus Acidiferrales bacterium
ACCCCTATCGATCCGGTGGCCTCCATGAAAGCAATCGAGAACCCGCGCTTGCGTCAGGCCGCCGAGCGCGTACAAGCCAAGCTCAAGAAGGTCGTCGAGAGTTTGTAGCCGTGGAATCTTTTTCCCGCGCCGAACTCCGGACACTCGCATGAGCGCAGGAAGATGAAAACCTGGATCGCACTTTCTCTTCTGCTGTTCGTCCTGCCGGGGGCGCACGCTCAGTCCCGAGCGCGGCGCGCCGCAGCAGCCAGGCGATCGGGTGTCGCAGATCGTCTCGGCCTCTCTTGCCCCCGGATCTTGGCCATGACCTCGACGGATTGGGTCGCCAGGTTTCAGAAAGAGCGGGGCGCGACGCCGCAGGCAGCGGTCCGGGCTATCGGTGTCTACGGTAGATGCTATGACGAGCGCACGGATCATGTAGCCGCGCTGCTGGCGCGTAAACGCGCAGGCCCGTCGAAAAGCGCTCTGGCCGATTTCGCCGGATTCGAAGATGCGGTGAAGCATTTCACTCAGACCGCCATTGCGGATGCGCAGCCCGCTCCCGGCGCCACCAGAATCGCCTGCGCCCATCTCTACGAAAAACAATTCCGCTACGAGTTCTATCGCGAGTACCAAACGAAGAACTTGAACCCTCCACTCACGCCCGCGCAAGACCTCGAATTCACCAAAGCCAAGAATCGTTTCGGCGAACTGCTGGGCGGTTTGCCCGACGCCAACGCTCACCAGGTCCACGCCGCGTTTGGCGAGATCGTCGGCATCCATCAGGTCAGCATGGCGATAAAGTTCGCCCTCTACCGCTACGCCGTCTTCCTTCTCGAGCCGCCTTCCGGGAAGCCGTTCAGCCCGCCGCCGTTTTGATTTCCGGCGGGCGAAAAATCGCCTCATTCGAAACTTGCGTGCGCGATTCCTCCTCTGGCGGGAATGCGTTTCCTTTGATAGGCTTCGTCCTCTTTGATTCGGGAGCCATCGAATGAAACTTCGCAGCCGATTCGTCTTCATTCTCGCGCTTGCCGTGCTTGCCGCGCCCATCGTGTTGCGCGCGCAGGTTGACGAACCCACCAGGCAGCTCGCGCGCTCCATCTTCAAACAGCTCATCGAAATCAACACCACGGACTCGCCGGCGGGCAACGTGACCACCGCGGCCAAAGCAATGGCCCAGCGCCTTCTCGACGCCGGCTTCTCGCCCGCCGACGTCCAGGTGCTCGGCCCCAATCCGCGCAAGTTCAACATGGTCGCGCGCATCCACGGCACGGGCGCCCGCAAGCCCATCCTGCTCATCTGCCATCTCGATGTGGTCCAGGCCCTGCGCCGGGATTGGTCCATGGATCCGTTCACATTCATCGAGAAGGACGGCTACTTCTACGGCCGCGGCACGGAAGACATTAAGGAAGGCGACGCCATTCTGGTCACCACCTTCATTCGACTGCATCGCGAACACTACGAGCCCGATCGCGACATCATCCTCGCGCTCACCGCCGACGAAGAAGGCGGGATGTACAACGGCGTGGCCTGGCTGCTGAAGACGCATCGCAATCTGATCGATGCCGACTACGTCCTCAATCCCGATGCCGGCGATTTTGAGATGGACCAGGGCAAGCATCTGCTCGTCGGCATCCAGGCCAGCGAGAAGCTGTACGCCGATTTTCAGCTTGAGGTGAGCAACAAGGGCGGGCACAGCTCGCTGCCGCGGCCCGACAACGCCATTTACGAGCTGTCCGAAGCGCTCACGCGCCTCGAACACTACCAATTTCCGTTCGAGCTGAACGAAGTGACCCGCGGCTATTTTGCGAAGGAAGCGGACATCGTCGGCGGGCAGGACGGCGCGGACATGAAGGCCATCCTGAGAACGCCTCCCGATCCGGCGGCCATCGCGCGGCTGTCCAACTCGCCGTATTACAACGCGCGCATGCGCACCACCTGCGTAGCGACGCGCCTGGAGGCGGGCGATGCCAACAACGCGCTGCCTGGGTTCGCGCGCGCCATCGTCAACTGCCGGATTTTTCCGGGCCATTCGGCCGAGGAGATTCGGCAGCAGCTCGTAAAGGTGCTGGCGGACCCGAAAGTCAGCGTCGTCTACGTGGACAATTCCGGGTTGGGGCCGAAAGCGAATCCGCCTTCGCCGCTGCGCCCGGACGTCATGCAAGGGCTCGAGAAAGTGGCCGACCAGATGTGGCCGGGAGTTCCTGTCGTTCCGGTGATGGATGCAGGCGCCAGCGATGGCGCAATCACGCGCGCCGCAGGCCTTCCCACATACGGTGTTCCCGGCGTCTTCATCGACATCAACGACGACCGCTCGCACGGGCGCGACGAGCGCTTGCCCGTCGCCTCATTCTACGAGGGCCTCGACTTCTACTACCGCTTCATCAAAGTCCTGAGCTCGCCGCAATAGCCTCCGACCTGCGGCTGAGCTGGTTGGCGCCTTAGGCCGACATGCCTTCGGCTTCTTCGCCCTCCGCGTGCGGCTTGTGCTGCGCGATCACCTTTTCCGCCAGCTCGCTGGGCACGAAGTCGTAGTGCGAAAACTCCATCGAATAGCTTCCGCGCCCCTGCGTCATCGACGTGAGCTCATTCGCGTAGCTCAGCATTTCGGAGAGCGGCACGAGGGCTTTGATGATGACGTTCCCGCCGCGCGTCTCGCTCCCGCTGATTTTTCCCCGCCGGGAACTCAGGTTGCCCATCAGGTCGCCGGAATATTGATCGGGGGCATAAACCTCGACGTTCATGATGGGTTCGAGCAGCGCGGGCCTCGCCTGCTTCATCGCTTCCTTGAACGCCAGCGTGCCGGCGATCTTGAACGCGATGTCGCTCGAATCCACATCGTGATACTTGCCGTCGTAGAGCACCGCGCGGAAGTCCACCACCGGGAATCCCGCAAGATATCCGCGCTCGGCCGCGTCGCGAATGCCTTTCTCCACCGAGGGAATCCAGTTCTTGGGAATCGCGCCGCCGAAAATATCATCGACGAACTCGATGCCTTTGCCGCGCGGCAGCGGCTCCATCTTGATGCGGCACACGCCGAACTGCCCGTGCCCGCCGCTCTGCTTCTTGTGCTTGCCTTCCGCGTCGGCCTTGCCGCGAATCGTCTCGCGGTAGGGAACTTTGGGCGGCTTCAGCGTCAGCTCGACGTGATAGCGCTTGCGCAGCTTCGCCACCACCACTTCAATGTGCTGCTGTCCCGCGCCGCTGAGCAGGAACTCCTTCGTCTGCGCGTCGCGCCCGAACCGCAGCGCCAGGTCCTCTTCCAGTATTTTGTGGATGGCGGTTCCGATGCGGTCTTCGTCCGCGCGCGTTTTCGGCTCGATGGCAAACGTGATGGACGGCTCGGGAATGCGCGCCGGCGTGTAGTAGATCGGCGCGCTTTTGTCGCCCAGCGTTTCTCCGGTGACCGTTTCCTTCAGTTTGGCGACCGAGCCGATATCGCCCGCGTGCAGCTCGTTCACCGCCGTGGCCGTTTTCCCTTGCGTGACCTGGATGTGCTGCAGCCGCTCGGGTGTGTTGCGGTTGTAATTCTGCACGGTCGCGTCGTTCTTCAGCACGCCCGACATCACTTTGAAGTAGGTAATGCGCCCGGCGAACGGGTCGGCCAGCGTCTTGAAAACGTAAATCGAGACGGGCTCCGCATCGGCGACCTTGCGCTCGATCGTTTCGCCCTTCTGGTCGGCCTGGCTGTTCGCGCGCCACTTCGCCCGATAGGCGGGCGAAGGAAAAATCTCCGCTATGAAATTGAGAATGGCATCGCTACCGATGTTGTGCAGCCCGGAGCTAAGCAGCACGGGAAAAACTTTCTTGTCGCGCACTTCCTCGTGCAAGCCCTTCTTCAGGTCTTCGGCCGGCAAAGTGCCCTTGTCGAAAAACTCCTGCATCAATTCGTCTTCGCCCTCGGCCACCAGCTCGACCAGCGCTTCGTGCGCGGCCTGCGCCTCTTCCGCCATGTCCGCGGGAATGTCCTCGATTTTGGCCTTGCCGTCTCCGTCCGGCGCGTAGATCAGCGCCTTCATGGTGACCAGATCGACCACGCCGCGAAAATTCTTTTCCGAACCGATGGGCAGCTGGACGGGAATCACCCCGCGCCCGAACGTTTCCTTCAGCGACTCCAGCGCGCGCTCGAAGCTGGCCAGCTCGCGGTCCATCCAGTTCAGCACGAAGGCGCGCGGCTGCTCGTACTCGGTCGCGTAGTCCCAGACTTTTTCTGTGACCACCTGCGCGCCGCTCACGGCGTCCACCAAAATCAGCGCGGCATCGGCGGCGATCAGCGACGCCTTCGTATCGTTGATAAAGGTCGAGTAGCCGGGCGTGTCGAGCAGGTTGATCTTGGTGTTTTCGTTTTTTCCAGGCGCCGTCCATTCCGCGTAAGCCAGCCCCGTGTTGATGGAAATCTTCCGCGCGACTTCCTCTTCGTCCCAATCCGTGACCGTCGAGCCCTCGGTCACTTTGCCCCAGCGCGGCGTCATTCCCGCCGCGTACAGCAGCGACGACACGAGCTGGGTCTTGCCCGTGTCGCCGTGACCTACAATGCCGATGTTGCGTATCCATTCGGTGTTATACGATTTCATTTCTCACCTCGATGCGTGTGCGTCCCGCGAATCCCCGTTTTGCCCGTCGAGGGTCGATTTGTGGGTGGTCTTCCCCGGCGGGTTCCCGAAACGGGGACTATAGCGCGGTTCGAGGCAAGAATGAAGTGTGAGTGCGCAAACGGCTTTTCTGCAAATTGGGCGATTAGGGTTGCGAGGCGTCATTTGTTTTCAACGGTTTAGATTGGATTCTAATTCTTGTATTGGGCGATTAGAACTTGTCGTGTGGCGAGTCAGCACGCCGTGGCGGACGCGGTGGCCGCGAGCGTTGATCTTGGCGTAGGCCTCGCAAGCACTGATGATGGAATGGGGAGTGAGTTTCATGAAGACGCGGCCGGCGTCCTCGAGGATGGGATCGAGGGCGTAGCAGACTCCTTGTCCACGCTGGTCGTAGAGGCCGGTGGCGCGAGCGTGACGGCAAACGGAGGAATGGTCGGGGAGGCCGAAGTTTCGGGCAATCTCGGCGGTGGGCCGCCAGCGGAGGAAGTCGGATTCGATGTCCTGGCGTTGTGGGTGCTTGCAAATGCGGCACTTACGGGAGTGTCGCTCGGGGTCGGGCGGTGGATTGTTGGTGTTGTCTTGCGGCCTACGCCCGCGACGGGAGGTGACAGGGCGAGCAGAGGGGTGGGACTTGAGGAGGGCCTGGGCGGCCTCGAAGGTCTTGGGTGTCATGTAGTGGTCTGATTTCGCGGGCCTTAGCGTGAGGCCCCGACGAACGCTAGCACATTTCTGGTACTTTGTCAAGCATTTATTAAGAAAGTAAACAAACGCCAGGATTCGCTTGGCATGGCTCGCGTCGCAGATCGATTTAACGGCTCGCATCGCGCGGCGAAGCTGTTAAGATGTGGCGGGGTCGAAGGCTATGGGGACGAAGAGTTCAGCCGATACGGCAGAGGGCGCTATTGCGGCGTGCGGGCGGCCGCGGCGGCACACCATTTGCACGGCGCTGTGGGTGGCTGCGCTGGCGAATGCGCTGGTACCCGCCCTCTTTTATTCCGACATGCACATCTTTGGCGTGACGTCCCCCGCGTATCGCGCTGCGGTTTCGCTCGTCGTGCTGCTCGAATACGTGATCGCTTTTCTGCTGATTCTTTTGCACGCGAACGTCGGTTTCGCCAGCGGCTACGCTGTCTCGATGAGCGCCATTCTGACCCTGGGCTCCGCCGGGTTGACCTACATCACGCTGGCGCCCATGGGCTGGGTCTGGAGGGCAGTGAACTTCGAGACGTTTATTGCGTGCTGGCTCGTGTTTGCCGTGGCGGCGAACGCCGCGTTCTTCATCGCCAGCGTGCGCTACGCTCGCGCGATCCATCCGCGCCTGCACCTCGGAGGGTTCTTTCTCGGGATTGCTGCCTGCCTCGCGCTGCTGGTCCTTTACACGCGCGTCCTGCATTAGAAAAGCGGAAGCAAGGAAGCAAAGGAAGCAGAGGAGGTAAAGGAGAAAACCGATTTTCGCTCGCCTGAAGGCCGCGGCTCCGCATTCAAATCCAGGACCAAAACGACTGCCGTGCTGAGGTCCGGCGCTTCAGCACACTGACAAAAAGCGCCCGAGACGAAAGCGCGAGTACAATCTCCGTGCGGGGGCGAAAAGGAGAATCGCAATGGCGCACAGGCTGACGACCTCGCATCTGGCGGACTCGATCGATCTATTCCGCTACTACAAAAAGCTGGGCGAGCGGGCCATGGAGCAGTGTCCCGACGAGGGCCTGTTCGCCGCGCTCGATCCCGAATCGAATTCAATCGCGATCATCGTGAAGCACATGGCCGGGAACATGCGCTCGCGCTGGACCGATTTTCTCTCGAGCGACGGTGAGAAGCCCGACCGCAACCGCGACTCGGAATTCGAGGATGCGCCGAAAACGCGCGCAGACCTGATGGCGCTGTGGGAACGCAGCTGGAAAATCCTGTTCGACGCGCTGGAAGGAATGACGGACGCGGACCTGAGGCGCACGGTCACCATTCGCACAGAGCCACATTCCGTGACGCAGGCCATCAACCGCCAGATCGCGCACTACAGCTACCACATCGGGCAGATCGTTTTTCTCGCCCGGCACTTCGCGGCGCAAACGGGGCAATGGACCTCGCTCACCATTCCGCGCGAGAAATCGGCGGAATTCAATGCGAAGGTTGCCGCGGGCGAAGCCTCCCAGCGCTGAACGGCGGCTGCCGGGCTCAATCTTTCTTTTCCGGCGTTTCAGAGGAATTGGCCGCGGCCACGATCGCTCGATTCAGCAACTGATACGTCTCAAGCAGGGAGAAACTCCTCAATCTAATGGGTAATGCCGCTTTTTGGTATTTCAAAGCCTTGGCGCGCGTACACAATCACGTCCAAAGGCCGGCCTTGGTCGTCCACGACCCTGACGTGAATCTTGTGGAACTTGCCATCTCGAGTTGATGGCGGAGGCTCGAAGCCCAGGGAGTACTGGTTGCGCAAGAAGCTGACCACCGAATCGAAAATATTTGGCATGGCGCTCTCAGACTGCGGGGACCAGGCATAGCCCCCGCTCATCCGCGCGAAGGTATTCATCACATTCTGCCCTTGAAAATATGGGATCAATCTTCCGGTCAGACTCGGTCCAAATCGCATTTCCGCCACGTCGATTGTGAAGATCGTTACGTGGGTCTCCCTCAAGGCGGTCAGGGTCTGGTCCAGCGTGCGCCCGCTGAAGGTGTTCAACCCACTGGAGACCAGCAGGACGGCTTTTTTCCCGCTAACATCTTTCAGGCGATCCACCGTGAATAACAGGGCGTCAAACTCGTCGGCCTGGCTGAAGGTGGGGAAATATTCGGTGGCGAGGGCCTCCTCGATCTCCTGGTTGTTGTGTGTGAAGTCCACCAGGATGCGCGGCTTCAGGTCGTAGCTCACCAGGGCGATCCAGTCCTCTGGGCCTAAGTGGCTAGCGAAGCCGCGGGCCATGTGCGGCTCCAAGCGAGCCCAGTACGGCCCCGAGACGTTGCTGAACTCCATAAGCAGAACGATCGTAATTCGACCAGTGTTGAGGACGAAATTGGTGAGGATTTGGCGTCGGCCGTCGACGAAAACCTGAAAATTCTGCTCTTTCAGCCACGAGAGCGGGTGGCCTTGCTGATCGGTGACGATAGCGTTGACCTGGACAACGCGCGACTGCACTTCCACCGAGTATTGTGGAGGCTTCTCAGGCCGCTGCACCTGCTGTCGCATCACGAGCGTGGGCCACGCGAGCGTGAGCAATAGAAAAGTCCGATGAACGGCTCGCACTCGATATCACCTGCCATTCTCGATGCGATCCCCTGCTTTCTCAGTTGCATCCGGCGCGGCTGGACGTGTCGGCTACCCGGGCGTTTGGTCCGGCACAGAAAGCAAGTTTCCGGTCAGCGCGTTTACCGCCCGATTGCTCAAACGAGGCGGGCCAAAATCTGGGCCGAGAGGCACGCCGAACAAGCTCTTCAAAACTCCAAGGTTCTTGAGGGTGTGACAATCAAGTGCGCAGGGGATCAGAAAAGCGCAACTCGCACCACCCTATCATCATTTGGATTTGAGTTTTGCAGCAGGGACATTTGTGCGGATAATCGTTCGGAATCGGTCGATGTCCTCAGATGATC
>JBJKQB010000343.1:0-17970 GCA_046705825.1 Candidatus Acidiferrales bacterium
CAAGCTCAGCGTGGACCAGAAATTCCGTCCCATCGTCCGCAAGGATTCCGTCGCCACTATTGAAACGGAAGGCATGGTGGGGAACAAGTTCGTCAACATTGCCAAGGGCAGCCCGAATTCTCCCCAATGCCCTCCGGGCTGCACGCTGCCCAGCCAGGAATCCGTTTCTATGGGGCAACTGATGCGCGAAGGCAGTCAGATCGCAGGCCAGATACAGGGCACCATCAAACGCGCCGACACCGCAGTCCAGAATTTTTCCAGCGTGGGCAAGAACGCCAACGACATCGTGCTGGCCATGAAGCCCAAGATCAACCAGATGACATCTAACGCCGACGCCATCCTCTCCGGCATTCGCAACGGCCAGGGCGCCGCCGGAAAGCTCTTGACCAACAAGGTGGTCGGCTCCGACGTGGCCTCCACCATCTCGAACGCCAAGCAGGCCAGCGCCAACTTCGCCCAAACCTCGCGCAAGATCAACCGCATGATGTCCGGCGTGCAGCAGAACGACATGCCCGGCATCCACCGGACCGTTCAGAACACGCAGCAGCTGACCGGCCGCCTCAACAAAGCCGTGGGCAGCTTCGTCGGCTCGAAGAAAACGCAGAACACGGCCAACGAGGTGCAGCAAACAGTACACCAGGCGCAGCTGGCCATGGGCAATCTGGCCGGCGACACCGAAGCGTTGAAAACCAATTTCTTCTTCCGCGGTTTCTTCAATCGCCGCGGCTTCTACAACATGACCACCATCACACCCAACAAGTATGAAGCGAGCCGCTTCGTCAAGAAGCCGGCGGCGCGCGTGTGGATTCCCGCCGCGGAGCTTTTCGCGTCCGGACCCGGCGGCTCGCCCGTGCTCAAGAAATCCGGCCGCGCCGTGCTCGACCAGCGAATGTCCGCCCTGGTTCCGTATCTGCCGAACAATCCGATCGTGGTCGAGGGCTACTCGAACTATGGCCAGCCCGGCCAGCAGTACCTGCGCGCGCGCCAGCGCGCCATCGAAGTGCGCCAGTATCTCGACCAGCATTTCCATCTTCAGCCTAAGTTCGTTGGGGTCATGCCTCTGGGCGACCGCCCGCCCAAAGAAACCGGGAAGCAGCGCTTCGACGGCGTCTGCCTCGTCCTCGTCGTCTCCCAGCGCCACCACGGCCTATTCTGATCATCACGCTGGGCTAGCGGCCGTTGAGGTCAACGTAGCGCCGCATTAGCACGGCAAGACTTCCGTACCTTGGTGCCTCCTGCCGTCATCCCCAGCGAGCGCTGGGTCTTGGCGTGACGAGAGATATGCTTTTCTCGTTGGGCACCAAGAGGTGCGAACCGCTCCGCGTTTTGATCGCCCCTGAGGGTCGCCTAGAAACGGAGAAAACGTCGGGGATATGGGATTTCAGGCTGATGGATTCGTTGTATAGGAGCTGTAGAAGCGCTCGAGTAGGCTTACAGGCAAAGGTAGTGACGCAGGAAGACCGGCGAATCGAGCGCGCTCTCGTCCATTCCACCGTCTCCGTCACATCGCGGAACTCGCCGGCCCTGCTCACGCAACCTGCCATGGCCCAGGGTTGCGATCGGCTTACGGGAACGGCGTCAGTCGGGGCGGCCGAGAGAGTAGTACTCGAAGCCGAGGGATCTCATGTCCGCTGGAGATAGGAGATTGCGGCCGTCGAGGATGAGCGGGCGCGCCATCGAGTCGCGAATCTTGTTCCAATCGAGGCGGCGGAATTCGGGCCATTCAGTTGCGATGAGCAGGGCTTCGACGCCCTGCGCCGCATCGTAGGCCGTCTTCGCGTATTCGATTTGCGGGAGGATGGCGCGAGCCTTGTCCATGGCTTCCGGATCGTAGGCGCGGACGCGTCCGCCCGCATCGATGAGATGGTGAATCAGGTCGATGGCGGGAGCGAAGCGCACGTCGTCGGTGTTGGGCTTGAAAGCCAGCCCCAGAATGCCGATTTGCTTGCCCTTGATGACCCACAGCGCGCGGCGAATTTTCTCGAAGAAGCGCTCGATGCGCCGGCGATTCACCTTCTCCGCTTCCTTCAGCATGGAAAAATCGACGCCGGAGCGCTCCGCGAGCCGGACGAACGCCTGTAAATCCTTGGGCAGGCAGAAGCCGCCGAAGCCGAGGCCGGGGCTGAGGAAGGCGGGGCCGATGCGCGGGTCGAGGCCGATGGCGCGCACCACTTCCTGCACGTCGGCGCCCAGCTGTTCGGCCAGATCGGCAACCATGTTGGCGTAGGAAATTTTCATGGCCAGGAACGAATTTGAGGCGTGCTTGATCAGCTCCGCGCTGTTGATGGTGGTGACCACCCATTCGGGGCGGGCCGTGTCGGGGCAGGCGGGCGAATGCACGGGGCAATTGAATTTGCGGTCGAGGACGGGCTGATAGATGTCCTTCAGCTGGCGCTCGGCGGCCTCGTCCTCGACGCCCACGACGATGCGGTCGGGATGTAGGAAGTCGCCGATGGCGGTGCCTTCGCGCAGGAATTCGGGATTGGAGGCCACGCGGAACGTGACGCCGCTCTTGCGACCGTAAACGGAAAGTGCGCGCTTGAGTTCTTCGCCGGTCCGCGCGGGCACGGTGCTCTTTTCGATGACCAGCTTGGGCGAGCGCGCTTCGGTGGCGACGGTGCGCGCGACGTGATCGATGGCGCTGAGGTCGGCGTCGCCATTGGGCAGCGGAGGTGTGCCGACGCAGATGAAGATGGCGTCGCCGGCGGCAGCGTCGGCGGGAGCGCCGGAAAAGCGCAGGCGGCCCGCCTGGCGTGCTTTGGAAATCACGCCATCGAGGCCGGGCTCATAAATGGGGACGCCGCCCGATTCGAGGACGCGCAGCTTGGCCGCATCGTTGTCGGTGCAGACCACTTCATGGCCAATTTCCGCAAGGCAGCTTCCGGTGACCAGGCCGACGTAACCGGTGCCGATGACGGATATTTTCACAAGGACTCTCCGCAGAAAGACGCGGAGGTATTTTCGTACAGTTGCGGCCCGGCACAAAATCCAAATTGCCAAATGGTTGCGGAGCCAAAACGCAAGGTTGGATCCAATTGCCAAACGAAAAAACATACATCGACTGCGCGTTTCCGCCCGGCGGCCCGCTTCGCTCGCATGTCATCCCGAACCCGCTCCCGCTGCAGTTGCGGGAACGGGGTTGGGGATCTGCTGTTTCTCCAGTGTCGTCCCTCAGTGCCGAGGCGCATGGGGGCGGACGGGGAGCCCGGCCCAGGCGTTCAGCAGGCCGAGGAGTTCGCGCACGACGGAATAGGCGTCGCGCGTGTTGCGCCACCAATGACTGCGGTCGAAGGGATCTTCGGCGGCGGCGCGCACGATGGCTTTCTGATTTTTCGCCGCGAGGCGGACCCACAGGGCGCGCACGCGGCGCGTGTGCTCCGGCGAAGTGACGATGATGACGGTGGAGTCGCGGGCGTCGCGCATCGCGCGCGAGATTTCGTCGATTTCCTGTTCGGTGTCGACGACCTCGCCGGGCAGGATGCGGATCGCTGCCGCGGGCACGCCTTCGTGCAGGAGAACTTGGCGGTTGTAGTCCTCTTCGCCGAGGTAATGGATGCCCATGGCGGCGAGACTTCGAGCGGGACTTTCCGGGCGCGTCAGCCAGACTTGCGGCGCGTAGCCCTGGCGGTAGACATCGGCCGCTCCTTCGGCGCGATAGGGCATGCGGCCGCTCAGGACGGCGATGGCATCCGCATGGGCGAGCGGGTCTTCACGGACAAGCCAGCGTCCCACGCCGCGAAAGGCGAGAATGCCGGCGATGAGGATCGCGACAACGAGCGCGGCGACGATCGCGCGGCGCCGAGTAAAGATTCGCTTCGCGAGATTGTGTCCTTGCGCCGGAGTTGTTTGGCCGGGCTGCATGGCTAGCGCTTCGTGAGCAGAAAACTGCCGATCAGCAGCGCATCCGTGCCGGAGCAGTAGTAGCTGCGCACGGCGTCACGCGGCGTGATGACCAGCGGCTCGCCAAAAAGATTGAAGGAAGTGTTGACGAGAATGGGCGCGCCTCCGGCAGCCTCAGGCGAGGCCTTTTCCGCGGTTCGCTTCAGCAGCTTCCAGAACAGGAGATTGTCCTCACGGCGCACCACGTGAAGGCGGGCGAGATTGCCGAAGAGGAAGCCGGAAAGGCCGGTCTTGAGCTTCAGCGCTTTTTCCTTCGGAACGGCCATGGTGCACATAAAGGCGGCGTTGGGCGAGGCGTCGAAATAATCAGCGGCGTCTTCGGCGGGAATGGAGAGCGCAAAGGGACGGAAGGATTCGCGGTGCTTGATGTAGTCGTTCAGGTTTTCCTGCACGTAAGGCGCCCAGGGATAAGCCAACAGGCTGCGGTTGCCAAGAGCGCGAGGGCCGAATTCCGCGGCGCCCTGGAACCAAGCAACACTTTTTCCGGCGACGAGCAGGCGCAGTGCTTCGTCGATCTTGTGATCTTCCGATTCGCACCAGCGGTAGCCGGCCTTGCAGTTGTCCAGAACGCTTTTGATTTCCTGATTCGAAAATTCAGGGCCGAAATACAGATTGGAGAGAGGCTCGGGACGCGGCGCGCCGGTCGCGGTTTGCGAGGCGAGCCAGGCGGCGCCCAGCGCGGTGCCTTCGTTGCCCGCTGCGGGCTGGACGAAAACGCGCTCGAATCCGGCGTTTCGTTCGATGGATGAAACGAGCAGCGGGTTCAGAAAGAGTCCCCCGGCGAGACAAAGATTCGATTCCCGCGTTTTCGCGCGGAGAGAGGCGAGCCATTCGATGAGGACGCTGGCCAACGCTCTTTGGAGGCTGGCCGCGATGTTGGCGCGCTGGGCGAAGCTCAGCCGCGGGCTTTCGGCGTGCGCGCCGGGGTTTGGGATTTGCAGGCGGCGGTAAAACTCGGGCGAGAAGGAAAGTTCGGAGCCAAACTCGCGAGTGAAAAAGTTGGCGCCGAGGCGGGGCTCGGAGCCTGGCGCGCGGCGAAGCATCTCGGCGAAGAGATCGGCGAACGTGGGTTCGCCGGAAAGGCTGAGCCATTGTGTTTTGTGCTCGTCCTGATGAGGCGAGAAGCCGAGCAGGCGCGTGACCTGGCTGAACAGCCACGCGGGAGAGTGCGGGAGATGAATGGAGGCCATCTCGCGAATTTGCCCGCCATCCGCGAGAGCGATTAGGCCGGCGCGATTATCGCCGCGCTCGTCCAACGCAACGACCAGGGCGCGGTCGTAGCCGGAGGCGTAGAAAGCGCTGGCTGCATGGCACAGGTGGTGCGGGAGGGCGATGATGCTCGAGCCGGGCGCGCCGCGGAGTTCGCGCACGATGCGCAGATTGTTGAGCTGGCGGCCAAACTCGCCGAAGGCTTTGTTGATGAAATAGGCGCTGGAACGCGGCCTGCGCGGCATCAGGCGCGCGCGAAAAAGGAGTTCGCGGCGGCATGCGGCCAAAGGGCGTTCCGCGATCGCGATGCGGTCGAGATCGCGCCAGGCGATGCTGGCTTTATCGAGACAAAACTGAATGGCGGCGCGCGGGATGCCTTCGACGAAACGCGCGCGCGTAAGCTTGCCTTCTTCCATCGCCGCGACGATGCGGCCGTCGATAAAGAGGGCCGCGGAGGAATCGTGCGTCATGCCGGAAATGCCCAGGATGCGCATGTCCCGTGATTCTTATCATTACGGGCGGAACGGAACAAATGAATTGCGCGAGACCACGCGCGGGGAATGCGCAAACATGACCGCCGAGGACACAGACAGAATGGTCGAGGACACAAAGAGATTCTTGACCCGGCGGAGGGGGCTCGGAGACAACCGACAGACAAACAACTAGGCTCGCGGCGAAGAAGGACTGCGCATGAGCAGGCCCCGGATGCCGAGCAGGACGAGACGCGGCTGGCGCAGGCAGACGTTCCACAGGACTTTCCAGGCTTCATCGCGCGAATAGCGGCTGAGCGACTGGCGCGCGGAGTCGTTCAGCAAGTCGACCAGCTGGCTGTAATCAGCCTGCTGGAAATGGTGAAGCGAGCGGCGCAGCAGCAGATGCAGATCGAGTTCGCGGCGCAGGGCGCGCAGTTCGCGGCTGAAGCCGCCGTTCAGAATCGCTTGCGCCACCCCGAGCGCCCCGCGGAAGCCGGTCACGATGCCGCCCACGGTGGTGACTTTCACCTGAGCCGCGGCATCGCCGACAACATAGACTTCGCCCGCGCCAAGCTTGCGACGGACCGGAATCCAGTGCGAATAAACGGGAACGCGCGCGCCCTGGAACTCGATGGGGTCGAGCTTGCGCTTCTCCAGAAAATTTTCGAGGTGCTTGCGCGCGTCGGGACCGTTTGCGCCGATCAAGCCAAGAGCGCCGCGCTCGGGCGACTCGGGAATCAGCCAGTAGAAGTAAGGAGTGTCGTTGGGAATGAACCAGATGCGGGCGGTGTCGGGCGCCATGTCCTTCGGCAACGGGACGAGCGCCTGGATCAGCGGGGCGGTTTCCAGGGGCGACCAGCCGGCCGCGCGAGCGACGCGGCTCGTGGCGCCGTCGGCGGCCACAGCGGTTGCGACGCGGACTTCTTCGCTGCGGCCACCGGTGCACTCCTCGATTTCGAGGGCGACGCCGTCGCCGTTCGGGTGCAGCGCGTGAAAGCGGCGGCCGAGTTCGACGCTCGCGCCCGCCTGACGTGCCTCGTCGGCTAGAGACTGGATGAGCGCGCGGCGCTCGATGATCAGATCGGGATGATTCAAAGCGAAGGTGGCGGAGCGCCCATCGGTGAAAAGCTCGAAGCGGCGAATTTCGTTGACGATGCTGCGCTCGGCCGCCGCACCCAGCAGCTTGCGCATGCGGTGCGTCACGATCAGTGTGCGCGCGGCCGGCTCCAGATTTTCGGCGCGCTCGAACACGCGCACCGAACGCCCCGCTCGGGCAAGCAAGAACGCGGTGAAAAGTCCGGCAGCGGAGCCGCCCACGATGGCGACCGGCCCGCCGCGTTCGCGGGCAGAAAGGGAAGAGTTATCCGCGGGAGAGCGCGTTTCGGAAGGCATCTTTACTTCTGACTCGCGACAGCACTATTGAACGTTGGCACGTTTCAGCCAAGCCCTTCGCCCAGGCTTCAGAAAGATTTCGCACCCGCGAGGACCGGGGTGCGATACCTCCGAAATGAAAAATCTTCGGTCAGAAATTATCGCACAGCCGCTCGTTTCCGCAAAACTGGGGCTGGGATTAGGGCTTCAGCTGCGCCGCGAAAAATTGCGCCGTAGCCGTGTAGGCGCGCACCCACGTGGTGTGGCGCAGGAAATCGTGAATCTCATCGGGAAAGACGAGCTCCTGATACGGCACGCCTTGCTGGCGCAGCGCATCGGCCAATTCGCCCATCTGCGAAAACTGCACGTTGCGGTCGTCGTCGCCCTGAATCAGCAGCACGGGCGAGCGCCAGGTCTTGACCGCAGCGATGGGCGAGGATTCGTAAGCGAGGCGGGCGGCGGCGGCTTCCGCAGGAGATTCGGGATTGTAGGTGGGAATCCAGTTGCGAATCTCGACGTTCCAGTCGTGCACCCCGTGCATGTCCACGCCCGCGGCGTAGAGATCGGAGGCGCGCGCCAGCCCCATAGCCGTCAGATAGCCGCCGTAGCTGCCGCCCCACAGGCCAATGCGGCGGGAATCCACGTCGGAACGCGTGCGCAGATAGAGCGCCGCGCCTTCCACATCGTTGAATTCGCTTGCGCCGTCCGCGCCATAGTTCAGCGCTTCGCGGAAATTGAGGCCGTAGCCGATCCCGCTGCGATAATTCACCGACAGCACGACGTAGCCCTGGTTGGCGAAGTACTGATTCAGGGCATACGAGTTGCTGTAATAGTGCATGTAGTGCCAGCCCAGCAGCATTTGCCGTCGCGAGCCTCCGTGAAAGAAAACGATGGCGGGATGCTTCTGGCCGTCATTCGCATTAGCGGGAAGAAACAGCTGTCCGTGAATGCGCAGGCCGTCCGCGGCGGAGACGATCACCTGTTGTGGCGTGACGAGCTCACTGGCGGGGAACTCGCGCGGAATCTGATTATCGGCGAGATCATGGAACGCATTGCCCGCCGCGAGGACGGCCGGGCGCAGCGGCAGACGCGCATCGGAGCGTAAAAGTGCGACGGTATGGCTGTCGCTGGCGAAGACGGGAAAAACTTCGATGCCGGTTCCCGAGGTCAACTGCAGCGGCTGTCCGCCATCTACCGCAATTTTCCAGATGTGGCGGCGGTCGATGTCGTTCTCATTCGAGGAATACACGATGGTCTTGCGGTCGGGGCTGAGCGCGACGTGCTCGACTTCGAAATCGCCCGGCGTCATCAGAACCGCCTGGCCGCCGGAAGCGGGAATGGAATAGAGATGGGTCCAGCCATCGCGCTCCCAGGGGAAAACGATGCGGTCACTCGAGCCCCACATCAACTGATTCTTGGCAACGATTTCCCGGAAGACGCTGCCGCGTCCCGGTGCGGCTTTCCAGATTTCGCGGCCTTTGCCGGTGGCCACATCCGCAAGGTGAATCGACCACGGCGGGCCGGTGCGCTTGGGGGCGAACACCAGATCGTTCTTTGAAGTGGGAATGCGCAGGAACGCGACCTTTGATCCGTCCGGGGACCACACCGGCTGCTGGTCGCGATCGGTGCTGGGATCGAGATAATTCACCGTCTTGGCGCCAAGCGCGTAGACGCCGATCAAGCTGTGGTCGCCGCGCGAGCTGACGAAGGCGATCGATTTGCTGTCCGGCGCCCAGCGCAGCGAATCGTTTTCGCCCAGCTCGTGGATCAGCTGTTCGGGCTTCGCGCTGCCGTCAAGCTTGGCGAGCCAGATCTCGCCCTTCAGAACGTAGGCGACATTTTCGCCATCGGGCGAGATGGCGGGCGAGTGTCCTTCGCCGATTTTGCGAGGCGCTCCGCCGGCCACGGGAACGACCATCACATCCTGCTCGACGCCTGCGGCCAGGCGCGCCGGGTTGGGATACTCGCGCTTGGGAAATTCGAAATCGCCGCCGTGAACGTAGACGATGGCGCTGGCGTCGGGCGTCCATGCAAGTTCGCCCACATCCTGGCCGTCATCCTCGGTGTAATTCGTGAGCTGACGTACGGAGTATCCTCTGCCGCCCCGATTCGGTGCCGCGACCCACACATTACGCTTGCCCTCTGCGTCGAGGACCCAGGCGAACATGTCTTTGGCGGGAGCGGGAGTCAGGTCATCGGGAAAAGGCGCGCTGAGGACCTGCTCGATAGTGAATTTTCCGGGCTGGTCCTGTCTTGCGGAGCGATGGCGGCCCGGAGCCGCGGAGGCTGCCACCGCCGCGCAAGAAAACAAAATGAGTGCCGATATCGATCGCTTCATGACGCACATCTCCTGGAAAAAAAACGAAGCGCGATGGTACGCCGGGAGGAGAACGCAAGGCAAGCAGGTCAGCGCCTTCCGCGTCGACGACCGGGGTCGCGGGGAGCCTCTAAGCCGGTGCCGTGACGAAGGCCGGCACGGGCTGGCCAACGGGGATGACTTCGACGATCGCGTTGTAGTCGGGAACGCCGCTCGCGTCCAGGCGGCCGGCGGCAATCAGAACATTCACTTCCGGCCAGTGTCCCAGCAGGCAGCCTGGCTTGATGCGGTCGATCTTCACGCGCCCCTGGAATTCCCCGCAGTCGTTGCGCAGCAGGACCGCATCGCCATCATTCAACCCGAAGCGCGCCGCATCGCTGGGCGACATGAAAATCGCGTCGCGTGCCGCGCCGGTCAGCGGATCGACTTCGCCCTGCACCATGCTGTTGAACTGCTTGCCGCGCCGCGTGGCCAGCAGGAAGTATCCCTGCGGAACGCGCTCTTCCGGCAAATCGACCGCAGAAAAACGTCCCTTGCCGTCCGGCGTGAGGAAGCGCTCGGAGAGCAGCCGCGGCCCGCCATACTGAAATTGATCACCCTTCTTGCGCAGCTCGGCGATTCCTTTGTACGTCGGGCAGACGCAATCGATTTCGTCGCGAATGTCCTGCGTATTGCGCCAGGGGAAAATCCGCGCCGCGCGTTCGGGATCGGCGGTGCGGGCGGCCAGAACCGGAATCTCCCATTCGTCCCGGGCTTCTCCGGGGCGCGGCCCGGGAATTTCGGGGCTGTAAATGACGCGGCGTTCCGTGCTGGTTTCCGTGCCGCCGCCGCGCTG
Organism: Candidatus Acidiferrales bacterium; assembly: GCA_046705825.1. Lineage (GTDB taxonomy): Bacteria > Acidobacteriota > Terriglobia > Acidiferrales > UBA7541 > Palsa-295. Next base: position 10,106 of record JBJKQB010000343.1, read on the forward strand.
TTCGTAACGCGTGCGCGAGGGCAGCAGCAGCACCGTTTCTTCCGGCTCGACGAGCATATTCGAGCTGAGCACGATGTCCTGATGGATGCGCAGGCGGATGTTGCGCACGGCGCGGCGCACCCTGTCCGGTTCCGGCAACGTGTCGATGAAATTTCCGCCGCTTTGCCACAGCGCATCGATTTCGCCGCGCTCGGCCGCCAGAATCATCGACGCTGCGGTCAACCCCTTCCAGGCGGGCGGCTCGAATCCCCAGCGGTCCGGTTGCGCGAATTGGCGCGCGTTTTCTTCGTTGACGGCCACGCCCATCACGTACGCGCCCGGCATCGCGCCCATTTCGGCTCCGCCCTGCACCCCGCTGTGCCCGCGAATGGGCATCAGCCCCGTTTTTTCGCGCCCCACGTTTCCTCGCGCCAGCTGCAGGTTGACGATCGCGCGCACGTTGTCGCTCCCGTGCCGGTGCTGCGTGATGCCCATGCTCCAAACGATGATGGCCGAGCGCGCTTTGGCGAAGGCTTGCGCGAAACGGAACATCTCCGCGCCGCGCAGCCCCGAACCGCGCTCGAGAGCGTCCCACGCCAGCGCTCGCGCCTTCGCTTCGAGCACGTCCCATCCGCTGGTGCGCGCGGCGATGAATTCGCGGTCCACCCAATCGTTTTCGATCAGATGCTTGAGCACCCCGTAGAAAAACGGGATGTCGCCGCCGATCACCACCTGAAAGAAATCGTCGGCGATGCGCGTGCCCAAAAGCGCGCTCTTCGTGACCGACGGCACCCAGTAGCGATCCAGCCCCGGCTCCAGGTAGGGATTGACGACAATAACCTTGGTGCCCTTCTGCTTCGCGTAATATAAGTACTTCATCGCGACCGGCTGATTGTTCGCCACGTTCGAGCCTACGAAGATGAGCAAGTCCGTGCCCATCCAGTCCGCGTAGGAGCAAGTGGTGGCCGCGCAGCCAACTGTGGCGTTCAACGCCGACGTGCTCGGGGCGTGGCAAATGCGCGCGCTGGTATCGATATTATTGGTGCCGAAGAAGCGCGCGACTTTCTGGTGCGCGTAATAGGATTCATTGGTCAGCCCCCTCGAGGTGACGTACCACGCGAGCCGCCGCGGATCGGTTCCTTTCAAGGCGCTGGCGGCTTGCGTCAGGGCTTCGTCCCACGAAATGCGACGAAAGCCGCGGTCTCCGCGCTGCCGCAGCATCGGGAACGCAAGGCGGCCTAACTTAGGCAGTTTGCGTGAAGGAAGCCGCTTGAGCTGCGCAACATCTTCCAGCGCGGATACATCCATCGCCGGCATGGTGTTCAAGCGCAGCAACTTCAATCGCAGGGCGCAGAGGTGGATGCCATCCATGGTCCAGTCGCGCATCCCCGAAGTGCCCAGAGAGCAACCGTCGCAGCATCCATGGTTCAAAATGCGCCAGGCGTAAGCGGCGTTGTCGCGGTTTTCCCAAATGGCCGCCAGAATGTCCTTGTAGGCGTTGGGATGCTGCTCGTTCAGCCCGTAGGGGATCAGGCTGACCCATCTGCGGCCGGTGTTGCCCTTGTTGTTCCGCGAGTCTGACATTCCTTTCCTTGCGCTGCTGCGCCCTTCTCGCTGAGATTTTGCTCCACTTCCATTTTGTCATCAACTCGCGTTGGCGCGCCCGACCTACTCCTCCGCCTGAAAATCCGCTAGCGAATCCTGTACGCGCCGTCCGGTATTTTTGGCATTCTTCCGCTGTTCGAAAGCGCCTTCTTGCGCCCGGCCTCCCAGCGGTGCTAAACCGAAGTTGAGGCCAAGCTCGTGGCGGATGGTCGAGAAAAAAACGGTGGGACGAGGCAAGGTTCCGCTGGGGAGGCCTCGACGAAAGCGGCGCTCTCCGCAAGAGGAACCGCCGAACAGCCTGAGAACATCGATAGCCTGGTCGACGAAGCTTCGCGTGAGTCCTTTCCGGCCAGCGATCCTCCGGCTTGGACCGCGGGACGTGAACGCCGAACGGTTCGCAAGACTGCAGCCGGCTGATTCCCGCCACTTTCGCCGCGCTTCTCTCATCTCAATAGAGGGAATAACCGAACGCACGCCCGGCGGTCCCAGGCGGAGCGCCACGCGAGGAGAGGTCATATGAGTGCACAGGCCCGGCACGACGACGGCACCAGAATCGTTCTCCAGGTGGGCAGCTCGCTGCGCATCAGGAACAACGGCGACATCGTGGTGGATAATCCGGAGCTGGAACTGGCCGGAGAGAGCCAGGCGGCCGATGCCGTTTTGGTGTATCGTTTCGATCCTCAAAGCGGCGAGCACATTCTTCGTCTCGTCGAGCCGCTAGCCTTTCGGCCGGAAGCCCGCTTGCGCCGCGGCGCCTGAGCCGCAATTTCCAGCTCGTGTTCTGCTGAGTTGTTTGATCGTTCCAGCACAGGGAGGACTACTCGCCGATGCTTTTCAATGAGCTGCTCGTTCGATCCGTGACGTTCCGCAATCGCATCGTGGTTTCTCCCATGTGCCAGTATTCCAGCACCGACGGTTTCGCCAACGACTGGCACTTCGTGCACCTCGGCTCGCGCGCGGTGGGAGGAGCGGCGCTGGTCTTCACTGAAGCCTCCGCGGTCACGCCGGAAGGCCGCATCAGCGCGCAAGATTTGGGCATCTGGAAGGACGAGCACATCGAAATTCTTTCGCGCATAGCTCGGTTCATTCGCCAGCAGGGCGCGCTGGCCGGAATGCAGATCGCGCACGCCGGCCGAAAAGCGAGCACGCCTCCGCCGTGGAAAGGAACTGGAACGATTCCGCCGTCGAAAGGCGGCTGGGCTCCTGTGGCGCCCAGCGCTCTCGCCTATGATGAAAGACATGCCGTGCCGCGCGCGCTCGAGGAATCGGAAATTTGCGGGGTTGTCGACGCCTTTGCTGTGGCGGCGAAGCGCGCGCAGCAGGCCGGATTCCAGGTACTCGAAATCCACGCCGCGCATGGCTACTTGATCCACGAATTCCTCTCCCCGCTGACCAACCAGCGCAGCGACCGCTACGGCGGCTCCTTCGACAATCGCACGCGCTTGCTGCGCGACATCGTTATCGCGGTTCGCCGCGTGTGGCCGCAGGAGAATCCTCTGTTCGTGCGCATTTCGGCCAGCGATTTTGCGGAACACGGCTGGGATCTCGAGCAATCCATCGAACTCGCGCGTCAACTGAAGCGCCTGGATGTCGACGTCATCGACTGCTCGTCTGGTGGTCTCGTCCCCGGCGGGACGGCGCCGCAGCGGCCGGGGTATCAAGTGCCCTTTTCTTCGGACATTCGCCGCGCGACGGGGATCCTGACGGCTGCTGTTGGCGTGATCAGCGAGGCGGGCATCGCGGATCAGATCGTCACGCGCGGCGAAGCGGATCTCGTCCTTCTCGCGCGGGAATTTCTGCGCCAGCCCTACTGGCCTTTTCACGCCGCCGTCGAATTGGGCTACCGAGTTCCCTGGCCGGCGCAATACCTGCGCGCTGCACCCGCCGACACGCCGATCCGCGGTTCCTGAGCGAGGCTGGCGCCCAGGAGCTAATGCCCGCGGTTGACGGCCCCCAGGAAGCGCTCGAACATTGTCCGGATCTCCGAAAGCCCGAGAGCGAGTGTCGCAGCAAAATAGAGCACTCCGAACGGGACGAGCACGACGACCGCCGCCAGGACCGGCGAATGGTGCTGGAACCAGAGATGGATGAGCCACGCCGCTCCGGCGGCGCCGGCTGCGGCGACCCAGATTTTCACCATGTACGGCGCAGGCAAGCCGGTCTTTCCGATCCTGCGGTTCAGCGTGCGGCGAAGCAGCGTGAATTCGACCCACGAAGCGACTCCCGCCGAAATCGTGAGCCCGGCCACGCCCCAGCGAGCCTGGATTCCCAGCATGGGCGGCAGCGGAATGGCGCAGACATAACCGAGGCCGCTGGTCAGCAGCACGCGAATGATGGCGTAGCGCAGGGGAGTGCGCGTGTCCCGCAGCGCGTAGTACGTGGAAGAATACAAACGTCCCAGCGTGGATGCTAGCAGGCCCACGTTGGCCCCCGCCAGAATTCCCCAGACGTAGATCACGTCCTCATGCGTGAAACGGCCGGTGCGGTAGACTGCTCCGACGATCACATCGCCCAGAATCAGCAGCGCCGCGATCGAGGGCACCACGAAAAAAGCGATTTGCCGCAGGCCCGAGTTCAGCCGCGCGCGCAGCACCGGCGCGACTTCTGCGTCCGTGCCCACCGCGCCGGACATGTGCGGCAGCTCCGCCGCAGAGACCGACATCCCGAAGAGGCTCACCGGAAGCATGTACAGAATCTGCGCGTAGGCGAGCCCCGCGACGGCGCCCGTAGGAAGCAAGCTGGCCAACACCGCGTCCACGTAGGCGCTGATCTGCACGACGCCGCGGCCCACGAACACCGGCACGAAATTGTGCACCACTTCCTTGACGTGCGCGGTTTGGTAGTTCAGCGTGACGCGCAAGTGATGCAGGAGCTTCAGCACCGTTGGGAATTGGATCGCCACTTGCAACCCGCTGCCAACCACCGATCCCCAGGCCAGGATGATCGCCAGCGGATACTGGCGGTAGCGTCCGCCCCACCCAAGCATTGTGCCGATCATGGCAGCGTTCCAAAGCACCGGCGCGGTGTAGGAGAGGAAAAACCGCTTGTGGCTGTTCAGAATTCCCAGGCACCAGGCGGAAAACACCAGCAGACCCGCGCCCGGGAAAAGTATTTGCACCAACTGGATCGTCAGCTGGCGTTTGGCGCCGTGAAATCCGGGGGCGATGGCGTCGATCAGATACGGCGTCAGAAGCACGCCGATTACAACGATCACCGACGTGGTGAGCCCCAGCAGGCCCGCGATCGCGCCTGCCGTCCGCGCGGCTTCCTCCTCATCGCCTTGCGCCAGCAGCGCGGCATAAACCGGGATAAAGGAAGCGGAGAGAACGCCCTCGCCAAACAGAGTTTGCAGGAAATTGGGGATTCGAAACGCCGCCTTGAACGCGTCCGCCGCGTCGGAACTCCCGAAATAGTGGGCGAACACGCGCTCGCGGATCAATCCGGCGATGCGGCTCAGGAAAATGCCGGAAGCCACCAGAAAGGCGTGGCGTTTGGACGCGCCAGCGGGCGCCTTTCGCACCTGCGCGGGCGTCGAGGTCAAGGGAGTTCCGGAAGTTGCGTGCGTGTCGACAACGTACATTACAGAGGGTGGGCGCGAGGAAGTCAACAGGCTTCGCGCGCTGCAGGTGCCCATCGGCGCAAGAGGCTCCGCAGAGCCGCGTACCCGCTATTTCTAGGAGCGCGAAACACCCGGAAAGCAGCTCCCCTTCAGAAATTCCCGCGCGTTCTGCTCCGCGCACCCTCCTGTTACAATATTCCGTTTGAGCTGTCCCACTACTCTATCAACCGGGCGGACATGGCCGACATTCAACCGTTTCAAGCCTTGCGCTACAACACCCATCGCGTCTCCCTGAACGACGCGCTCACTCAACCCTACGACAAAATCTCCCCGGAGATGCAGCAGCGCTATTACGCTGCAAGTCCCTACAACCTGGTCGCCGTCGAAAAAGGAAAGAGTCTTCCGGGCGACGCGCCGGCAAACAACGTGTATACGCGCGCCGCCGCCAAACTCGAAGAGTGGATCGCCGGCGGCGTTTTGGTTCAGGATCCCGCGCCGGGCATCTACATCTACTCGCAGCAGTACATCGTTCCCGGCACGCACACGCGGCGCACGCGCACCGGCTTCATCGCTCTCGGCCGGCTCGAGGACTACGACGCCAAGGTCGTGTTTCGTCACGAACGCACTCTTTCTGCGCCGAAGACCGACCGCCTCGAACTCCTTCGCCACACGCGCGCGCAAACAGGCCAGCTCTTCATGCTCTACGACGATCCCGCCAAACGCATCGAAACTCTCCTCGAGCGCATGGCCAAAGCCAATACACCGGCGGAAATGGTCGACGAGTATGCGGTGGCGCACCGCCTGTGGCCCGTCTTCGACCATGCCTTCGTCGCTCAAATCCGCGAAGAAATGGCTGATAAGAAATTGGTCATCGCCGACGGCCATCACCGCTACGAAACGGCGCTGAATTACCGCAACGAATGCCGCCAGAAAACCGCTGGCGCGGATCCGCAAGCGCTCTGCGAATTTGCCATGATGACCTTTATCAACTCGCATTCCGCCGGTTTGACCATTCTTCCCACCCACCGCGTCGTGCGCAATCTCCCCGCTTTCGATTTCGAGCGCTTCCGCAAATCCCTCGCGAACGTCTTCGATTGGTACTCCTACCCGTTTTCCAACTCGGATGAACGCGCAGCCAGCTTCGCCGAATTCCGCAAGGACCTTGAAAGCCCCAAGCATGCTCGGCGCGCCATTGGAATCTACCCCGGAGGCGGCGCCTTTTACCTCTTTGCCCTGCGCCGCAGCCTCGACCTCGACGACCTGCTTCCGGATATCTCCGAGGCGCAGCGCCGTCTCGACGTCGTTCTGCTTCATCGCTTGATTCTGGAAAAAGGCCTGGGGATCACCGCCGAAGCGGTGGCCGCCGAGAAGAACATCGCCTACGAAAGGGAAATCGAGGCGGCGATCGGCGCCGTCGATGGCGGGCAAGCGCAGCTCGCCTGTATCCTGAAGCCGGTCGGCATCCAGCAAATGATGGAAATTGCGCTGAGCGGCGAGGTGCTGCCCCAGAAATCGACGGACTTTTACCCGAAACTGCTCAGCGGAATCGCCATTTACCGCCTGCCATAGAATCGCTCGCGCCCGCGGGCCCATAGCTCCCGGACTCGAGGCGCACAATTTACTAAAAGTAAGGTTTGCAAGCGACTAACGCAAGAAGCCTTCCCAAGCGCCTTTGACACCCGCGTGCTTTCCGGTATTGACATCACTCAGGTCCGCGCCTAGATTCGATGAGGTAGCAGTGTAGGAGGAATTTTGCGCTCTTGCTCCCGCTTCCTGCTGATCGCGTTCATTTGCGGCGGGATGCTGAACCTGCAAATGCCTCCGCTCCAGGCCGCCACGAAGCGGCCAGGCGCGCAAGCGAGCCCAGCGCCGTTTGCGGTAATCATCCTTGCGAATGATGCTCACGTCGGCCATGCCAATGCGTCGACCGGCACCACGCTGTATCCCGGCGACGCGCTGGACACCGAGCCTGGCGGCGAGCTTCGCCTGACCGAGGCCGGCGGCCAAATCTATCTTCTCTCCGACACGGCAGTGACGCTGGGCCGCTCCGGCGGCGTCCTGCAAGCGACGCTCGTGCGCGGCACGGTCGGCTTTTCCTCGCTGACCGACCAGCAATTCCAGATTCTGGCGCCGGAAGGGCTGGTTGAGGCCCTCAATGGTCCGGCCTATGGCCAGGTCACCATGACCGGGCCGAAGGACATCGTCATCTCGGCGTACACGGGCGAACTCGTTCTACATCGCGGGGATCAGTCGCTGATCGTCAAGCCCGGCCAGTCCTACTACGTTTCTTTGGTACCCGACGCGGAGCCGCAGGACCAGAACGGGAACGGCAAGCGCCGCGGCCCCGTGTACCCTTACGCCTACCATCTCGAATGGCGCCTCATCGTGGTCGCCGCCGCCGGCCTGACCGGCTATTTCCTCTGGAAGCAATTCTCGGAAAGCCCCACCGACCCGGAATAGATCCGCGCGCAATCGTGCTGAACTTCCTGAACGAATAGGCCTGCGGAAGATCGCGGATCGGCCAACTAGCTGCTCCGTCTGGCGGTACTAGAACCGCGCGTGCCGAGCCTACGCTTTCGCACTCCAAACCTTGTCGGCAGTAGAATTCTCTTGACTTCAAAAACTCCTTCAGAATAGACTCCGCCACATTGTTCACATTCTGAGTCTGCCACGCGCAATCTCGAATGTGAAAAAGGGTGGTCCTGGGGTAGTGATGGCGCAT
>JBJKQB010000344.1:0-3409 GCA_046705825.1 Candidatus Acidiferrales bacterium
TCATTCTGAGGAGCGAATTGCGCTCCGAAGAATCTCTCTGCGAGTAAAGCATTCGCTAGCTCGGGATGCCGCAAAGGCCGTCGCTGCAGGCCACGCCAGCAGGCATGCGAATCGGCCGCGCGTCGCGCTTCAGTCCGCCCTTCGGCCTCCATTTATCAACGGACGCAGAAGCCACGTATCGGAAATCCGTGGTGAGCCACAGCGGATTCGATTCGCCGCCAACGACGACAATGTTGATCAATTTCGGATCGTTGTATGGCGCGATCAGCGTATCGGGCGGCAACTTTGCCCATGTTGCGTACGGCTCGACGCCCGCCCGGGCGAGCGGCCGGTTGAACGCATAGATCACGTCGGCGCCCCAATACTGCCCGGCCGGAATCTTCGTGTTCTCGGAAAGCCAGCGGGCTACGTCCTGCTTGGTCTGAAATCCCTGATCTTTCAGTCCCTTCGCCACCAGAGGGTCCATAATCAGCGTCGCCACGGAATGCAGCGCCGGAAACGCCTTCAGCATGATCGCCGTTTCTTCGGTTGCGGGGCGGATTGAATTCGCCGCGCCCATGCTATTGATCACGCTCCATCCACGAAATACGCTGACGATGCTTTCGTCGCTCTTGAATCCTTTCTGGACGTGGAATGGCTCCCAGACGCTCGCTTCTTCGTTTTCCGCGCAACACATGTTGTTGTAATTCAGGTTGTGGCCGGTGGATGCGAGCAGCGTGTCGCCCAGCCGGGCGTTTCCGAGGTTGATGGTCATCAGAGTCCATGCGCGGCCAATCACGGAATTCGCGAAATTAAATGGGCTGAGCGCGCCGAGTCCCGCGTTCATCGCGACATCGCCGCGAATCGGTCCGTTGACAACCACCATTCCAGCGAACGAAGTGGTCGAGCTCGGAAACGCCGGATTACCAGTGGACGCGATCGCCAAAATCACCGGAAAATGCTCGGGCCTCGCGCCAGCCATCACGGCGTTGATTGCGACCTTCTCGACTGTGTACGACGTGTATTCGCCGCGATGCGCCACGGCCATTTGCCCGACGATTTCGTCGGGCGCGTGGCTGGTGCCTTCAAGCATTTCCGCCGCGCGATCTTCCGTCGGGAGCACGATGGGAAGGCCATCGGTCCAGCCATTCTCGATGAACAGGCGCTGCAGGTTTTCTTCAGTGTCTGGTTCGAGCAAGCGGGTGCGCGGCGGAGCGCCTGGGCGCAACACAGGCTTTTTCTCTTCGGATGTGAGTGGCTTCGTAAGCGCGTCGATAATTTCGCGCGCGAGCGGCTTTTCGCGGACCGGATCGTTTCCCTCCACGTATTCGCGGAGGCGCGCGGCAGGCATGCCGACCACGGGATACGGAGTGAAGCTGAATCGCAGCGGCATTCCATGCGCTTGCAGATCGCGGCGGATGTAATCGGAAAAACGCGCGGTGGTGATCGGAGCGGTGGGAATTCCGAGATCGTTTTCGAGCTTACGGCAGTGCTCGGCGACCGCCGAGGAGCAGCCGTCTCACCCCCCGACCCGGAAAATAACGGCGTGGCCTTCGCGCTTGATCTCGTCCCAAAACTCCGGCGCGTCCATGAACATGTTGCCGGGCTTGTGCTTCAGCACGGTGCGAGTTTGCGGCATGTGACGCGAGAACCAGCCGCGCAGCTGTTCCAGGAATTCGTAGCCGCCGGCGAAGCCTACGTCCACAAGGTAGATCGCCTAGCCTTCGAGCGTGTCGAGGCGCGGCGCCATCGACAGATATTTCTTTGTATCGGCGGGCGTCCCCAGCGGATCAAGGACGGTCTGCAGTGAACGATGCAGCGCGCTTTGGCTGCTGGTAATTGTCTGCGCCATGATTCACCTCCCAAGGCCCGGCCGATGCTTTCGCCCCGGCCAATTCGATCTTAACTCCGGTCGTCGGCACCGGACTCAATAAAACGCAAGTCAGGGCAGGAGCTTAGCGCTTGTGGACCAGGCGAGGTTCAGCGGGTTCGCTGGCCGAGCTCGCGCCGGCTCCGGCGCCGTGGCGAACCAGCGCGACGAAGGAGGCAGCGGATCGTGGCAGCGTGCGGTCGCGCCGGTAGACGATTCCCAATTCGCGCCACACTTCCATGTCCGAGACCGGGATCAGCTTCACTTGCCCGGCGCGGACTTCGTCCTGCGCAAAACTTTCGCTGATCAGCGAGACACCCAGGCCGGCCGCCACGAATTTTTTGATCATGCCGACGCTGGCGAGCTCCATCACGATGCGCAGGTGCGCGCGATAAGGCCGGAATTGCTTGTCCAGCACCTGGCGCGTGAAACCGGTTTTGGGAAAAATCAGCGGCTGTTCTGCAACGTCCGCCGTAGTCACCGTTTTGTAGGAAGCGAGCGGATTGGAAGGAGCGACCATGAGCATCAGGCGGTCGCGATAAATCGAATGCACCTTCAGGCTCGGCGATTTCACCGGCATGGTGACGATCCCGACGTCCACCGTGCCGTCTTCGACCTTCTCGAGCACCTTGTGGCTGAAGTTGCGGTAGATGCTGATTTGCACCGAAGGATAACGCCGGCTGTACTCGGCGAAAATGTCCGGCAGCACGTAGAGGCAGGTGGCTTCGTTGGCGCCGACGGCCAGCGTGCCGCGCGGCGTCGTGGCCTGGTCGGCGACGGCGCGCAGCGATTCGTTGCGCAACGTGAGCAGTCGGTTGGCGTATTCGAGCAAAGTCTCGCCCGCGACCGTCAGCCGCACGGACTTGCCGACGCGGTCGAACAGCTTCTGCCCGTATTCCTGTTCGAGCTGGCGGATTTGCGCGCTGACCGCGGGCTGAGAGCGGTACAGCTTCTGCCCGGCGCGCGAAAAACTGCCCTGCTTCGCGATCTCCAAAAAGGTTATAAGGTGGTCGAAGTCCATTCGCCGATGCCGCGGATTATAACAAAAGTGAATCGCAAATCGCTGCGAAACAGATTACCGGGTTGCCCGAATGCGTGGTATAGGCGCAAATTCTCCGCGGGGCCTTGGGACGGCATGATTTCGAATGCATCAGCTCAGGATTTCGCGGCTGCGGCGGGCCGCTGCGCGGGCCGATCCGGCGTCGCAGAGGCACGGCGTCCATCGAGCAAAGGGTTGCGCCATTCGCGGCCCTCGCGGCGAAGCAGATCATCCGCCGCAGCCGGGCCCCAGCAGCCGGCGGCGTAGTTCGGGAAATCGCGCGGCGGGAGCGCGTTCCAGACATCGAGGATCGGCTGAACCACGCCCCAGCCTGCTTCCACCATGTCGGCGCGCTGGAAAAGCGTGGGGTCGCCCATCATGCAATCGTAGAGCAAAGTCTCATAGCCGGTGGACGGCGTGCTGCCAAAATAATCGGAGTATTCGAAATCCATGTTCACCGCGCCAAGACTCACCACCGGCCCCGGAATCTTCGCTTCAAAGCGAAGCGAGATGCCTTCCTT
>JBJKQB010000345.1:0-5373 GCA_046705825.1 Candidatus Acidiferrales bacterium
CCAATCAGGCCTCCGAATTTGTCGGCCACCGAGTCGCTGCCGATCACGACGGGATAATTCATGGTCATCTTCTGCCCGTTTACCTCAAACTTGGTGTCTTTCACGAAGGGTTCGACCACTTTCGCGCCCTCATCGTCCATGGCAATGCCCAGCAGGGTGAAACCCTTGTCCGCGTATTTCTTCTGAAAGTCGATCAGCGACGGAATTTCGCCGCGGCAAGGGTCGCACCAGGTGGCCCAGAAGTTGACCAGCACCACTTTCCCCTTCACGCTTGCCATGCAGTTGTTCGTGCAGGGCAGCTTCAGCGAGACATTGTTCCCATGCACGTCGTGGAACGAAACGCTCACATCGCTCGAAGTGATCCGCTTCGCGCATCCGGAAAAGCTGACCCCGGCAAATGCCACCGCGAGCGCCAGAACCGCGGCGGCGCTCAGATTCTTCCCGTTTCGCCTTGCTCCACTTCCGCCCATCTATAGACCCCGCTTACCTCGAGAAATAATTCAGAAATCCCAGTTTACCCGAAAGCCATGTCAGGCGGTTAAAGAAGACCAGCCCGCCGATGGCCAGCAGCAGCACGCCGCTCAGCACCTCCACCGTGTGCAGGTGCCGCCGGAAGCGCTGATAGAATTTCAGGAAACCGCCGATGCCCAGCGCGGTGATCAGGAACGGTATGGCCAGTCCCGCCGAATAACAAATCAGCAGAAAAATGGCGCGGGCCAGCGTCTTTTCGGTGGCCGCCAGCGTCAGCACCGTGGTCAAGATAGGGCCAATGCAAGGAGTCCAGCCAAAGGCGAAGGCGAAGCCCAGAAGAAACCCGCTGACGATCCCGGGCTTGCCGCCCGCGCCCGTTTTGCCGCCGACCCCGCGGAGATGCACGTCGCGATTCAGCCAGCGCGCCAGCGCCGGACCAAACAGAAAAATCACCGCCACGGAATAAAATTGAATCGGGCTCACTTGATCCGCGGCAATCTGCGGCCAAATATTCAGAACCACGCCCACCGCAATCAGCAGCCCGCCGATGATGAATCCGGCGCGCACCGTGATTTTTGCCAGCCAGCCGATCAAGTGCAGCCCGAACAGAAGAATCAGCGCGCCGGCGATGGGCGTCAAAAACGTGCGATTTTCGCGCAGGAAAGTGCCCACCGCGCTGGCCGACGCTCCAAAGGCGACGAAGACGATCGAGAAGCCGAGCACGAAAGCGAGGGCGGAATTGAACACTTCCGCGCGCGGGGCATTGCCTTCCTTCAACTGTTCCACGCCGATTCCCGACAGCATCGACATGTAGCCCGGGACCAGCGGCAAGACGCAGGGCGAAAGGAAGGACACCAGGCCCGCAATAAACGCGGCAAAAATCGATACTCCTGCTCCCATCAAGTCTCCCCTGTTCCGTGCTGCCCGAATTTGGATGCGCTTGGAACGCTATGCGAACCGTATTTCTGCTGCGCCGACCTCAAACCGAAGAGCGAAACAAAAGCGAAATAAAAGCGAAAAATGAGTGCGCCCGCGAGAGCAGCATTCATGCTGTATAAATGCGCTTAAAAAGGTGTTATTTGCGCCTTAGAGCGCATGGCCCCCACGATTGGTGTAACGGCGAATTGTCCCATATTCGGAGGAGGCGCGCTCGCGGTTTTGGGGCTGAGGGCGCAAGGGGACATTTCTACCGAGTTAAGGGGGGACATTTCTATCGAGGTCTGAGGGGGCGCGAGAGAAGCGTTGACACCCCTATGCGTCTAGGGTTAGGCTGGCGACTGCTGAGTTGTCTAGGGGTACGGCATGGCCAAAAACGATCTGCAGGGAAGCCTGGACTTGCTGGTGCTGAAAACGCTGTCGCAGCTGGGCGAGTTGCACGGCTACGGTATCGTGCTGCACATCCAGCGCGCGTCGGACGAGCTGCTGTCGGTCGAGGAGGGTTCGCTCTATCCCGCTTTGCACCGCATGGAGCAGAACGGATGGATCCGCTCGGAGTGGAAACTGACGGAGACGAACCGCAAGGCGAAGTATTACCGGTTGACGCCTGTGGGCCAGAAGGAATTGCGCAAGGCCGAAGAAAATTTCGAACAGGTCGTGAAAGGCGTGCGCGCGGTGCTGCGCTACGCGGATGGGTGATTTATGCCGGTGGTTTTTAATTTGCTGATTGGCGCAGGGAGCCTTGGATTCTCTTTTTTTGCGGCCTCCGTCGCCGCTCCGCAGGAACGCTCGACGAACTGGCGCGGAACGGCGGAGGCGTTTGCAGCGGCCGCTGCAAAGCGAGAAGGCGCAAGTCGCGGGTGGGTCGGGGGCGTAATTGGAGGGGAGCCCTGCCGCGCTGAAGACCGCGGCGCTACGTTGGAACCTAAGGCGGAACCCCTGCGACAGGAATGAGCCGATGGGATGGTGCTCTGGTTTGGGAATGCGGGAGAAATCGGAATCGCGGCTTCAGGGGCTGCGATCTTTACAACGATTTCGCCGGCCTCCCAATGATGCCAGACTGAAGCCCGGCGCTACATTGGAACCTAAGGCGGAAGCGGTGCAACAGGAGTGAGCCGATGGGGACGGTGCGCAGAGTGCTGAATCTCTTCCGGCGGCAGCGCGTGGACAGTGAGATCGAGGAAGAGCTGCGGTCGCACATCGAAATGCGCGCGGCGGACAACATCGCAACCGGGATGTCGCCGGAAGAGGCGCGGCGGCAGGCGGTCCTGCGGTTCGGCAGCCGTGCTGCGATGAAGGAGCGCGTGATCGCCGCCGACGCACAGATGTTTCTCTATTCGGTCTGGCAGGACATTGGTTACGGCCTGCGCATGTTGCGCAAGTCCCCCGGCTTCACCGCCATCGCCGTACTGACGCTCGCCCTCGGCATCGGCGCCAACACCGCGATCTTCAGCGTCGTGAATGGGGTGATGCTCAGCGCCCTGCCGGTGCCCGACGCGCAAAGGCTCGTGGTGTTGCATTGGACGGCGAAGAAAAGCCCAAAGGATCTGGATGAGAGCGACTTCGGCGACTGCGAGGTCAAGCGAGAAGGCGAAGGCGCGGCCAGTTGCTCGATTTCCTACTCGATGTTCCAGGCGCTGCAATCGCGCGCAAACGTTTTTTCCAGCGTGGCGGCGTTCGCCGGGCCCGTGCAACTCGCCCTTTCCGGCAACGGTGCGCCTTCCACCGTGCGGGCCGTGCTTGCGACGGGAGATTACTTCAATACGCTGCAAGTCCGCGCGGCCATCGGGCGCACCATCATCCCATCGGATGATACCGTGGCAGCTGCTCCTGTCGCTGTGCTCGCGTACAGTTACTGGAAAAGTGCCTTCGGGGCATCGGCTTCGGTCATCGGACGCTCGGTTTTTTTGAACGACATTGCGTTTACCATTGTCGGGGTCGCGGATCCGAACTTCACCACACTGACGCCCGGGAAATCGCAGGACATGTGGATTCCTGCAGCGATAGCCCCGCGTGTCACGCCCGCCGATTGGAAAATCAAACTCAATAACGACCACGATGTCTGGCTGGTGGCCGTTGCTCGCCTTAAGCCGGGTGTTTCCGTCGGACAGGCGCAGGCGGCGGCAAACGTTATTTTCCGCAATGAGGTATTGCATGGTGCCAAACCGTTCTTCACCGAAGATGCGAATCCGCGCATGGCCGTTACGCAAGCTTGGAGCGCGCTCTCCTACGAGCGCGATCGTATCGCCGAGCCGATTTACGTTCTTGGGATCGCCGTGGGAATGATTTTGCTCATCGCATGCGCGAACGTTGCCGGCCTGACGCTGGCGCGGGCGGCGGGGCGCGAAAGGGAAATGGCTGTTCGCCGCGCGCTTGGAGCGGGCCGCGCGCGCATCATCCGCCAACTTTTAACCGAGGGTGTTTTGCTCTCCATCGCCGGAGGGGCGCTGGGTGTTGCCTTCGCGTGGTGGGGCCGAGACGTACTCGTTTCGCTGCTGCGAAACGGCTCAGAGCAGTCGCTGGCCTTTTCGTTTGGAATCGACGCGCGCGTTCTTGCGTTCACCGCCCTGGTATCGATTTCCACGGGAATTCTTTTCGGCCTTGGGCCATCGTTGCATGGCGCCCGGGTGGACCTGACGCCCGTGCTCAAAGAAGGGGCGGGACGTTCACCCGTCGTGGCGCGGCCCGGAGGCCGCCGGTTGAGCGCGGGCAATGGACTAGTGGTGGCGCAGATTGCGCTGAGCGTCGTGGTGCTCGTGGGCGCCGGACTTCTGGTGCGCACGCTTGAAAATCTGCGCAGCATCAATCCCGGCTTCGATCCGCAGAACGTACTGCTTTTCGGAATTGATCCCACGCTTCTTGGCTACAGCCCCGCGCAGATTCGAAATCTGTATCGTGACCTACAGACCCAGCTTGCGGCTCTGCCGGGAGTGACATCCGTCAGTTATTCTTCCGACAGTTTGCTTGACAACGGTTGGTGGAGCACAGGTGTTCACATCGAAGGGCAGCCGGCAAACGAGAACGCCAGTACCTATATGCTCGCGGTGGGCCCGGAATTCTTTTCCACGATGTATATTCCTCTGCGCGCGGGCCGCGCCTTTACGCCAGCGGACATCGCCGAGGCCGTATCCGCGCAGGAGGCCCCGAGAGGGGCCCGTGCGGCGGCCAATCAAGCGCCGCTGGCGATGATGGTCAACGAATCCTTCGCACGCAAGTATTTTGCGAATCAGAATCCGCTGGGCAAGGAAGTCAGCCGGTCGAACCGCACATTACAGATTGTCGGCGTGGTCGGAGACACAAAGTATGGCGATTTGCGGACTCCCATAGGGCCTCTGGCGTTCATCCCGGTGGTCAATCGCGGAGTGCAGTTCGAAATGCGGACGGCCATGGATCCGGGAACTCTGGTTAGCGTCGTGCGCGAGGTCGCCGCGCGCGTCGATTCCGCCGTTCCGCTCTTCAATATCAGAACGCAAACCGCGCAGATCGACCGGTTGCTGTCGCAGGAGCGTCTGATTGCGCGGCTGTCAGGCTTCTTTGGCTTGCTGGCTCTGGTGCTGGCGTGCGTGGGATTGTACGGGTTGCTGTCGTACGAAGTGTCGCGGCGCAGGCGCGAACTCGGCATTCGCATGGCGCTGGGCGCCCAGCCGGCCGGCGTAATGCGCATGATGATTTGCGAAGGCATGTTGCTGGCTGGGGCAGGGATAGTTGTGGGAATCGTCGGCGCCCTGGCGGTTGTCCGGGTGTTGCAGAGTCTGCTTTTCCAAATCAAGCCCACCGATCCGCTGACCTTTGTGGGCGTGGCGGTTCTTCTGGCTGTGGTGGCGGCTGCGGCCTGCTACATCCCGGCGCGGCGGGCGATGAAAGTCGATCCGATGGTTGCCCTGAGGTATGAGTGAGCCATGGCTATAAAAGCAGTGGCTAGTGGTTAGAATCCCGTGATTCGCGATCGGGGAATAAAAGCAGTGG